>JBAVLE010000223.1:0-11226 GCA_049688735.1 Candidatus Angelobacter sp. | reverse complement strand
TTAGACGTCCCGCTCGCGTTTAATTTCATCCCGGAGCGATGAGGGCGTCCTGTTCACGCTACACGATCAATTTTGTGAGCTCAATTTTGATATAGAAAGCGAACGGCAATCCTGTCAATAGGAAAATGGTATGGAAGCGAAATAATTACAAATTGCCTCCGACGAAGCAGCGCAGATTTCCCGGCAGATCCATGAACGCTCTGACCAAAACGTAATCGTTCGCACCCAATTTGAAGAAGCTTGTAAAGGGGTACGTTATATATCGCCACTCGATATAATATTGAACCCAGACATTGAGCACATTCTCGCGTCGCGTAAAACACTACGCCGCATAACTTGGATGAACCATGCACGGCACTTTCGTACGTTTGTTTACTTGTTATGGAGTTTAAACTGGTGCAGTAATGCTTACGACATCAAGCTGTATAGCCACCTATATCATCCACAGAAAGAAATGTTCCGGCGCATGCTTAGTGTTTGCGCGCCATTGCCTGATCATTCTTGGGTTGATTACCGTCGGAGTCTTCACGCTGACCATCGTTCCTCAAGCAAGCGGCCAGGAAGGACGACGTTCTGCCGGGACTGTGTTCGTGCCAATGGATAGCTGGGTGTATCCGGCGTTCGATCGTCTGGGAGCGCTCGGCTTTACTGAAACTGCATTGGCCGGCCTGCGGCCATGGACCCGCGTTGAGTGTGCCCGGCTGGTCCGCAAAGCGGACGAGAAAATGCGGAGCAGCGCTGCGCCGGGCGCAGCCAAAGAGCTTCTGGGCGCGCTGGAGGAGGAGTTTGCTCCCGAGATCCAGACAAACATGCAGGCTGAGTTGCGCCTGGAAGATGCTTATGCCCGGGTGGGCGCTATCGGAGGCCAGCCTCTGGCCGATGATTATCATTTCGCCAAGACAATCACAGATGACTATGGCAGACCCTTCGGACACGGTGGAAACGCGCTCACCGGGGCTTCTATCCGTGCCAGCGCAGGGCCCCTGGCGGTTTATCTCCAGGGTGAATATGAACGCGCTGGAACGCTGGTCGCGCAGAGTCCGGCCGAGTTGCAAGCTATTGCAGCGCAGGATGAAACGCCATTTGCGATACCGCTTCGAACGGCATCGCTGGATCGGTTCCGCTTCCTGAATACCTACGGCTCGCTGAATTGGCGCAACAACGTCATTTCCTTCGGCAAGCAGACCTTGTGGTGGGGCCCGGGCGAGGATGCGCCTTTCCTCTTCAGCAACAATGCGGAGCCACTGCCGATGCTGCGCATTTCCCGCGCCACGCCGTTTCGCTTGCCCTGGCTGTTCCGCTACATGGGCCCGATACGCTTTGAGATCATGTGGGGCCGGCTTGAAGGCCAGCAGTTTGTGTCGTTGATTGATGCTGCAGGAACCCGTACCGTGGTTAGTCCGCCTCTGCACCCACATCCTTACCTCGACGGCGAAAAGTTTTCGTTTAAGCCAACGCCCAACCTGGAATTCGGCTTTGGTCTAACAACTGTGTTCAGCGGTCCAGGATTTCCATTGACTTTGAAGACGGTGCTGCGGACCTACTCGCCCAGCAACACCATTCCGGGAGCGCCGGACGATCCTGGGGACCGCCGGTCGGCCTTTGATTTCTCGTATCGTCTGCCCGGGATCCGGAACTGGGCGACTCTCTACGCCGACTCATTTACGGAAGACGAGTTCTCGCCTATCGCATATCCACGGAAGTCGGCCTTCCGACCCGGCATCTACATGCCGCAATTGCCAAAGCTCCGGCGGGCAGACCTCAGGGTCGAGGGAATCTATACCGACCTTCCTAATTTGCGTGGAACAGGCGTGGCCTATTTCAACACCCACTACCTGAGCGGCTATACAAACTTCAACCAGATCATTGGCAGCTGGATTGGCCGGGAAGGCCGCGGCGTGAGCGCATGGGCCACATACCACTTCACCCCGCAAAGCGATATTCAGCTGCGATTCCGCAACCAGCACGTGAACCCAAGCTTTCTGGAGGGTGGCCGGCTCCGTGATTTCAGCGCGAGCGGGACTCTGGCTAGTGCAGGCGGCCTAGTAGTACGGGGCAATCTTCAATACGAGCATTGGGCATTTCCGCTGATTGGGGCAGGAGCAAAATCGAACGTAACCGCGAACTTTGAAATAGCATTTCAGCCTAACGGAGGGCGTTTGTTGTGGAGCAGGAAGTAGGGCCGATGGAATTGGTTTGTCGCCGGCTTAAACCGCTGCCTCAAAAGCGGGGCTCGTGATCTGGGCGGGGGGCCGCAAGATGCAATTCTCAATCGCGATTCCCAGCGACCTCTGCAAATCGCCCGCGAGCAAGTCGGTATCAACCAGCCACCCGGCGCCGGCCTGGCGATGCATGGAAAGCGTCCCTATCAAACCATATTTGGGAGTGGTCAACTCTAAAGTAAATAGCAGCCGTTCTTCATAGCCGTTTTTCCAGACGCGCTGGACGGGGCCGACCCATGGCTTATCTAAAGCGTCGTCGGAAGGATCCTGGGGATGTAAGACCACTTCAAAACCATCGAAATCATGCCTCAGGCATTTTTCCAGCAGTTCAATGACGCGATCGAAATCATGTAAGTTGCGGAGTTCGGTGGTGGCCTTCCGCAAAGCGATGTCGCGGGCAAAGACCCGCTTCTGCTGGCCAGCTCGCTTCCACACGCGCTGAAATTCATGGAGTTCGTGGTAACCGAGTTTGCGTACACCGAAAAAGGTGGCCAGCAGGAGCAAGCCGGCAATGGGTAGTGCCACCAAGTGCGAAGGGTGTAACAAGGAGAGACTCAGCACTGCGCAAGCTGCAGAAAAGCCGTAGAGCACCCAGACGGCTTGTCGCTGGGAAAGGCCAAGTTCAAGGAGCTTGTGATGGATATGTTCACGGTCGGCGCCAAACAAGGAATGTCCGCTCAAGAAGCGTCGCAACACGCTCATGAGATCCTGGTGAGCGAGGAAGAAGCTCATCGCACGATTGAACGTGGCAAGTATTATGTGGTCCAGTCGATGTTGCCCGAGGTGTGCGAGAGCACTCCCGGGGACGGTAGCCTGAAGAAAGAGTACAGCTCGTCCGATGACGTGATGGACTTTCCGCAAACCGTCTCATTGCTGAAACGCGAACGTCTGATGATGGAAGACGTGGAAAAAGAGCACGTGGAGGTCCTCCGTTGAAGGTGATGACCATACTCGGCACACGGCCGGAGATCATCCGCCTCAGCCTCGTGATTAAACTGCTAGACCGGTTCGCCGACCATGTGCTTGTAGATACCGGTCAGAACTATGATGATCGGTTGAGCGGCCTGTTTTATCGCGAGATGGGTGTGCGCAAGCCAGACTTCTTTCTGGGCGTCCGTGGCAGCGGATTTGGCGAACAAGTCGGGCAAATCCTGACCCGCATCGAGCCTCTGCTGCTGGAGCACCGCCCGGATCGCTTGCTGGTGCTCGGCGACACAAATAGCGGGCTCACTGCGCTCGTGGCGCGACGCCTCGGAATTCCCGTCTACCACATGGAGGCAGGGAACCGATGTTTTGATTTTCGCGTGCCCGAAGAGGCTAATCGCAGGACCATTGACCACGTTAGCAGTGTGCTGATGCCGTACACTTATCGCAGCCGGGACAACCTATTACGCGAAGGTTTCAGTCCTGAGTCAATCTTTGTCACCGGAAACCCGATCAAAGAAGTTATTGACCACCACTCAACGTCGATCGCCCAGAGTGAGGCTTTGGGCCGGCTCGGGCTCGCTGTGAAGAAGTACTTTCTAGTGACCATGCATCGAGCGGAGAATGTGGACGTGGAGTCACGGCTACGCAATCTGGTCCAGGCTTTGGCCCTTTTACAGGAAGAATACGGTCTTCCTGTTGTTTGCTCCCTCCACCCGCGCACGCGTGCCAAGGTGAAAGAGTTTGGGATAGACCTGGATCGAACCGGCCTGCTGTTTGCTGAGCCGTTTGGGTTCTTTGACTTTGTTTGCCTGGAACAATCAGCATTCTGTCTGTTGTCCGACAGCGGCACCGTGCAGGAAGAAGCATGCATCTTCCATGTGCCGAATGTGACTATTCGTGACGTGACCGAGCGTCCAGAGACCATTGAGTGTGGTTCCAATGTACTTGCCGGGTGTGACCCGGCATTGATTACCCCGCTGGTGCGGTTGGTCACAGAGCGCCCGGCAGACTGGAGGCCACCGGTTGAATATCTGGCTGGTAATGTGGCCGGTACCGTGTGCAAGATTGTCCTCGGGTATGCGCCTTCCGGAGTGTCTGAGTTTGAAAACCCCGGCCTTCTGAGGCAACCTCAGACGACGCAAGGATAAAAGCCATCCTTGAGGCTCAGCAGGTTGCCATGGGATCATACGAAAATGTGGCGTTGTTCCCTATTGGATCGGTAACCTAGGGGCAAACGGTCCGGGCTCCTTTGATGAGGTCACCCGGCTGCTCCCTTGCTATGCGTTCCTAATGACCAAAACAGTGTTGGAATCAATAAGCACCAACTAACTGATCCTCTCTCTGCGCCCAAAGTAAACTTGATTTAGTTCGCCAAGCAAGCGTAAATGTCCAATGCTGGAGGATGCGCTTGTCCAACGAAATAGCAAGACAACTTGACTCTCTTGCCCAATCTGATCAGGCGACTCTGCGTGACCTTTGGCGGCAACACTTCGGTCGCTCTCCGTCTGAACAAATGCGTAGGGACATGTTGGTCCGAGTCCTTGCCTATACCATTCAGGAGAGGGCACTTGGCCGCGGGCTAGCGCCGCGCCGAAGAAATAGACAACTCATCGGAGAAAACATAAAGAACTCTGGCGCAATGACAGTCCAGATCGAGCCGGGTACTAAATTGATCCGGGAGTATCAGGGACAGATGCACAACGTAATCGTGGCGGAAAGAGGTTACGAATACCGCGGGCAGCTCCATGGCAGCCTTTCTAAAATTGCTCGGTTGATTACCGGCGGCTCATGGTCAGGGCCCGTATTCTTCGGCTTGAAGTCTGGAAAGAAGCCTCCGGCAAAGAGGTCCAATGATGGCTCCTAACCATACATTTATTCGTTCGGCAATTTACACGCGGAAATCATCAGAAGAGGGGCTGGAACAATCATTCAATTCCCTCGATGCACAGCGAGAAGCTTGCGAATCCTACATTTTGAGCCAAAAACTTGAGGGCTGGAGTCTCATTGATACTCGCTATGACGATTGCGGGTACTCAGGCGGTTCACTCGAGAGACCGGTTCTGAAGCGTCTATTAGAAGACATTGATTCAGGAAAAATAAATACGGTAGTGGTCTACAAGGTTGACCGACTCGCCCGCTCGCTTGCAGACTTTGCCAAAATTATTGAGAGGTTTGATGCTCGTAAAGTGTCGTTCGTATCGGTTACGCAGCAGTTCAACACGACAACATCAATGGGCCGTCTGCGACTTGATCGAGTTCGCTACCAGACCACGGGCAAGAGGGAGAAGAACGATGGGCGTCTCCAGCGTTGATGAGAGTTGGAACGGTGACAACGCTTGTGCCCCGTCCGGTAGAGAATGAGGGCGTCTTGTCCATCCACGGAGGTCCCGCTAGGAACGACGGCCGCTTCCGTCTAAGCAACGTACTCCTGATAAGCTTTCCTGGCGGTTAACCACCATTATCGGAGTGTAATTAAACTCGCTTCGTTAGGATTCGGAATGTCGGCATCGCGCAGGTTTCAACGGCCATCCTGATTTGATTCCCGCCGTGAACCTACTGATGCAATGAGAATCCGGACGGCAAAGCTGCCTCAAGATTGATTTGTTCTCCGGTGATGGGGTGGTGGAATTTCAGAAATTGGGCGTGCAGGAAATATCCTCCATCGCCGGGGAGGCCGGGGAGATTTTCAAGAGGCTGGCCGGTTAAGCCGTACAGAGGATCGCCCACCAGGGGATGGCCGATGGATGACAGATGGATTCTGATTTGATGAGGGCGGCCCGAATTTAGGCTTACCTCAAATGTTGTGGTGCTGGTGGTGCGTGAGATCACCTTTGCCAATGACTTTGACGGTTTGCCACGTGGGTTGGCGGCCCACACGGAACCGATGAGCGGGTGCGGTACGAGGCCGATGGGTGTGAGGATTTCGTAGGCGTCGTGCTGTGCAATGTTTTGAGCCAGCGCCCGGTAGATTTTTTGAATTTTGGGTGTGTTCCAGTTTGCGAATAGATTGGAGGCCGCCTGCGGTGTTTTGGCGAAGAGGACGATGCCGGTGGTGGCTCGGCCCAACCGGTGGACAGGGTTTGCGTTGGGGGTTTGCTTTTGCACCAAGCGCAGGAGGGTGTTTTCCATGAATCCGCCGCCGGGGAGGGTGGGCAGCCCGCTGGGTTTGTTGACGGCCAACAAATGGGGGTCTTCAAACAGGACTTCGAAGTGCTGAGGAGAGTCTAGTTCGATCCAGGGTGGACGGTTCCAGACAAGAGTTTGGCCTAAAGTGACCGATTCGCTTCCGGTGGCGGTGACGCCGTTGAGGGTGACTTCGCCGTTCTTCAGTTTTTGTTGCCAGGCTTGTGGGGTTGAGTGGGGGTAAAGGCTTGCCAAGTGGGAGAGCAGGATTTGTCCATGGTATTTTCTGCTGATGATTGTGGTGTAGGCATGGCCCTGGTTCAGCATAGTTTGAGTGTAAGCTCCAGCGTACGACATACGCCCTGCATTTATTCGCACTTCCAGACTGAGCCGTTCGCCAGAACTTCGCTTTATCGTGTTTTTCGGCATCCGGAAAGTGGAGTGCCGACTTGCCCAGCAGAGAAAAGCTCTCCAAAAACCCTGGTTCCAGGGCTCCTCCGGTATTGATTGGGCTTCATGCAAGCGAGAAACGGCCGCATAAAGCGGCCTATTCGCGACGAATCAGAGAACAATTCTCTGAGCTGCTGACTGAATGGCGGGGGTAGAGTCATTCGAACCCTCCGTCGACTTTTTGAAGTGGGTCAATTGGGACGGAGCCCATGATCGTTTCGGTGTGGCCGACGAACCGCCAAACTCTGTTCGCTAATTCCACAAGCCCCTTTATGGATACGTTCCGCGTTGCCGACTACACACGAAGGAACCGGTTGGCTTAGTCGGGCTTGCCAGATTCACCCGCATTGCTGCTGTCTTTCCGGGCTTTCAGGTGTTTACCGAACGAGCGCTCCCCACTCCACCATCTGAATCCTTGTGCTGACCTTGTGCGGTAGGCTCACCTTGACATTCTACCAGAGCCAGTCTATCGTCACCTAGAATGTCTACTAAAAAAGAAAAAGAGCGGATTGAGCTGCTGCAAGGCACGCTGGATCTCTTGATCCTGCGCACGCTGATGCTCGGCCCTCTTCACGGCCATGCCATTGCCAAGACAATTGAATACAACTCCGATGAAGTGCTGCAAGTGGAACAGGGATCGCTCTACCCCGCCCTGCACCGCTTGATCAAGCGCGGCTGGATCACGTCCGAAGAAGGGATATCAGAGAACAATCGCCGAGCCAAGTTTTACCGGCTCACCACCAAAGGCAGGAAGCAACTGGCGGTTGAGACCAGCAAATGGGACAAGCTGGCGGTAGCTATTGCGCGGATCCTTGGGCCGTCTGGACAGGAGAGCAAGTCATGAGGCGCAAGCGAATGCTGGAAGACCTGGACCGTGACATGGCCGACCACATTGAACGGGAGACGCAGGACAACATCGATCGCGGTATGCCCGCGGCCGAGGCGCGCTTTGCGGCGTTGCGAAAGTTCGGAAATCCGGCGCGAATGAAAGAAGAGGCGCGGAAGGTGTGGAGCGTTGTGTGGCTGGAACACTTATTGCAGGATGTGCACTTCGGGCTGCGCATGCTGGGCAAGAGCCCGCTGTTCACAGTGGTTGCGGTGGTCACGCTGGCTCTGGGAATTGGAGCGAATACTGCCATCTTCTCAATTGTCAACGGTGTGCTACTGCGGCCCCTTCCTTTCCATGATCCTTCGCAACTTGTGATGTTGCACGAAGGTATTCCCAGCATCGGCTATCCAAGAATGGCGTTTACGGCGCCGGACTTCATGCTCTTTACGCGGGAGCAAAAGTCTTTCAGCGCCGTCGGTGCGTTCCGCAACGAAAATGTTGAAGTCTCGGGCCATTCACGGTCGGAGCGGGTGACGGCTACGCGTGTGACTTCGTCTTTGTTTCCTATGCTGAAGGTCAGCCCGCTGCTGGGGAGAAATTTCAGCCCTGAGGAAGACGTACCCGGGGTTCACGTAGTGCTTCTCAGCCATGCCTTCTGGGAGCGGAGGTTTGGTGGCGACACGAATGTGCTAGGGCAGATCCTGGACATCAACCGGGAGCCACACTCGATTGTCGGGGTAATGAAGGAAGAATTCGAATTTCCTTTGATTGGCCCAGATGAAAATGCCACACCAGCCGATCTCTGGATTCCGATGGCATTCACAGCCACTGATCTGCAGGACTGGGGCGGCTCTTATTTCAACACTGTGCTCGGGCGACTGCGTCCGGGAGTAACACTGGAACAGGCGCGCAGCGAGACGGCACTGGTGGCGCAATCGGTTGCAGGCGCATACCCAGCAGCTCTGAGTAAGTTGTTCAGCGGCAAGATGGGGCTGAACATCACCGTGTCACCATTCCGTGAGGAAGTAGTCGGCTCGGTACGCAAGCTTCTGATGATCCTCATGGGGGCTGTAGTGTTTGTGCTGCTGATTTCCTGCGCCAATATTGCGACGCTTCTCATTTCACGGGCGACGGTACGGCAAAAGGAGATAAGCGTCCGCGCGGCGCTGGGTGCAACACGGTTGAGGGTGCTACGGCAGCTTCTGACAGAAAGCCTGCTGCTAGGAGGGATCGGCGGCGGATTGGGGATTGTGGTCGCGTTGTTTGCTAGGAATCTTCTGCTTGCCCGGATTCCTTCGAGCATCTCGGTGCCTCACCACATCCCGCTCGACCCGCGGGTGTTTGGTTTCGCCGCGGGCGTTTCTGTGATTTCGGCCATCATCTTTGGAGTTTCTCCGGCCTTTCCTGCCAGCGCGAGTGGAGTGCAAGGCGGTTTGCAGGAAAGCGGACGCGGGACGACGGCGGGCCGTTCGCACCATCGGTTACAGGGGACGTTTGTCGCGATCGAATATGCACTGGCACTTGTGCTACTGGTGGGCGCCGGTCTTCTCATCCGCAGTTACAGCAAGCTGCTGCAGACCGAGTCAGGAATTCGTGCCGAGGGCGTTCTGACCTTGAATATTCCGCTTCCACGGCAGGCTTATTCGAAGGCGTCTCAAACACAGAACTTTTACGAGCCGGTACTGGAACGGGTGGCCAATCTGCCGGGCGTGCAGCATGCCGGACTTTCCAGCGACCTGCCACTCGATGCACGTGAGTTGGTCTCCATGAAATTTGACGGTGTTGTTGATAGTCGCAATGCAGGAGTGCATGCGGTCAGCCAGTCGTGGGTGATGGGAAATTACTTTCAGGTGATGGGCGTACCCCTGCTGCAAGGGCGAGTGTTCTCTCCGCAGGACCTTGCCAGCACAGAGCCGGTGGCGATCGTCAGTCTTTCAACGGCGAAGAAGTACTGGCCCGGGGAAAGTGCTCTTGGTAAACGCGTGCTCTGGGGAGCGGGAGACGCGTGGAACCGGATTGTGGGAGTTGTGGGCGACGTGAAAGAGGGACCGCTGAACACTCCACTGATGCCCCATGTTTACCGACCCTATCTGCAGATGTCCGGATCGCTTCTTGAAGTGGATCCTTTCAGCGAGTTCCATGCGATGAATCTTGCGATCCATACCGAAAGCGACCCGTACTTGCTGGTCTCGTCGGTGCTTGCGAGCATTCATAACCTCGATCCCGATCTTGCTTTCAGAGACGTACGAACGATGCGAACAGCGATCAGGTCGTCGGTTGACGGCCCGGAATTCAACACCGTGCTGCTCGGGATTGCTGGCGGGGTTGGCGCTGTTTCTTTCGGCCATTGGAATCTATGGCGTCCTGGCCTACGTAGTGGCGCAACGGACACATGAGATTGGAGTGCGCATGGCGCTGGGCGCCAACCGGCGAGGTATTTTCGGGCTAATCCTAGCCAGAGGCGCATGGCTTGCGGGTATCGGCGTGGTGTTGGGATTGGCAGTCGCTGTAGGAGTGACACGCTTGATCAACAGCCTGTTGTATGACACGAGCGCCATGGATCCGTTCACATTTGTGGGCGTGATTGCGCTGCTGCTTGTTGTAGGGCTGCTGGCCAGCTACATTCCGGCCCGGCGGGCGATGCGTGTGGACCCGATAGTGGCACTCAGGCATGAATGAGCCAACTAAGCGCAGCGGCGACAGGTGAAAATTCTCCAAGCACCCGAGAGGGAAATGTTGTTGATGCATGATTTTAAGTCACTTCTACGATCGCCGTATATTTTTTTGATAGTCGGGGTAGTTTCAATTTCTGCCGCTGTGGTTTATACATGTTTGGGCAAAGCGTGGGGACGTTTTAGTGGCTGGATCTACCGCGCTGAAGAGCCGCGAACATTTTGGGTGGAAATCGCATTTTATTATCTCGGTGGAGTTTTGTCCCTCGGATACTTCTTGTTTAAGATTTACGGACTTTCGAGCTGAGTCGAAGGCAAAGGTGATGAGGAGAGCGTGGTTCGGTTGTGTCATTTTCTACGCATTAGCCGTCACATTGGGATGTAGGGAACCTTCCGCCGACTGGAATGGCACATGCAAATTGAACCTTTCAAAGAGTGATTATCAGCGCTTGGTTGTTACTATCTCGATTTTGGCGGACGGCGAGTATCGCTATGACGCTGGAGTTCGAGTTTCACTTTTCGCTGTGATGGGAAGGATCAACCGATAGCGAAAAATCGCACGCAAGGCTGTATGAAGAGCAGCGCAACTACTTTAGACCTGACCCCCAAAGAAAATGGGACGAAAACGAATACATATCATTGGGAGCTTTCGAGTGACGGTAAGGTCCTTACGGCGGTCACGCTTTCCGCCTATTCGGGACGCCGGCAATGCGGAAGTTATTCTGGGCCAGAAGTCGGCATCCGGGAATTCAGCTCGGGTCAATCGACGCCTTCAAAGACACGGGGCCTATCGCTGGACGTTCGATTTTTGGTCCGTGTAAGGCGAGCGGAAAGTGGACTGCCAAACTGCGTGCTGGAGAAAACCGCCGAAAATTCGGCCTGTAGCGTTGCCCTGTTACAAATTGAGAGTCGGGATGTTGCTAAAAAAGCCGCATTATGCGGCATTTCTGCGAGATCCAGAGAACAATTCTCTGAGCTTCAGACTGAATGGCGGGGGGAGAGT
>JBAVLE010000222.1:0-9300 GCA_049688735.1 Candidatus Angelobacter sp. | reverse complement strand
GCCGCGTCCTACGGGTCTTTCCCGGCATTAGCAAAGTTCTGGTCGAGCACGTGATGATGGTGAAGAAGAATGTGCGTCCGAATCCGCAGCGCAACATCAAGGGCGGAATCGCGGAGCAGGAATCGCCGATCTCCATCTCGAATGTGATGGTGGTGTGTCCGAGCTGTGGACCATCGCGCATTGGACACAAAATGCACGGCAGCAGGCATGTGAGGATCTGCCGCCGCTGTGATGCGCCGTTGGATAAATAGCTGAAGGCGGTACTTAGTAATTGGTAATTAGTATTTGGCCCTGATTGAAAGACAAGGCAGTGTTGGTGAAAGCGAAGCAGCTTCGAGTTTACGGCCAAGTACCAAGTACTAAATACTGAACCAAGAATTGATGACCCTACGAACCGGTAACCACTCCGAAACCGTGGGAGAAGGAAGAACAGAGAAGCAATGGCAACGACAAAAGTAACGGCAAGGCTGAAGGACAAATTCGATAAAGAGATTGCTCCGGCGCTGGCCAAGGAACTGGGTCTGACCAACCCGATGGCCGTCCCGCATCTGCACAAGATCGTGGTAAACATGGGCGTAGGCGAAGCTACGCAGAACACCAAGATGCTCGATCCGCTGGTCCGTGACCTGGGCGAAATTTGCGGGCAGAAGCCAGTGGTCACTAAGGCCAAGAAATCGATTGCGGCGTTCAAAGTGCGCGAAGGCATGGCCATTGGCGCGATGGTGACGTTACGTGGTCCGCGCATGTATGAGTTTCTAGACCGGCTGATAAACGTGGCTCTGCCGCGCGTGCGCGACTTTCGCGGCGTATCGACCAAGTCATTTGACGGTCGCGGCAATTACACGCTGGGCTTGCGCGACCAGTTGATCTTTCCGGAGATCGATTACGCAAAAGTGGACAAGCTGAAGGGCATGAACGTAACAATTGTGACCACGGCGCGGGACGACAATCAGGCGCGGGCGTTGCTCAAGAGTTTTGGAATGCCGTTTAGGCAGTAAGAGCGGTACTTAGTATTTTGTAGTTGGTATTTAGCAAAGGACACAATGGCAACAACAGCAAAGATCGCCAAGACGAACAAGAAACCCAAGTTTTCCACCCAGCACCGCAATCGCTGCAGCATCTGCGGACGGCCGCGCGCCTTTCTGCGCAAGTTCGGCCTCTGCCGCCTGTGCTTCCGGGGGCTAGCGCTCAAGGGTGAGATTCCCGGGGTTTCGAAAAGTTCATGGTAGTTGGTATTTAGTAGTTGGTACTTGGCTGCAAGCGGCGTTGGAGTTGGTTCGATAATAGATGCCTTCCGCTTAAAGCCAAATACCAAGAGCCAATAGCCGGTTTTGCAGTACGTCACGGCAGGTTCTCCGGCGAGCCGGAGCAAACGGGTGACGATAAGAGGAGATAAACGAAAATGAGTTTGACCGATCCGGTCGCAGATTTGCTGGCACGCATTCGCAACGCGATCCATGCACGGCACCAGAAGCTTGATATTCCGGCTTCGAAGCTGAAGCTGGAAATTGCGCGCATTCTGAAAGAAGAAGGCTATATCGCCAATTTCAAGCCGACAGAAGAAGAAGGCAGAAAAGTCCTGCGCATTTATCTGAAGTACGGGCAGGACAACAACGCCGCCATCGCCAACTTACAGCGCATTTCGCGGCCCGGCTGCCGCGTCTACGTGGGGCGCAATGATATTCCACGCGTGCTCGGTGGGTTGGGGATCAACATCCTCACGACCCCTAAGGGCGTGATGACAGGACGACAGGCGCGTAAACAGGGGCTGGGCGGCGAGATACTTTGTGAGGTGTGGTAATTCGCTGCGCGGGAGCTCTTAGCCATTAGCTCTTGGCTTTTAGCTTGTGATCTGGTGGATGTATTTTGATGCGCTCTCCAGATTCGGAATGAATGTAAAAAGGTTTTTGCTAAAGGCCAACGGCTAAGAGCTATGGGCTGATAGCCAAAAGGTTTGTGGAACTCGAAGCTGTAATTGCTGCGAGGGACTCACCAGAAAAAGGATTTACAAAATGTCTCGTATCGGAAAGAAACCGATTCCGCTCCCGCAGGGAGTGAAGTTTGAAGTAAAAGGCAACACGGTTGTGGTCAACGGCCCAAAAGGCCAGGTGCAAACGCATCTACCTTCCGGCGTTGAGCTGAAACAGGCGGATGGTCAGATTAACGTCACGCGCAAGGATGACCATCACGCCGCTGTACACGGGCTGGCGCGCGCGCTGGTGAATAACGCCGTGGAAGGCGTTACCAAGGGTTGGAACCGCGATCTGGAAATCGTCGGCATTGGTTACCGCGCAGAATTGAAAGGCAAGAACACCGTGGTGTTCACGCTGGGCTATTCACATCCGATCGAGTTTCCCCTGCCTACTGGCGTGACTGCGGCTTTGGATGCCAAGCAGACCAAGCTGACGATCAGCGGGATCGATCGCCAGAAAGTTGGACAGGTTGCCGCGGACATGCGCAGCTTGCGTCCACCGGACCCCTACAAGCAGAAGGGCGTCCGCTATGTGGGCGAGAAGTTAAAGAAGAAGGTCGGCAAGACCGGAGCGAAATAAAGATCGGGAGATCGGGTGATCGCGCGTGATCGGGTGATCTGAAAGCCGAACTCCCCGAAGATTGTTACGAGTGAAGATCGCAGATCGGGCCGATTGCAAGGCTGGGTGAGCGGAAGTAACAAGATGGAGTGATCTGAAACCGATCGCCCGATGAACCGATCACCGGATCACCCGATTGATGGCAAGCAGAAGACAGAATTTTTGATCGTGGCGCTCAATAGCACTACGAAGCAAAGGGCAAAAACATGATTCCAGATAGTTCGAAAGATAAGACACGGCGGCGGATTCATCAGCGGCTCCGCAACAAGCTTGCCGGATCGCAGGAACGTCCGCGGCTGAACGTGTATCGCTCGCTGAACCACATTTACGTGCAGGTGATTGATGACACGTCCGGCACCACGCTCGCCTCGGCCAGCACGGTAAAAGGCAAGAAAGGCAGCAAAAAAACGGGTGGCAACGTGGCCAGCGCCAAAGAAATCGGCAAAGAGATTGCGCAACGCGCGCAGGAAAAAGGAATCAAGAAAGTGGTATTTGACCGTGGCGGATATCTCTACCACGGGCGCATCAAGGCGCTGGCGGACGCAGCGCGTGAAGCAGGTCTGGAGTTTTAAACAAAATGGCAATCGCAACCAAGAAAAAACTCGATGCCGGCAACTACCAGTTGAAAGACCAGGTAGTGGCCATCAACCGCGTGACCAAGGTGGTCAAGGGCGGCAAAAACATGTCATTTGCGGCGCTGGTCGTGGTGGGCGATCCCAGTGCGGGCGTGGTCGGATACGGTTCCGGCAAAGCCAAGGAAGTGCCGCAGGCCATCCGCAAGGGAATTGAATCGGCCAAGAAAAATCTCATGCGGGTCAATCTGACTAAGACCTCGATTCCCCACGTGGTGCTCGGCACCTTTGGTTCCGGCCGTGTGCTGCTCAAGCCCGCCCCTGAAGGAACAGGCGTGATCGCGGGCGGGGCGGTTCGCGCGGTGATGACCTCTGTCGGCGTGCAGAACGTGCTGACCAAATCGATTGGCACGGCCAATCCGCACAACGTGATTAAAGCCACGTTTGATGCGCTCTTTAAACTTCGCGACCGCCAGGATGTGGCCACACTGCGCGGAAAGTCGCTGCAGGAGCTGTAAGACGGCAGTTTAGTACTGAGTACTTAGTATTTAGCTTGTTTGAGAGACCGAGGCGGTTTTGGTGAGACGGGAGCTTATGGCTAAGTACCAAATACCAAGTACCGCATCGGCACAGGCAAAAAGTGCCCGTGCATAAGAATTCGAAGGAAATAAGGGATTATGACGGCAGCTAAAAAAACAATTCGCCTTCAATATGTGCGTTCGAAGATTTGCACCCCGGTGAAACACAAGAAGGTAGTAAAAGGGCTGGGCTTCACCCGGCTTTATCAGGTGGTGGAACGGGAAGACACGCCGTCGATTCGCGGCATGGTCGCCAAGATTCCGCATCTGGTGCAGATCTTAGAGAAGTAGCAAGCGGGATCGGGAGATCGTGAGATTTGGTAATTGAGTAATCTGGTAATTGAGTAATTGAAAACCGGGCTGTTGAATGCGAGTAGTTCAACTACAAAATTACCAAATTATCCAATTACCAAATCCAGAAACCAGGGAAACCGAGTAATCACCTCAGAAACATGCGGGTGATTGCGTAAAAGGAAATCAAGTGCCAACGAACTTATCGAACTTACGTCCTCCCAAGGGCGCCACGTCCAACAAGAAGCGCGTGGGCCGGGGCATGGGCAGTGGAATGGGAAAGACTTCAACGCGCGGCCATAAAGGTCAGCGTTCGCGTTCAGGCTCGCGCATGATGCGCGGCTTTGAAGGCGGCCAGATGCCATTGCATCGCCGCTTGCCCAAGCGCGGATTCACCAACATTTTCCGCGTGGAATACCAGGTAGTGAACCTGGACCGGCTGGCTGAACTGGGCGAAAAGAACATTACCCCGGAACTCCTGATCAAGAGCGGCGTAGTACATAAGAACGACCTGATCAAAGTCCTGGGCGATGGTGAACTTAAGACGGCGCTGACCGTGCAGGCGCATAAGTTCTCCAAGTCGGCCGAAGAAAAAATCACTAAAGCAGGCGGCAAGATTGAAATTATTGGCGGCGCTGCCGTTGCAGCCGCGGCCAAAGACGAACCCCAATCGGGCAAAAGCAAGGCACCTTCGAAACCAAAGAAAAAGGTGACCTAAATGTTCGAGAAACTGGCGAATATCTTTCGAGTTCCGGACCTGCGCAAGCGCGTGCTGTTTACGCTGGCCATGCTGGCTGTCTATCGCCTGGGTTCGCACATACCTACGCCGGGCATCAATACTGACCAGCTACAAAAAGCTTTTGAGCAGCAGAGCGGCGGATTGCTGGGCTTCTATGACCTTTTCAGCGGCGGCAACCTGCGCCGGCTGACCATTTTTGCGTTGGGCATTATGCCGTACATCACGGCATCGATTATCTTGCAGTTGCTGACCGTGGTATGGGAACCGCTGGCGCGGCTACAAAAAGAAGGCGATCTGGGGCGGCGCAAAATTACCCAGTGGACGCGCTATCTGACCCTGATTCTTTCCATCCTGCAAAGCATGGGAATCGCCTTTACGCTGCAGGCACAAAAGTTCGTTGTGAATCCAGGGTATTCGTTCATCCTGATGACGATTATCACCCTGACCACAGGAAGCATTTTCATCATGTGGCTGGGCGAGCAGATCACGGAACGCGGCGTGGGCAACGGCATGTCATTGCTGATTTTTGCCGGTATCGTAGTAGGCTTGCCGAAAGCCGTGGTGGACTTGGCGCAAAAAGCGCGGTCAGCGGCCTGGGGTAGTTTTACCATTCCAGCGCTGCTGATTCTGGTAGCCATCATGATTTTGGTGGTGGCGTTCATCGTCTTTATGGAACGCTCAGAGCGACGCATTCCGGTGCAGTATGCCAAGCGCGTTGTAGGACGCCGCATTATGGGCGGCCAGGCCACGCACCTGCCGTTGCGCGTGAACTCCGGCGGCGTTATGCCCGTGATCTTTGCTTCGTCACTGCTCAGCATTCCGCAGATGCTTACGCTCTCTAACGCATTTAAGCCAGGTGGAACGCTGAACCGCTATTTCGGCGGCACTATGGAGCAGCTCAAGTGGGGCGAGCCCCTTTACACGCTGCTTTACGCGGTGGGCATCATCTTCTTTGCTTATTTTTATGTTTCCATCGTGTTCAACCCGTCAGACGTAGCGGACAATATGCGGAAATACGGCGGATTTATTCCCGGCATACGTCCCGGCCATCGCACGCGCGACTACATTAATGACGTGCTGACACGCGTAACGCTGGTGGGAGGCTTGTACCTGATCCTGATCTCGCTGATTCCGGAATGGATGATCGCCGGTATCCATCTCGATCACATACCGTGGATCGGACCAAAGGTGTTTAGCGGTCTGCCTACATGGGTCTTGCACGGTTTGAACGTGAACTTTTACTTTGGCGGCACATCGCTGCTGATAGTGGTGGGAGTGGCCATGGACACGGTCAACCAGATTGAGTCGCAACTGGTGATGCGCCACTATGAAGGCTTTACTTCTCGCAGCGGACGGGTCCGCGGCAGAAGGCTCTGGGGCTAAACAAAATTTCCGTCCGGCAACGGTGCTGACGCTATGAGCGGGAAAAACATACCTGTGGGTCCAATCGTCCTGCTGGGAGCGCCCGGAGCCGGCAAAGGCACACAGGCCAAGCTGATTGCCGGACATTACGGAATTCCCCACATATCGACTGGGGACATTCTGCGGGACAACGTAGCCCGCGGAACGGAACTGGGCAGAAAAGCAAAAAGGGTCAT
This sequence comes from Candidatus Angelobacter sp., assembly GCA_049688735.1. Taxonomy (GTDB): domain Bacteria; phylum Acidobacteriota; class Terriglobia; order Terriglobales; family Acidobacteriaceae; genus Angelobacter. The sequence continues at coordinate 2,931 of JBAVLE010000222.1, read as the reverse complement.
GGAGCGGGGCGACCTGGTATCCGATGATCTGGTAAATGGGATGGTTGCAGAAAGGCTCAAGCAGCCGGATAGTGGTCGGGGATTTGTTTTGGATGGCTTTCCCCGGACGGTAGCCCAGGCACAATGGCTGGATCGTGAGCTGGCGAAGAAGGCAGGGGAGAGAAGGCCAACGGTTGTCGTGGACGTGGATGTAAGTTATAATCAATTACTGCAACGGCTTACAGGCCGCCGTACTTGTCCTGTCGACGGCAAGATTTACAATATCTATCTCCAGCCGCCCAAAACTGAAGGCGTTTGCGACGTCTGCGGTACCCAGTTGTTCCAGCGCGTTGACGATACGGAAGAGGTCATATCTGAGCGTTTGAAAAGTTATGAGCGCCAGACCAAGCCTCTGGAAGACTATTACATAGAGCAGGGACGCTTGCGCCGTGTCAATGGAGATCAGCCTGTCGAGAAGGTCACGGCGGAAATGTTTGGTGCGATTGAAGGCGGAGTGGCAGCGGCAGGCAGTGAGTAATTGAAGCAAGAATGATTAATTGCAAATCACAATCCGAACTGGCAAAGATGAAGCGCAGCGGGCAGATCGTGCGTCAGGTGCTGGATGCGGTAAAAGCGATGGTGGCGCCGGGCGTCTCCACCATGGACCTGGAAAATGCCGCGGAAGAAAAGATTCGTGAGTTCGGGGCAAAGCCAGCGTTTAAGGGCTATTGCGATTATCCCTGTGTGCTGTGTACTTCGGTAAATAATGAAATCATTCACGGCATTCCCTCAGAGAAGCGAGTGCTGAAGGAAGGCGATATTGTTTCCATTGATTGCGGCGTAGTGCTGGACGGTTACTATGGCGATTCAGCCATTACCGTTCCAGTGGGCAAGGCGATTGCGCCGGAATTGCAGAAGCTGCTCGACGTAACGGAAACATCGCTGAAAAAAGCTATCGCGGAAGTCAGGCTGGGTAAGACCGTCGGCGACGTGGGCGCGGCAGTGCAGGAATACGTTGAAGCTAACGGTTTCAGCGTAGTGCGCGAGTTTGTAGGACATGGGATTGGCACGCGGCTGCATGAAGATCCGCAGGTTCCGAACTTCGGAACACGCGGACACGGAACACGGCTGCGTGAAGGCATGGTCATCGCCATTGAGCCAATGGTGAATATTGGCAAGCCCGGAGCACGCGTCCTGGACGATAAATGGACCGCAGTCACTGAAGATGGCAGTTACAGTGCGCACTTCGAGCACACTGTAGCGGTGACAAGAAATGGGCCGCTGGTGTTGACGGAGTAGGTGGAGAGCATTCAGGGTCGAGTGATGCCGAGTGAGCAAAGCGAGGGATCTCTACAATTGAGACTCTCAAGGAGCTAGGTGAGCAAAGAAGACGCGATTGAGGTGATGGCAACTGTTGTCGAACCGCTGCCTAACGCCATGTTCCGGGTGGAACTGGAAAACAAGCATCAGGTGCTGGCACACGTTTCCGGTAGAATGCGCAAGAACTTTATTCGCATTCTTCCCGGCGATAAGGTCGCGGTGGAACTCTCACCGTATGACCTTACGCGTGGACGAATTGTGTATAGGTACAAGTAAGTTAAGAATTTGGTAATCGAGTAATTTGGTAAATGGGTAATTTGAGAGCGTCTGGGATTCTCAATTGCCAAATTACAAACTTACCCAATTACCAAATTGAAGAAGAACCCAAGCCGGGAGAGACCGCCGGCGATTCAGATATCAAAGAGAGCGGGAAACATGAAGGTCAGGGCATCAGTAAAGAAGATTTGTGACAAGTGCAAGATCGTTCACCGCAAGGGCGTGGTGCGCGTGATCTGCGAGAATTCAAAACATAAACAGAGGCAGGGGTAGTCTATGGCACGCATTTCAGGCGTTGATCTTCCGCGCAACAAGCATGTGAACATCGCGCTGACGTATATCTACGGCATCGGCAATTCGCGTTCCGCGCGGCTGCTGGAAACGGCGAAGGTCGAGCCCATGAAGAAGGTCCAGGACCTGAACGAGGACGAGGTCAACCGCATACGCCAGGCCATTGAGGCTGAAGGCGACGTGGAAGGTGATCTGCGCAAAGACATTTCCATGCACATTAAGCGGCTGATCGAAATCGGCTCCTATCGTGGATACCGTCATCGCCGCAACCTTCCGGTGCGCGGACAGCGTACCCACACCAATGCTCGCACCCGTAAAGGTCCGCGCAAAGGCACAGTGGCGAACAAGAAGAAGACAGCGGCCAAAACCTAGCCATTAGCAATTGGCAATTAGCTTGACTTGTAGTGCGAATGACCGTGAGGTCACGCAATAGAAATCGACAGGGAAAAAGATTTTATGGCGAAAGCAACAGCAGCACCGGGCACCGGCGCTACCGGAACAAAAGGCAAGAAGAAAGTTTTCAAGAAGAAGGAACGCAAGAATGTTCCGCATGGCGTGGTGTTCATCCAGGCGTCCTTCAACAACACCATTGTGACCATCACGGACAGTGAAGGCAAAACTCTGGCATGGAAGAGTTCTGGCTCGCTGGGCTTCCGCGGATCGCGCAAGGGTACTCCGTTTGCCGCGCAGCAGGCAGCCAGCAATGCTGCCAGCCAGGCCCGTGATCACGGGATGCGTTCGGTTGAAGTCCGCGTGAACGGCCCCGGCTCAGGACGTGAGTCGGCAATTCGCGCTCTGGCTGCCGCCGGTCTGGACGTGAAGACGATTAAAGACGTCACGCCGATTCCACACAACGGATGCCGGCCGCCGAAACGCCGGCGCGTCTGAGAAATTGGTAATTGGGTAATTTGGTAATTGAGTAAGTTGAAATATCAGGTTCGATTTTACCCATTACCAAGTTACTCAATTACAAAATCGCAACAAGGATCGGGAAGAAAGGGTAGCCACCCCGTAAACCGATCGTCACCTGAAGTAAAGGAGAATCAAATTGGCAAGATATAAAGG
>JBAVLE010000221.1:0-10419 GCA_049688735.1 Candidatus Angelobacter sp. | reverse complement strand
AATTGGACACTGACCGACCAATCCGGTAAGACGTGGCAACTTGCGGGCGACACGTCAAAACTGAGCGACCACGTTGGTCATCAGATTCGCGTTACGGGAACGGACAATAGCAGTTCAGCCTCCAACTCCGGCAGCGGCAGCATGGGCAGTTCCCCCAGTTCAAGCAGCAGCGGATCCAGTGCGACCGGAGCAGGCTCCTCCGCTTCGGGATCTCAATCCACATTTACAGTAAAGAAAGTAAAAATGATCTCGAGCACCTGCTCGACGAGCAGCAAGTAACCAGGACTCGCGATATCGCGAATGGCCCCTGCGTTAAGGCGCAGGGGTTTCCTTTTGATGACAAGTGAATTAGGGATTCACGTGGAGACGGCCGTCCCGCAGAACGGTGCATTTCCGATCGCGCCAGATAATTGTGTCACCCACAAAACCGCTGATCCAGATAAAGAAACCGATTACATCCTGAACCGGCAGCAACCACCACTGCTTTTGTGTAATCGGATCATGGACAACGGACCGGGCAGTGGCAAGCGCCGCAACGCCGCGCACAATCAAAGTAAGAAGGACGACAAGCCAAGCACTCGGATACAACCCCCAAAGCAGAAGCGCGAGCGGGAGCGGATAGGTAAAGATCTGTCCCCAGTAGCCGATAGGGCGCGAACGGCGCGTGCTGCGCGCCCAGCGCATACGGTGCCTGAGATTGCGCATCATGCTCTGGCTGCCAATGCGGTGCTCAATCACGTAAGACGACAATAAAACGGCGTGACCAAGTTCGGCAGCGCGCCGGCCGATCACAAAATCTTCCGCCAGAAACTCCTGTAAATATCCGAACCCACCCATGTCTTCCAGCACGCTGCGACGGACCGCCACGTTGCAACCCAGCGCGAACCGCATGCCTTCAATCATGCGCGCCACCATTACGCCTCCAAGTAGTTCGGTGTTCATTCCGATTGCTTCCAGGCGTGACCATAAGCTTTTGCCGGACACCGCGCGGTAAGGACAGCTGATCAATCCAACGTGATCGTCCTGGAACTCCTGCGCCAGATGAGAAAGCAGGCTGGGAGTGACGCGCACATCACTGTCACTCATCACCAGCACGTCATATCGCGCTTCACGCACCATGCGGTTCAAGCTGAAGGCTTTGGCATTGGGGATGGGAGACTCTCCCGTGATGATCAGCCGCGCGTTGATGCGTCCGCTAAATTCGCTGATAATTTTTTTCGCCACCGGCACAGCTAGGTCGTCAGCACGATGGACGCCGAAAAGAACCTCGTATTGCGGGTAGTCCTGCACCATGAAGCTGCGGAGATTTTCTTCCAGGCCATCATCGTGACCGCAAAGCGGTTTAAGAACGCTGATGGGAGGAGTTTTTCCGGGAGCAGGCAGAGTGGTGGATAAGAAACGCCGGGTGGCAACAACAATCAGGACACAGTAAACGAGCGAACCGGTAAGCAGGATTGCCAGAGCCGTTGTAAGGATTACCATAACGCGGGTTTGTTCTCCATGTTGGAGCCATCCGCAGTTTCGCCGGAAAGGCCATTGGTAAAAAGAAATTTGCCGCCACTTTCAGCAACCTGGTGAAAGCGCGCAGCGCCGGCCAAAGCGCTCAGACGAGCGAGCCCGCTACTGTCAGTCACCAGATAATAGCGAATTGTACCTGACCAGAGCTTTTTAAAGGCAGCATCATCAATAAAAACGGCGGGCGAACCTGGAGCGTAAGAACCATATTCAAGGTTGTTTATCCGGCCATTCAGCAGCAAAGCGGTTTTGTTGGAATAAAACAACACTGAGGAAAATGGATAATAAGCGCCATCCAAGATCAATTGTCCGGGCGGCGCGTGCAGCAGCACTTCCGCGATTGGGCGGGAAGCCAAATACGGATCGAAGACAACCAGCGCCATCCGGCTGGCATGGAGGAACAAAATCATCATGGCAGCCAGGGCGATAAATGCCTTTCGACCGCGAAGCCAGCCACCTACGGCGGCGACCAAAAACGCAATGCCGGCGAGTATAAGCGGAGCCCGCAGATAAGCGAATGACTGCAAAGTCAGGTCGCCCATATGTCCGAGCGCAAGCGTGTAAGACTCCGGATGCTGCTGCAATGCGCTGGAGATATCGCCGGTCACGGGAACATGGCGAACCGAAAATAAGATTGCCGCAATCACTGCGGCGGCTGCCGTTGAAATCAACGCCACCGTCCTGCTACCGGCCGTAATCAGTTTTCCTTCTCTATCCATGGCACACCCCAGCAGGAGAGCAAGAGCAGGATAGATGGGCATGGAATAGTATTCCTGCGTGGTGGAGAAGGTGAAGAAGAGCATCAGAAATGCTGCCCAGCAAAGCGCGAGCAGGCGCGTGCGGCTGGCGCGATCCACCGGCTTATAACTGAGCCTGGCTGCCGCAGGAAGATAAGCGCTCCAGGGAAATAACCAGAGCAGGTTCAGCAGCCAGAACGCCAGTCGCGGCACGGTGTTGTAGTCTCGCGGATAGCGCAGGTTCAAGAACCTTAACAAATGCTCATTGAAGAAATAGAACCAGAAAAAGCCGTGATATTCGCCGGGACCGCTGTGCATGCTGAAATTGAGGTATGGCGGCATGCGCAATGTGGCCACGATATGCCATGGCGCAGCAATGAGCAGGAAGATCAGGACGGTGCTGAGCGGACGCAAGCGACGCCATGTATCGCGGGAAAAGAGCTGGCGAGTAATGGCCAAGTAAAATAGCACTCCCCCAACAGGAACCACAAGCGCGAGCAGCCCTTTCAACAGCACACCCACGCCCAGTGCAATGCCGATCAGAGCGGGCCATCGGCGAGAGTGTAGCTCTTCTCCGTCTTCATTCATCGCGCGCTGGAAAGCCATAAAGCAGACGGTAATGGCGAGCGTGAGCATGACATCGGGAATGAGGATGCGGGTAAAAAGAAACAGGCCGATGCAGGTCGCCAGCGCCAGCCCAGCATAGAATCCAGCACGGCGTCCAAATGCCCATGCGCCATAACGCGCGGTGGCAAAACACAACAGCACCGCAGCCAAAGCGGTGGGAATACGCGCCACCCAGTCATGCACGCCCATCAGGAGGTAACAAATGGCAATGAGCCAATAGGGCAACGGGGCCTTTTCCATGTAAGGCACGCCATTCAGATGAGCGATCACCCAGTCGCCTGACTGGACCATATTGCGAGCAATCTGCCCATGAACGGCGTCAACATCGTCCATCAAAGCGGGAGGAGAGATAATGCAGCCAAAAAAGACAATGACGGCCACAATCACCAGCACGATTTCATAATGCCGGCGCGGACGCGGCTGCAGGGCCGCGAGGACATCAATTGCCGAGTCGTCCTGCTGATATGCGAGTTCGTTCACCGGAGGAATACTGACATCCTTCCTATTTTACCTGTTGAAATCGACTCGCAAGTGCGCAGAAGGTATTGCTGGGTGAAAGCCTAAAGCGCTCCAATGCGTACCAGTCCTGCGTAAGAAACTTGAACTTTAGTCGGTAACAACTTTTAGCTGATCACAGCAGACTTTAAACATGGAAAATTGTAAAAAACTGTAAACCGCATTAAGAGATGCACTCCCTTTCGCTCCAGGCAAATTTACCAATCGCCGAGCAAGAATTTGCTCGTAAGGTTAACCTTTTTGGACTAAGAAATGTAAAAATTGCGCCATGAGAGGGGTTCAGTCGTAAGATGATCTTATTCCCTTGAGAGGCCATTTCGACGAGAAGATGGCAATCTGGAGCACTGCAAAGTGCAACATTTGCGGCAAATCAGTGTTCCTGCTTTCAAGACCAGACGCTGGCCGGCGTAAGGACATGACTGGAGCATCGACATGACCCTGGCAAAACGAAGAATAGCCGCGGCAGTTGCGGTAATCGGCGTAGCTTCATTGATCACATTTCTTCAGGTTGAGGCCAATCATGAAACCGAGGATCAAATTGGCGAAGAAGCTATTTGGAATGCCGGTCCCGAAGATCTGAGCGCAATCGGACAAGCCTGCAAAACCACTGATGCGGCGCGATATCGCGATTGCTTCATTGAGCAGATGGGCGAATACGCCTCGTCTGAAGCCGTAGGGTTCACAGAGATGATCTCTTCGCAGAAATCGCGGCGTCTAGGATACCTAGCAGGTTTGAAGGAATCTGGATTGGTGGACCTCGGGTACGTGGTTTATCCAGAAAATGCCAGCCCGCACCAGGGATGGGTGCTGATGAACGGAGTTCCTGCCTTGATCAACCTGGATGACGTTACTATGCTGCCAAAATCGGCAATGGAAAAAGACGCTCAGTACGCTACGCTGCGCCAAAGCCATCCGAAGATGCAGCTGGTTGTGAATGACGCGGAACGCAAAGCGGATGCATCACCCCAAGTTGAGCAGCAGCCCGGAGAAAAAGAAAGATTTATTGTTCCCTACTCTTTGCAGGATGCCTCCTGTGCCGGGTGCGCTCCGCTGGCGCAAGCCATGTTTGGATTTGACTTTAACGAGGCGGGGAAATTCCTGGGTGTAAAATTTTTAAGGCTTGAGAAGACACAACAATAACGGCCACTCGTTAAGTAATAATGCCTAAAATCCTGATAGCTAAACCCCAAACAGGGTTTGGCCTTCTTGTAATTGTGTTCCTGCGCCCACAGATTCAGGGAAGCCGTCGCGAGTTCATCTATCACCAGTGCCGCATTCCCGTTCTTCGAGAAATCGAATCGACTTGATGTAGGTGTAGCTATAGCGAGCGTCCAGACGGACATGCTCAAATTCCTTGGACTTTATCTCACATCTTCCATGTGACGCTTCGGCTACTCCCATTCTTGTGCGGTTCCTGTTATCCTGAGCGGTTTCACACAGGGTGAGGGATGTCTCTATGCTGAGCATGCAAGGAAAGAACGTGGTTATTTTTGGCGTAGCCAACAAGCGCAGCATCGCGTGGGCCATTGCCCAGCGTTTGAGCGATGCGGGCGCCAAGCTCGCCATTACGTACCAGAATGAGCGCATGAAAGCTGAGGCGCATGACCTGATTACCTCCCTGCCCGGCGCAGAGGCTTTTCAATGCGATGTCTCCAGCGATGCGGAGATCGACGCGTTTTACTCGCAGCTCAAGCAGCACTTTGGCCAGCTGGACGCGGTCGTTCATTCAGTGGCGTACGCGCCAGCAGAGGAACTGAAGGGCGATTTTCTGAATACGTCACGCGAAGGCTTCCGCATTGCCCATGACATAAGTGTTTACTCATTGATTGCAGTGACGCGCGCAGCTGCGCCGCTGATGACCAATGGCGGCAGCGTGGTAACGCTCTCTTATTTCGGCGCGGAAAAAGTTGTTCCCGGATATAACGTAATGGGCGTGGCCAAGGCCGCACTGGAAGCGACCGTCCGTTATCTGGCAAACAGCCTGGGCGAAAAAAAGATTCGCGTGAATGCCATCTCCGCCGGTCCCATTAAAACTTTGGCAGCACGCGGCGTAGGCGATTTCAGCACAATGATGAAAAACCATGCCGAACACGCACCACTTAAGAGAAACGTAGAGCCAAGAGAGGTGGGCGACACGGCACTGTTTCTCTCTTCCGATCTAGGCTCCGGGATTACTGGCGAAACCATCTACGTTGACTGCGGCTACAACATTATGGGATTTTAATCGGTTTACATCCCGAGCAGCAGCGAGGGATTCTACCATCTTCGTTGGTTTGCAGGAAATGATCCGATGTCGCGTGCCATAATCTTTGCCATTTATATTGTGATTGATTTACTGATCGTCGCCGGGGTGCTGTGGTGCGCGTTTCAGCACCTGCCCCTGAGCAAATATTTCTTTCCCGCGGTCCTGCTATTCATTCTGAACGGGGTGTGGCTGGTGGTGATGACGGTGAGGAGCACTCCTCATCGAAAATAAACTTTTCTAGAATTCCGAGCGTACCGAGGAACCCCTATCACCACAAAAAAACGATTGGGCCGCGAATCAACGCGAAAGAGCGGAATCGAATTAGCCGCGTTCTTCGCTTGCATTCGCGGCTAATATTGCGTCTTGAGACTCTCAAGATCATAGGATCCCCCGTTGCGCTCGGAACGTCGGGAGACGTTTACCCGATCCGAATAGTCCGCTCGTCCCCTCCGCGATGTTCAATCGCAATCTCCACGTCGCGCTCTTTGGTAAACCTCTGGAACTTTTCTCCCCATTCAATCAGCAGGATGCTCTGCGGGGTCATCAGATCATCGAGCGCGAGAGTATCTAGCTCGCGCTGCGTGTCGATGCGGTAGAGATCGATGTGAAAGAGCGTCACCTCGGGGCCACGGTATTCATGGATGAGGGTAAAGGTCGGGCTGGTGACGTCTTCTGCTTTAGCCGCGTTGAAGCCTTCAGCAATGCCTTTGACCATGGTCGTCTTCCCTGCACCGAGATCGCCGCGCAGAAGCACGATGGTGCCGGGCTTGAGCTTGCCAGCAAGTCGGCGGCCGAGTTCTGTGGTCTCTTCGGCGGAATGGGTTTGGAATGTTTTCATCGTTGGAGGTAAAGGAGTTCGTCGTTTAGAGACTTTCGAGCAATATCCAGAGCTTCGCCAATGCACTCAATGATGTTGGTGGCCACCATGGAAGTTTCGCCAAAAAGTTCGCGAGCCACATCGCCTGCAAGTCCATGCAAGTAAACAGCAGAGGCTGTAAACATGGTGAGCATATAGAAAGCGCTATCGCGTCCCATTTCCTCCAATTCCCGCTGCGCCTCAGTGCCACCCTGATCACGGCGTCGCATCAATTCCTGGGTTCGTGTTGCCTGTTCTGGAGAAGTACGCATGCCGAAGCCGCTCTGCATTTGTGTTTGTGAAGTCGCAATGATGCCGGAAAGAACATCGCCCGATCCGCCTTTCGCCATGCCGGGATTACCTGACATATTGATCCAAACCGTGCCGCCGGGCGATGCAGTCACCGTCCGATGACCTTTTAATACAATGATCGCCTGGTGTTGTTTGGCAACTTTGCGCGCCAGCTCAATCCGGTCTTTATGTCCTCCAGCAATAGGTTCGCCTGTAAGGCGCGCCATCTCGCCCGGATGAGGAGTCAGTATCAACAACCCCTCGCTGCGAAGCTTGTCCGGGCATTCAGCAAAAGCATTGAGGCCATCCGCATCTACCACGAGTCTTGTTTCCGCCAATTTAGGCAAGAGCTGGTGAACAAGTTCGTCTGTTTCTTTGTGACGGGAGAGACCGGGTCCAAGCACAACCACGTCTTTGTTCTGAACCAGCTTTTCAATACCATCCAGGGCCATCGTCGCAAGAGTCCCCGCCTCCGTTTCCGCCATGGCCTCAGTCATGATTTCAGGAGCAAAGGATGCTACGGTCGGCTGAATCGATTTTGGACAAGCGACAGTAACCAGGCCAGCCCCCGAATGAAGAGCGGCCATTCCCGCCATAGCGGCAGCACCGGCTTTTCCAACAGAGCCACCAATTACAAGGATATGGCCGAAATTCCCTTTGTGAGCATCAGGTTCGCGGCGGCCAAACAAAATGTTTAGATACTGCAGGACAATAACTTCGAGGTTGAGTTGCTTCGTTTCCACCAGCAAATCGCGCGGGGAACCGATGGAAGCCACAGCGATTGGGCCCTGAGTGACCTGGCCAAATACATGCGCAGGCCTGGGAGCAGTGAAAGTGATAACTCCATCCGATTGTGCCATCAATCCCTGGGCTTTGGCGGGAAGAAAGCTATCACTGTAAGCGCCGGAAGGGATGTCGACGGACAGGACTGGCGACTTGCATGTATTGATAATTTCTACTGCCTTACGCGCCAGCCCCTCAATAGGCGGCTTAAATCCTGTGCCGAGGATCGCATCCACGATCAGCTCAGATCTAAGCGACTGTTTTATCTCTTTTTCGAAATCTGTCTCTTCTGCGATCCAAAACGGATTGACAAGCAGCTTCTTGAACATCTCGGCGGCATCGCCGCGAAGAGCTTCAGCGTTGGCAGCCAAGATTATGACAGAAACTTTCTTCCCAGCTTCATACAACTTGCGCGCCGCTACGAATCCGTCACCGCCGTTATTGCCTTTGCCACAGACAACACAGACCGACTGAAAATCGAAATGCTTTTGCGCGAAGTCCGCCACTGCGGCGCCTGCATTTTCCATCAAGGTAAGCGATGGAATGCCGTATTTCTCTGTAGTGGCGCGGTCAATGGCGCGCATCTCTTCAGCAGTGACAATCTTCATACGCTCAAAGAGATTGTATCAACCATTGCATGGAGCAGCCGTGCTGTCGAATACGCAGGTAAAGCTAAAACTCGCCGCGCTGTACCCGGCTGTGTTTACGGCTGTAGCCGAAATAGATGAACATGCCGATGATCAGCCATATGATCAAGCGAAGCCAGGTAATCCCGGGCAAGTTGTACATCCACCAAAGGGAGAACAATATGCCCAGAATCGGAACCAGGGGAACCCACGGCGTTTTGAACGGGCGGGGCAAATCAGGATTGCGACGCCGCAATACCCACACGCCAGCAGAAACAATGGCAAACGCCAGCAGGGTGCCGATGTTCACCATGTCACCCAGTTGGTTAATGGGAAGTGACGCAGCCAGCAGCGCCACGAAAAAGCCCACGCTGATCGTGGAAATCCATGGCGTGCGGAAGCGGGGATGGATCACGCTGAAAAAGCCGGGCAGAAGCCTGTCGCGTGACATGGAAAAGAAGACGCGTGATTGCCCCAGCAGCATGACCACAATCGTGCTGGTCAGGCCCATGAGCGCACCCAGTTTCACCAGGAAGCTGCCGAAGTGATAGTGCGTCGCGTCAATGCCAATGGCCAGTGGATCGGGCACATTGAGCGACTTATAGTTGACCAGGCCGGTAAGCACCGCCGCCGTAAGAACATAGAGGATCGTGCAGATAACCAACGAGCCAAGGATGCCGATGGGCATATCCCTGGCAGGATTCTTAGCTTCTTGCGCCGCAGTGGAAACGGCATCAAATCCAATATAGGCAAAGAAGATGATGGCGGCGCCATGGCTGATGCCCATCCATCCAAATTCACCACCGGAACTCGGTGGAATAAACGGATGCCAGTTCTCCGCGGTAAGCTGTGGATGCTGAAACAGATACATCACACCGATACCGATAAAGATCAGCAGCACGGCCACCTTGATAAATACAATCGTGCTGTTGAAGTTGGCGGATTCTTTGATGCCAATCACCAGCACCAGAGTGCAAAACGCAATCGCCAGAAAACCCAGCAGATTGAATACGCCATGCGCATGCTGCAATGTGGCTGGGTCAATCCCGAGAACCTTCAGTTTGGGAGCAATGCGGGCAAGGCTCTCCCAATGGTTGTTGTAATACACAAATTCATCCCAGTGAGTGCCTGCGATGGCGGCAGGAAGCTTGATTCCAAAATCGCCAAGCAAGCTGATGAGATAACCGCTCCAACCGGACGCTACAGTGGCAGCGCCGAATGCGTATTCCAGAACCAGGTCCCAGCCGATGATCCAGGCAAATATCTCACCCAGAGTCGCGTAGCCATAGGTGTAAGCAGAGCCAGCCACAGGAATCATGGAGGCGAATTCGGCATAGCACAATCCGGCAAAAACACAACTAATTCCGACCAGCGTAAAGGAGATCACGATCGCTGGCCCTGCATGCAAGGCCGTTGCAGTTCCGGTGAGGACAAAAATTCCGGTACCGATAATCGCGCCGATGCCCAGTGTAATAAGGTTAGTGGGGCCTAATGCGCGGCGAAGGCTGTGTTCGCCCGTTTCATGGGCTTCCTCCAGAATGATCTTCACCGGTTTGGTAGCAAGCAAGTTGGCCATGCAGCAGACCTCGCAATTAATAGACGCGACTGACGAAAAAAAGACTTGCCATTCTAAAATAAAACCCTCCGCGAACGGAGGGTTTTGATACGAGCAGGAAGAATCAAGGATTAATCATCGCCACCTTTGAGTGCTGGAACGGGCACAGATGCTTGCGCTGCCTGCACCTTGCTGTGCTTGGTGCTATAGGTAAAGTAAATCACCATTCCAATAGCCAGCCAGACGATAAGACGAATCCATGTTTTAAGCGGCAGATTCGCCATGAGGTACAAGGCAGTTACCATTCCCAGAATAGGCACGACAGGGACCCACGGAGTCTTGAAAGGGCGAGGCAGCTCCGGGCGGCGCACGCGTAGTATCCAAACGCCCGCGCAGACAATCACGAAAGCCAGCAGCGTGCCGATACTCACCAACGTGCTGAGATCACTGATGGGAATTACAGCGCCGAAAATTGCCACGAAGAATCCCATAACTATGTTGGAGATCCAAGGTGTGCGGAAGCGCGGGTGAATTGCGCTTGCCCACTTCCAGAGCAATCCGTCTTTCGACATGGAATAAAAGACACGAGATTGTCCCAGCAACATGACCAGCATCACCGTACCGAGACCGAAAATCGCGCCAATTTTTACGATAAAGCTGCCCCAACT
>JBAVLE010000220.1:0-16265 GCA_049688735.1 Candidatus Angelobacter sp. | reverse complement strand
GCGAAATTCCACTTTGGGAAGCGCTGGCAATCAGATGTCTTGTCCGACTTGTCCGAAGTGTGGCGCGGTTGTTCCTTCACTCCGCTTTTGGCGCACGAAGAATTTCACTCTCCCGTGAGGCCTCTTGCCTTTGGCTTCGTCTTTTCCCACCTTTGTAAATCGCCACGCCCAGGATATTACTCAGCACCACCACGGCGCAGATCTTCGCCGCGTACATCGCAGGGTCAGCCACATCGATGATTGGGTAAACCATGATTACCAGCGAGACCAGGCTGGAAATCAAGCCTACCAGGGACAATACTTTCACCCATGCAGGCAATGCGCTTCGCAGTGCGCGGCGGCCCAGCAGCGGCAGGGCGAACAATGCAACATATGCGATCGCGTAAAGAGCAATCGACGCGCCAGCCAGAAGCTGGCTTGCTTCCTGTTCGCGCACGCCCAGCATGCTGAAGAATATGAGCAGCATGACCAGCGCGGCCACAAAGAAAATGGAATTCACCGGAGTGAGCCGGCGCGGATGAAGGCGCGCGAACCAGCTTGGCACCAGATTGTCCCACCCGGCGGTCATCGGAAGGCGGGTGAGGCCGGTAAAGATCAGGCTGGCGCTGGCCACTGCGCGCATCATCAGCAGTGAGATTGCCAGCGGAGCGGCCCAGCCCACAGCGCCAAGGGCGGCCCGCATGGTCTGGGGGATGGGGCCAATCACGTTGATGGGCTGTGTTCCCACAAAGGTCAGCACGGAACTGGTTCCCAGAATGAACATCAGCGCGATGATAGGAGCTGAAATTACCACCGACTGCCCAATGGTGCGCGCCGCGTTGCGAGACTCCCCTGCCAGAATGGCCACGTATTCAAATCCGCTCAGCGCTCCCACGGTCATCTGGCCAAAAATCGCCAGGCCAAACCATGAGGGGCGCGGAGGCTGCCACGGTATCGGCTCATAGTGTGTGATGGTGCCCCGCAGCAGCGCCCACACCGGCAGGCCCAGCAGAATCAGATATGCGACCATAATTCCTATGCTGCCCACGTTGTGCAGCCATTTCCCAATATCCAGGCCGCGGATGCCAACCAGAGTAATGCCGGCCATGACTCCGCCGGTCAGCGCAAGCGTAGCGAGTTTGCTTGCAGGAATCCAAGCTCCAGCCGGGCCCAGAATGTAGCTCAGGTCTGTGGGGACCACAAAGATGATGGCGCCGGTCACAATCACCGCGTAAACCCACAGGTTCCAGGCAGTTAGAAATCCAGCCATCTCGCCGAAGCCGGATTTTGCCCATTGGTAGAGGCCGCCTTCTAGCGGCATCATCCGGTTCAAATAGATGACCACCACTGCAAGCGGGACGTAGTAAAGCAACATCGCGCCCAGCCAGAAGGCCACGTGGGCGCGTCCCAATTTGGCCGCGATGCCCACCCACGTCGAACCAACCACGCACAGGACTTGCGCCAGGACAAGATCGCCAAGTCCAAGTTCCTTGCGTAGGCCAGCCTGTTCGCGCGTTGTGGTATCGGACACGGTCAACAATGATGCCACAAGGTGGCAATAAACGTCTTAGAATGGTTAGCCGCGACTCAGAGGAACACCGAAGTGCGTGTTGAGTCACTCATTCGGCTGGCGTAAGCTTGATCCTATGGACAACTCGATCATCACAGACCCGGAACACCTTGGAGGCAATCCGCGTGTGGGTCGCAATCTCTTCTTGATCAGTGTCATCAGTGTTGATCAGTGGTGAGGTTTTCTCGGTGACTCGGTGTCCCCGCGATGAACTTGTCCTTCACTTTCGGCGATCTTTGCCACTTTTGGCATTTCTGGCAATCTCCTTGATCAGTGGTGAGGTTTTCTCGCTTTATTTCGCAGTCACGGACGCCGCCTGCAGGTCCTTCGTCTCCGCTCCTCCATTTCCATCTCTCCTTCTCCTCGTCTACCTGATAATATTTCCCCTATCCCCATGATCATTGACGCGCTCTGCAAAATCGCGAACCATGGCACTTCTCTCAGCCGGGAAGAGTCGCGCGCCGTAATGGGTGAACTGCTGGCCGGCAAAGCCACAGATGCGCAGGTGGCTGCGCTGCTGGTCGCGCTGCACATGAAGGGCGAAACGGTTGAAGAGATTGTCGGCTTTGCTGAAGCGATCCGCGCCGCCGCGCAGCCGCTTTCCAACGCAGACGGCAGCGCGCTCGATATCAGCGGCACCGAACGTGAAGCGCTTGTCGATACCTGCGGAACCGGCGGCGATGCAAGCGATACTTTCAACATCTCCACTGCCACGGCGCTGACCATCGCTGGCGCCGGCGTTCGCGTAGCCAAGCATGGCAATCGCGGCATCACGTCAAAATGCGGCTCGGCTGACGTAATGGAAGCCCTGGGCGTGAACATCACCATTCCACCGCCGCGCATTGCCGATTGCCTGCGCGAGATCGGTATCGCGTTCATGTTTGCTCCAGCCATGCATGCGGCAACAAAGCACGTGCAGCCCGCGCGCAAAGAGCTGCGGCCTCTGCGGTCTGTGTTCAACCTTCTCGGGCCGCTCACCAATCCGGCTCGCGCTTCGGCGCAAGTTGTGGGCGTGTACTCGGTGGATCTGGTGGAAAAGCTGGCGCAGGCGCTCAAGCTCCTGGGACTGCGGCGCGCCTTGGTGGTTCATGGCGCGGACGGCCTCGACGAAATTTCCATCAGCGGCCCGACGAAGATTGGCGAAGTGCGCGGCGAGTGGGTGCGCGTTTATGAAGTTACGCCGGAACAGTTTGGTCTTGAACGCGCGCCTATGAGCGCGATCCTTGGCGGCGATCTCAAGACCAATGCCAACATTATCTGGAAGCTGCTTGACGGCGAAAAATCTCCGCGTCGCGATATCGTGCTGATGAATGCCGCCGCCGCGCTGGTTGCCGCCGGGCGCGCTGACTCCCTGCACGACGCCATGCCCATGGCTGTCCAGTCGATTGATACTGGTGCCGCCCGCGCGAAGCTGGGCGCGCTGGTAGAGTTTACAAATAGACCCCATTCGTAGTTTCTGTCGCTGGGTAGAACCTCACCACGGGTGAACACGGATGGCACGGATTCAGAAATAACAAAAGAACCGGTCCGAGCATCTTGCAGTTTGATGTGTTCCTTGAGCTTCGGCTAGATGATTCCGCGCCTCCCATTTTCTTGC
Source organism: Candidatus Angelobacter sp. (assembly GCA_049688735.1). Taxonomy (GTDB): domain Bacteria; phylum Acidobacteriota; class Terriglobia; order Terriglobales; family Acidobacteriaceae; genus Angelobacter. The sequence goes on along the minus strand of JBAVLE010000220.1, from coordinate 13,119 downwards.
CGGCAATCGGACTGGATCTTGAAGTGGTTCATCTTTCGTTCTTGTCCGTGTCATCCGTGTTATCAGTGGTAAGGTTTTCCTCCGTGTTCCTTTGTGTCCTCTGTGGTTTAAGTTTTTGATTTTCAATTCCGGCGGTTTTGGCAATCTACTCCGGTCCGTGTTTATCCGTGCTAAGGTTTTGTCATTTATTAACCGGATTTACAATGACTGTGACCTTTAGGAGCCCCGCATGCCTCTTTCCCTGAGCCGACGCGCAGCCCGCACCGTGCAATCTGAGATTCGCGCCATGTCGATTGCCTGTGAAAAGGTTCAAGGCATCAACCTGGCTCAGGGCGTATGTGACACCGAGGTCCCGCTGCTGGTGCGTGAAGGCGCAAAGCAGGCCATGGACCAGGGCGTCAATAGTTACACGCGTGCTGAAGGGCTGGCCCCGATACGGCAAGCCATCGCGGAAAAGATGCAGCGTTTCAACGGCATTGTCTGCGATCCTGAGACCGAGGTCGTGGTGAACTCCGGCGCTACGGGAGCATTTTATGCTGCGTGCCTCGCGCTGCTGAATCCTGGCGACGAAGTCATCCTGTTTGAACCTTATTATGGCTACCACCTGAATACGCTGGTGGCCGCGGAGGCCGTTCCGCTTTATGTCACGCTGGGCGCGCCGGATTGGACATTCAACCGCGAAGACCTGGAGCGTACGGTCACTCTACGGACGCGGGCAATTGTGCTGAACTCGCCGGCCAATCCTTCCGGTAAAGTTTTTACGCGTGAAGAGCTGGAATGGATTGCCAACTTTGCCAAGCGCCATGATCTGTTCGTCTTTACCGACGAGATTTACGAATATTTTGTCTTTGAAGGCCAGCACATTAGCATGGCCACGCTGCCCGGAATGCGTGAGCGGACGATTACCATGTCCGGCTATTCCAAGACTTTCAGCATCACCGGCTGGCGTATTGGATATACGGTTTGCGACCGCCGCTGGACGCAGGGCATCGCCTACTTCCACGACCTTATCTATGTGTGCGCCCCGGCTCCGTTGCAGATCGGCGTGGCTGAAGGCATCCGGCAGCTGCCGGAAAGCTTCTACGCCGAGATCGGCAAGGAGTACGTGCAGAAGCGCGACATGCTCTGCGACGTGCTCAAACAGATCGGCCTGACGCCTTCTCTCCCCAAAGGCGCATATTACGTGCTGGCCGATGCCTCGATCCTTCCCGGCAGGACAAGCCGAGACAAAGCCATGTACCTGCTCCAGCAGACCGGCGTGGCCACGGTGGCCGGATCGGCGTTCTACCACGGCGATGGCGGTGAGAACCTGATCCGCTTCTGCTTCGCCAAGACGGATGCCGAGTTGGCCGAGGCATGCCGAAGATTGAGGACTTTGGCAGAAAAATTGGGGGTTGGAACTGCTTCATCCCGATTCAGCTAGACGAAGACAGGGTGATCTTCTTTTTGCGTCTTGAATACGTCGGTTGTAGCTTATTTGCTTCAGTTTTTAAAACTTACGCGCTTTGCCTGTTGCTGGTGAAATAACGGTCCTTATGGTTGCGCCTTAATTCCCGCATGTATAAACGGCGTTGTTCTTTAAATTCAGGGCTGCTCCTATGGAGTTTTTGCCGACACGCAAGAGCGCAGCAACGCTGGTGATCAACTCTGGAGAAAAACCAAGCTTTGCAATTGGCGCACTTCTTGAAGCGACTCAATTCGCCAGTCCGTGCTAAGCCCAAGAGTTGCTGGATGTAATTGAAAACCCCCTGCTCCTCCACCACAAGAGATATGTCCCATCCACGTGGTTCCAAGTGCTTTATTCTCATTTCACCCGGAACGATAAGATGTGATATTTCCTTGAAGAGCTTTTGCTGAACCTGCCAATGCCGATCCAGCCGTGAGCGCAAAGTCTTGTCAACTATAGAACGGTAACTGGCCCCAAATGCCTTAATCTGTTTCTTTGTGCTTAAGTCTGTAACTTTGCCCTGAATGGCCTTACCGAGGTCATGGATGAATTTTTCATATATTGGTTCAAGTTCATCAAACTCGCGCATGAGATCGAAAATTGACTGAATCCGTCGACCATAAGCCGCAAAATAGCGAGAATCTTGCCTGCTTATCAAGCCTCGTTTCACAAAGGATCTCAACATTGAGCCTGTGGCGTTCAGTATGCCCACCAGGTGGCCAAGATCGTTCGACTCTTTGTCCCTTTCTCTTTCCCAGTGTTCATACGCGTGCAATTCTAGGGGCTGAAGGCGATGTGTGCTACGCTTTGCTGGTCTCATGGAGAGTTACGATTGTAACGCATACTCGCCTAGAATTGTGCGACCCTTATTTGTTAATAAAAAGAATCAAAGAAAACCAGTTGACAGGCGAATATAGAACTTAATATCATGACAAGTCCGGGTCAAAAGCCGAAGCCTTTAAAGCCGTCTGAGGTCAGGGAGGTAATACTTGAAGCGCTTGGTGGCGAAGGCTCCTACCGCGAACAAGCCCTCTCACTGCATGCGCGGTTTGATCATCCTGAGCGACACATAGATTTCAACGACGTGCTGTTTGGCCTGAAACAGCAGTGGGCTTCGTGCAAAGTTGATGGATTCGACGAGGACAATTGGCAGTGGAAATACAAGATCAAAACCCAGGACATCGAGGGGCGGGAATTCACGATCGTTCTGGCCTTAGACCCGGCTGCCAAAAAGTTTATTGTGATTACGAGATGGCCAGATGATTGATCGTCACCACGACTGTACCAAGAACCTGAAGCAACATATTGCCACCAATGCCAAGCCGTATCACTTTCTGGATTCCGGCTTGCCGAATGTTTATCTAATCGGCGTTAAGTATTGGACCTGTTCCGAATGCGGAGCACAATCAGCCGAGATTCCCGCGCCTGAGCGACTGATGAACGTCATAGGTGAATCGGTGGTCATGAAACAGGGCATTCTAACTGGGCAGGAGATAAAATTCCTGCGCAAGCGAGCAGGTAAAAAAGCCGCTGACTTTGCTGCACTGATCAACAAAACCCCCGAGCATTTCTCCAAACTGGAAACCGGAGCTCTTCCACTACAGGAACCCACTGACAAGCTCATCCGGCTCACCTACGGACTTTTGAGCCGTGACAAAGGACTGCTCAGCCGGTTAGCTCCAAACGTTGAGGAATGGCTGAACGCGATTGCGCCGGGAAAGAAACCACCTGAGCGGATACAGATCAAAAAGGCGGGTAAATCTTGGTCAATGGGTTCCTAGCAGCGGACATACTTCTATAATCTAGCTCAATGAACTTCTCTCAACTGTTGTGGGGGCTGGGCGTCTCGCACAGCGGTGGCGATCCGGAAATATCAGGTTTGGACTACAACTCCCGCCGCGTGGAGCCGGGATATGTGTTTGTCGCCATGCGCGGCGAAAGCAGTGACGGCAATCGCCATATTGATAGCGCGCTGAAGAATGGCGCAGTGGCGGTGGTTACGGACTCAAAGTCGGAGCCCCCGTGCCCCAATGTCCCGTGGGCAGTGGTTCCCAATGGGCGGCGCGCGCTTGCCCGGATGAGCGCTAATTTCTACGGCCATCCCGCGGAGAAATTGAAGATCATCGGAATTACCGGAACCAATGGCAAGACCACGACAAGTTTTTTGTGCGAATCGATTCTCAGCCATTGCGCCAGGCCATCGGCATTGATAGGAACCATTGAATACCATGTGCCCGCCAAGGCAGACGCAGTGAAATCAGACGCCGATCTTCCGTATCGCGTTTTGCCTTCTCCGCACACTACGCCGGAAGCGCTGGAGCTGAACCAGATTTTTGCTGAAGCCCTTGCCGCAGGCGCGACGCATGCGGTGATGGAAGTCTCGTCGCACGCGCTGGCGCAGGAGCGCGTATGGGGTGTGCCGTACGAAGTGGCTGTATTCACCAACCTCACGCGCGACCATCTGGATTACCACAAGAGCATGGACAGCTACTTTGAAGCCAAGAGCATTTTGTTTCTGGGCTGTGGAACGCGTCCGCCCCGCGCTTGCGTGATCAATGCTGACGATGAATACGGCCAACGCCTTGGGCAAAGTCGCAAGACTTTAACCCAGCAGGTCATTCTCTATGGAATCCAGAATGGCGACTTCAAAGCGATGAACATCAACCTGCAGCAGGACGGAACGACGTTTGATCTGGTCACGCCTTCAGGCAGCGTAACGATTGAAACCGCGCTGATCGGCGGCATTAACGTTTACAACATTCTAGCGGCGGCTGCGGCGACCTTTGCCTGTGGATGTTCTCTCCAGCAGATTGCTGAAGCCATTGCGCAGTTCAAGCAGGTCCCTGGACGATTCGAGAAAGTAGATTGCGGCCAGCCGTTCACTGTCGTAGTGGATTACGCTCATACTGACGATGCGCTGCGCAACCTGACCGCGATTGCCCGCGACTTTGCCAGCCGAAGCTCCTCATCAGGCCGGGTGATCACGGTTTTCGGCTGCGGCGGTGATCGTGATCGCACCAAGCGCCCGCTCATGGCGGAAGCAGCGGGAAATGGAAGCGATTTCGTTGTCCTGACTTCCGACAATCCACGCAGCGAAGGTCCGCTACAGATTATTGATGACGCGCTACCCGGCCTGCGCCAGACCGGCACGCGGCATGAAGTGGAGCCGGACCGGAAAAAGGCCATCCGTCTGGCGCTGACTGAAGCCATGCCGGGTGACGTGGTCTTGATTGCCGGCAAGGGGCATGAGAAAGTTCAGATCACGCGCGAAGGTACATTCCCTTTTGATGATGTGCAGGTCGCCCGGGACGCGTTACAACAGATGAGTTACGCAGGCGGAGGAAAGAAATGAAGCTGCCGTTGTGGCGAATCGCCGAGTTTGTGGGCTCCAAAGGCGAGTGTGACCAGGAAGCGGTCGCCATGGGGTATTCCATAGATTCGCGCACGCTCAATGCCGGAGACCTGTTCATTGCCATTGCGGGTGAGCGCTTTGACGGACATGAGTACGTGCAGGCGGCTCTGGAAAAAGGCGCGGTGGGTGCGATTGTCCAGACAGGAAAGCAAGTTTCTGGCGATCCGCTACGGCTGCTGCAGGTTGAAGACACGCTAAAGGCGCTACAACTACTGGGTGCCGTTGCGCGCAGGCTTTGGGGAAAGCCGCTGCTGGCGGTGACGGGATCTGCAGGCAAGACCACGACCAAGGAAATTGTGGCGCACATTCTTTCCACGCGCTTCCGCGTGATGAAAAGCTCCGGCAACCTCAACAACCACATCGGCCTGCCGCTGCAACTGCTCAAGCTTGAGGCCGAGCACGATCTGGCTGTAGTTGAGATGGGCATGAACCACGCTGGTGAAATTCGTGCACTGGGCGAACTGGCCCATCATGATCTGGCCGTTGTGACCGCAGTAGCGCCGGTGCATCTGGAGTTTTTTGGATCGTTGGGTGCGATTGCGCGCGCGAAATACGAGATTATTGAAACGCTGCATCCGGGCGGCGTAGCTGTGTTAAATGCCGACGACGACTATGTCTGCCAGTTTGGAAGAGACTTTAAAGGCAAAGTGGTTAGGTTTGGGATCAAGAGGTCGGCGGACGTAAGCGCGCAAAAGATCAACCTCAACGGCGCGGAAGGTTCGACGTTTGAGCTGACAGTGGGCAGCGTCGGGGAGCCGGTTACGTTTCCGCTGGTGGGTGAGCACAACATTTATAACGCGCTGGCAGCGGCTGCGGCAGCCATGGAACGCGGGATATCGCCATCGCAGGCGGCAGCGGCTCTTTCCAGCATCGCCCCGCCGGATAAACGCGGCCAGGTGCTGCACCTGCACGGCGCGACCATAATTGATGACTGCTACAACTCAAATCCCCGAGCGCTGGAAGCAATGATCGACACGCTGGCCAGCATGAAGGCCGAGCGCAGGATTCTGGTCGTCGGTGAGATGCTGGAGCTTGGCCCAACGGCTGAGGCGCTGCATCGCGAATGCGGCAAGCACGCCGCCGAAAAGAAAATCGATATGGTGATTGGGGTTCGAGGCATGGCCCGCGCAGTGGCGGAAGCTGCCTGCGGTTCCGGCACGCAGGCGCAATTTGTGGAAACGCCGGAGCAGGCGGGAGAGTGGCTGGCCCGCAACCTTCAGTCGGGAGATGCGGTGTTGCTGAAGGCCTCACGCGGCGTCAAGCTTGAGCGCGCGCTGGAGGTATTGAAAGATAAGGTTCCTGCGAAATAGTTTTTTCACAGCCCGGCGGTCAACGCTGATTATTGTAAGTTGGAGATAGGGCTGCACGGCTCCCTGAATACTCTCCGGAGGAATATTGCTCTACTGGCTTCTTTATCAACGGTTATTCGCGCACTTTCCTCCTTTCCGTATTTTTCGTTATGTCACTTTCCGGACGGCGTTTGCCAGCCTTACAGCGCTCTTCATGGGAATGATTATTGGCCCGGCCATCATCAAGCAGCTGCGCGATTTCCAGATTGGCCAGTACATCCGTGAAGAAGGACCCAAGGGCCATCAGAAAAAGGCCGGCACGCCCACCATGGGAGGCGTGCTCATAACCATCGCCATCATTGTCCCCACATTGCTCTGGGCCGACCTTTCCAACACATATATATGGTTGGCAATTTTTTCCACCATCGCGTTCGGGGCCATTGGCTTTGCCGATGACTATATAAAGGTAGTCCGCAAACGGAACCTGGGCCTGACCGGCAGGACCAAGCTGGTGCTCCAGTTCCTGGCAGCCGGATTTGTAGGCGTGGCGCTGGTCACGTTGACCGCGACGCGTCAGTATTCCACGCACCTGATGGTGCCGTTTTTCAAACAGTTCCGGCCCGACCTAGTGATTGAAAGCTTTCGCCACTATCCGCATGTGTGGTGGCTGGCGTTCATCCCGTTTGTCTTGTTCGTGATGCTAGTGCTGGTGGGATCAAGCAACGCAGTGAATCTAACGGATGGGCTTGACGGTCTGGCCATTGGCTGCACGGTGATTGCCGCCGGAGCGCTTACGATTCTCACTTATCTCAGCGGACACGTCGTCTTTTCTGAATATCTGGAGCTGCAAAAGATGCCCCAGGTGGCTGAAGTGACTGTCTTTTGCGGGGCCATGGTAGGCTCCAGCATCGGCTTTCTCTGGTATAACGCGCATCCGGCGGAAATTTTTATGGGCGACGTAGGCTCGCTCGCGCTGGGCGGAGCCATCGGTACGGTGGCCGTAATCATCAAGCAGGAGCTTTTGCTGCCGTTCATTGGCGGAATTTTTGTGCTGGAAGCGCTTTCGGTGATTATCCAGGTGGCGTCTTATAAGACGCGCAAGAAGCGCGTGTTCAAGATGGCGCCGCTGCACCATCATTTTGAATTGGCCGGATGGTCGGAATCCAAGATCATTATCCGCTTCTGGATTCTGGCGCTGATATTTGCGCTCTTCGCGCTTACAACCTTGAAGTTGCGTTAACGCGCACATCTCACACTCTACCGCTTGCGCAAAATGAATTTCATGGCACAATGGAAATTCCATGGAGTTGAAAAACAAAAGAGTTCTGGTTGTGGGACTGGGGCGCTCCGGCGTGGCGTCGGCTATTTTTTTGCAGGAACATGGCGCCAGGGTGATTGTTTCCGACTCCAAGGCCGAAGCCCAGTTGCAAAAAGAAGTGCCTGCGCTGCTGGATCGCGGCATATCCATTGAGACCGGCAGCCACGGTGAACGCACCTTTCGCGACCAGGACCTGATCGTCGTAAGCCCCGGCGTCCCCTCTGACCAGCCGCAGTTGCAGCACGCGCGTTCGCTGGGAATTCCGGTAATTGGCGAAGTTGAGCTGGCATTCCGATTCCTCAAGGGCAAAGTGCTGGCGATTACCGGCTCCAACGGCAAGACCACCACTACGACGCTGGTTGGAGAGATTCTTGCTAACAGCGGCAAGAAGACGCTGGTGGGCGGAAACATTGGCACGCCCGTGATCTCGCTGGCCGGGCAGTCAACGCCGGACACCATGGTGGTACTGGAAGTTTCAAGCTTCCAACTGGAAAGCATCGAGCAGTTTTGCCCGTGGATTGCTGCGATTTTGAACATTACGCCGGACCATCTTGATCGCCATCACACATTCGAAGCTTATGTGGCTGCGAAGGCGCGAATCTTTGAAAATCAGCACTCGTCGGGTGCTGGTGAGATGCAGCAATCCGCGAATTTTGCGGTGCTCAACGCCGACGATCCTACTTGCGTCGCGCTCAAAGATAAAGTCAAGGGCACGCTGCTGTGGTTCAGCCGCAAGCAGCGCGTCGATAATGGCGCATTCGTGCAGGGAGATCAGATTGTTTTCCGACAGAATGGGCAGGAGCAGCCGGTGCTGAACCGCGCTGATATTCAACTCAAGGGCGAACATAATCTGGAGAATGTCTTGGCGGCTGTCGCCATGACTATGGTTGCCGGATGCACGCCGCAGCAAGTTCGGCAGGCAGTAAAAGAGTTTCGCGCCGTGGAGCACCGGCTGGAACTGGTCGCCACGGTAAACGGAGTCACCTTCTATAACGATTCCAAAGCCACGAACGTCGATGCCACGGTGAAAGCGCTGGAGTCTTTTCCGGCGAACATCCACATTATTCTGGGCGGCAAGGATAAGGGCAGCGACTACACGGTGCTGAATCCGCTGCTGCGCGAGCGGGCAAAGCGCGCTTACCTGATTGGGGCTGCCGCGGACAAGATTGCCTCGCACCTGCAAAACTCAACTGCTATAGTGCGCTCCGGCACGCTGGAGCGCGCGGTGCACCAGGCCTTCGACTCGGCCAAGCCCGGAGACGTGGTGCTGCTTGCGCCGGCATGCGCCAGCTTTGATCAGTTTGAAAATTACGAACATCGCGGACGCGTGTTCAAAGAACTTGTCCAGTCACTCACTCCGGTCCCCACGGGAGACAGGTCCTAGTGGCCAAAAGAGTTGGCATAGACAAATGGATGTTTGGCTCAACTCTGCTGCTGGTTGTGCTGGGCGTGCTGATGGTTTTCAGCGCGTCGGCGGTAATGGCCAGCGAGAAGTTCGGTTCGCCGTATCATTTTCTTTTTCGACAACTGGGCTGGGCGCTGGCGGGTCTTGCTGCTATGTCCGTGGCCATGACGGTGGACTATCGCCGCTGGAAAAAGCCTGCCATCGTGTTTTCGCTGCTCGGAGTTACCGCCGTGTTGCTGGTGGCGGTCTTCTTCCTTGATCGCTCACACAACACGCATCGCTGGATCAAGCTAGGCGGCTTCATGTCATTCCAGCCGTCAGAGCTGGCCAAGCCCGCGCTCATTTTTTTTCTGGCGTTCTTCCTGGATTCCCGCACCAAATCCATCGATGACTGGCGGCACACGCTGCTGCCGGCGGTGATTCCGGCATTTCTTTTTGCCGGACTCATCATGAAGCAGCCTGACCTGGGTACCGCGCTGGTTTGCCTTGGCGTGACCGCGGCAATTCTTTATGCGGCGGGCATGCGCCTGAGATATTTTGCTGCCGGCCTGGTACCGATTGTCCCCGTGCTGGCTTACATGCTGATATTTGTGCCGTGGCGGCTGGCGCGCATGGTCGTGTTCTTTCATCCAGAACGCGACCCGCAGGGAATCGGCTTCCACATCAACCAGTCACTGATTGCCGTGGGCACCGGCGGCATGACCGGGGTGGGCCTGATGGAAGGCAAGCAGAAACTTTTCTACCTGCCGGAGCCGCATACCGATTTTATCTATGCCGTAACGGCGGAGGAACTGGGGCTGATTGGCGCAGTGCTGATTGCTACGCTGTTTTTCATCTTTGCCTGGCGCGGATTGCGCACATCATTGCGGGCGCGTGATCCCTTTGGCCGCTACCTTGCCGTCGGCGTGACCACCATGATCGTGGTGCAGGCATTCTTTAACATCAGCGTGGTGCTGGCCCTGCTGCCAACTAAGGGTATTCCTCTGCCGTTTATTTCCTACGGCGGATCAAGCCTGTTTGTGATGCTGGCCAGCGTGGGCGTGTTGTTGAATGTGAGCCAGCAGACAGAGTAGAGCAGAAAGGTGCTCCCATCAAAGGTAATCACACGATGCAAGTACTCCGGCTATCAACATATAACCACGAACCAAAAACTATATTGCTGCTCCCAATCACTTCACTCCAGCACCTTGCCAAATAATTCCTCCGCAAGTCCTGACATCCTCGTCGTTCTACCATAAGATTCCCGGGGATGCGTGTTTCTGCCTGGTTCATGTATCCTTTTACTTTCTTTCAATTGCAAGCTTTAGGAGATTCAATGAGGGCAGGGAAGTTCAAGGCCTTTTTCGGCGGAATAGCGTTTTTAACGTTGTGTACAGCCAGCTTTTTGAGCGGATGCGCCAGCGGCCACAAGCAGTTTGTGTACGTAACGGGCCAGGGAACTAATGAGGCTTTTGAGTTCCGCCAGCAATCCGATGGATCATTGGCCCCTTTGGGTACTCCCAATTTTCCTGTCGGTTCAAATCCGTCTGCGCTGATTCCCCACACTTCGGGCGACTTCCTTTATACCGCCGATTTTTCCGGCAATGACGTGATCTTGCTGGACATCAACGCGGGCAACGGCGAACTTTCCGTGCCGGTAAGCGTGAGCATTGTTAATCCGGTGAATCCGGCCAATGATTTTGCCACCGATAAAGGGCCGGTTTCACTGGTCATGTCGCCGACCGCGCCATTTCTGTATGCAGTGGACCAGACAGGCGGCAACGTGACCGGGTTCACGGTTGATCCCGGCAGCGGCAGTCTGGGAGTGATTCAGGGTTCATCGCCGGGTACAAGTTCGCCGTTTCCAATTCAGCCGGCATCGCACCCTTCAGCCGTGGCAATCTCACCCAAGGGTGACTTTATCTTTGTTGCGAATGGCGCTGAGGGCACGATTGCGGTGTTTAACATCGCCGGGAATGGAGTGCTTGCGCAGGCGGGCCTGCCGACTTCAGTGGGCACGGGCGCAACACCTACCTCAATTGCCGTAGACCACTCTGGACGCTTTCTTTACGTCACCGATCCTGCCCACAACGCGGTGGTGGGATTTAGCATTCAGAGCGGCGGAGCGCTTTCCCCAATCAACGGTTCGCCGTTTGCGGCAGGCGCGGTGCCGGTCGGGCTGGGCATTGATCCGCAGGGAGCGCTTCTGTACGTCGCCAATAACGGTTCAAACAACGTCTCTGCTTACGCGATTGATGCAAGCTCCGGCGTGCTGGGCCAGGTAAGCGGCTCTCCTTTCTCCACCGGCGGCGTGGGACCTTCTGCCGTGGCGGTGGATCCTGAAACCTCTTTCGTCTACGTGACCGAGCAGGGGAGCCACGATATTGCGGCTTTTAGTATTGCGTCGAACGGCGCGCTTCAGCCGGTGAAGGGATCGCCTTTCGGTGTGGCCACTGCGGCAACAGCAATCACTGTAGTGCGGCGATAGAGTGTGATGATTGGCTAAACTGTTTAGGCTTTTCTGTGCCCGCAGCCGGGGTGGAGCAGGCCTGAAAGGCCTGCGGTAAAACTCGATAAACCTTCTGGCTTTTAGCCGCTGAGTACATGCACTCGGATATACAACTAAAAGCATAAATACCGTTGCTTTCGGCCAAAAAACTTTTCTTGATGAAGACAAAGTGTCAGGGCACGACTAGTCGTGCCGTAAGTGCTTCAAAATGGTTCGGGCTTTAGCCTCTGAAAAGCTTTTTTGATCCGTGTAAATCAGTGCTATCAGTGTCATCTGTGGTGAGGTTGTAAAAGCCAACCGCGAGTGCCATTCAAGCTATGCACTGTTGGTGCTTGTGCCCGATTTTCAAACCGTGCTAAACAAGCCAGTACAATGGAATCGGTGTACCAGGACGCAGCCGAGGTTAGCGAAGTTCAGCTAACACCGCAGGACCAGCTCCGTTTGCAATGGCAGCAACAGCCGGGTCCCATCGCGTTGCTGCGCCAGAAAAATGTAATCGACCAGAACCCTGAACTTCTGCCTTATGCCGCTGTGGCAGGGCTGCCGGGCTGGATTTCTCCCGGCATGTTTGCGCTGCAAGGACTGGTGCTGATCGCATTCATTGCCGCTGGACTCAATTGGCTCACGATCCGCCATTCAGGCAAGCTGGAAGAAGAAATAGTCTCGGTGCAAGCCAGTTCAAAGGTAGAGATTAAGCGTCAGGAAGAAATTATTTCTGCCACACAGGCTGAAATCAGGAGAATTTCCAATTCACCCAACTCCAGCTTCAAGCTGCATATATCGGCGACGCCGCTTACGCGCGAGCAGGCGCTCACGGCGCTGAACAATTCATTAGATGAATCGCGCAGCTCTGAAGACCAGTACAAGAAAAATATGGCGGCGCGGGAGCGCAACCTGCGCGCGCGGCAAAGCACAATGGCTATCGTGAATTCGGGCAGCCCGCTCATTTTTTCTCTGGCGTTATTTCTGGCTGCAGGCTTGTTCAGCCAGGGCGCGCAGCGAGAGTTTCCACGCAATCGCCATGCGCGTAATCTGGCCGACTATTATCTTTATTTCATTACCGCCCAAGGCCTCTGGCCGAATCTGGTACTGCTGGGATTTTTATTTGTGGCGCTCAGCGGCAGCGACTATGGACTAAGCGGATTGTTCTCCAGCGTTGGTCCGCTCTTCTGGGTGGTTTTCTGGATCGGCTTTTATGGCCTGCTGCTGCATTTTTTTGTAATGACGGCGCGCGGTCTCTATCGCGCTATGCAGGCGCGTCCGCCCGCGACTGAATGGGGCCTCGATAATCGATTGCTGATTCGCATCCACAACAGCTTTTTCATGGTCTTTGCCGGACTGGAAGCTGTCTTCCTTGTGCTGTGCTATGCGTTTTACTTCATCCAGAACCACGCGGCTTAGGGCGAAGTAGCCGCAAATTTACACCAAGAAACACGAATTCATCTCTCGTATTTTCGATTCGCGCCTTTTCGCGATAATTCGCAGCAAATTTCCGCCTTATCGGTGCGCTATGAATACAGAAATCACGAAACATTTCCTACGTTTCCCCTGTGTTGCTTCGTGTGCTTTGTGGTTAAAGCTCTTCCGCTGCTTGTTGCAGCAAATCCCACGCTTCCTGCACGTCTTTCCACTCGGTTTGCAACTGTCCAATCGCCAGCCGCAACGTCAATTTGCCGTTTAATACCGTGCTTGCAATGAACACCCTGCCTGAAGCGTTTACTTTTCCTATGATCGCGCGGTTCTCATCATCAGAACCTTTA
>JBAVLE010000219.1:0-1604 GCA_049688735.1 Candidatus Angelobacter sp. | reverse complement strand
GGCAGGAGTTGACGTATGCAGAGCTGAACCGCAAAGCGAACCGGCTGGCACGTTATCTGCGGACGATTGGAGTGAGGCCGGACGCGCGAGTGGCAATTGGTGTGGAGCGTGGCTTGGAGATGGTGGTGGGGATGGTGGCGGTATTGAAGGCGGGTGGAGCGTATGTGCCTCTGGATCTGTCATACCCCATGGAGCGTTTGCACTTCATTTTGGAGGACAGTGCTCCGGTGGCGCTGCTGGTGCGCAGTGATTGGCCTGGTTTGCTGGATTTGGCAGGCGGAATCCATGAAGGTGTTCAGGTTATCGATCTAGCGAATGAGGATGTGTTCAGCAACCTGTCGGAGACGAACCTGGAGCGGGTGGAAACGGGAGTGGACGCTGAAAATCTGGCCTACGTGATCTATACCTCGGGCTCGACCGGAGAGCCGAAGGGGAGCGAGATTCCGCATCGCAGTATTCCTGGGTTTATTTTTGGAATTGATTATGTGCGTTTCGACGAAGAAACGGTGCTGTTGCAGCATTCATCGGTGAGCTGGGATGCATTCACGCTGGAACTGTGGAGTGCGTTGCTGACCGGAGGAAGGAGCGTATTGGCGCAGCAGCGAGTCTTGAGCGCGGAAGAGATCAGGAAGTACGTACAGGGGCGGAGAGTGAATACGCTGTGGCTGACAGCGGCGATGTTGAACTCGATTGTGGAAAGCGATGTGGAGTGTCTCGAAGGAGTGAAGTATCTGCTGACCGGGGGAGAGGCGGCGTCGGTCACGCACATCAAGAATGCACTGGAAAAGTTGCCTGGGATGCGGGTAGTGAACGGGTATGGGCCATCGGAATGCACGGTATTCAGCAGTTGCTATGTGGTGCCGGGGGAAATCCCAGAAACCATGACATCGCTGCCGATCGGGAAGCCGATAGGAGACCGGCGGATGTATGTGCTGGATGCGGCGATGAACCTGGCGCCGATAGGAGTAGTCGGCGAGGCATATATAGCGGGCGCGAGTGTAGCGCGGGGTTATTTGCGGCGCGGAGACTTGACGGCGGAACAGTTTGTTCCGGATCGGTACAGCGCGGAGGGTGGAGGACGATTGTACCGGACGGGAGATCTGGTGCGGTGGCGGCGGGAGGGGACGATTGAGTTTGTAGGACGGAATGATTTCCAGGTCAAGGTACGCGGGTTCCGAATTGAGCTAGCAGAGATTGAAGCGATCCTGCAACAGCAGAGTGGAGTACGCGGTTGTGCAGTGGTAGCAAAATCTGATTCGAACGGAAGTAAAAAGCTGGTTGCGTATGTGGTTGGGGACCATGAGGACTTACGACGCGATCTGAAAGGCAAGCTTCCGGCATACATGGTTCCGAGTGTCATTGTGGGTTTGCAGGAGTTGCCGCTCACGAGTAATGGGAAGGTAGACCGGCAGGCATTGGAAAAGCTGGAAGACTTGGGTTTGGACGATTCAGCGCAGCGCTACGAAGCTCCTCGTACGTCAATAGAGAAAGAACTGGCGGCGATTTGGGCAGAGGTGCTGGAAGCTACTCAGGTCGGACGACACGATAATTTCTTTGATTTGGGTGGACACTCGCTGCTGGCAGTAGCAATGGTATCCAGGTTT
>JBAVLE010000218.1:0-6261 GCA_049688735.1 Candidatus Angelobacter sp. | reverse complement strand
AGAGCACATAAACGGGGAGCGGCGCCCACAGTACAGCCGAGCTCAAGTAGCGTCGCGCAAAATAAAGCGAAGCCAGCAGCGCCATAAATGCGCCATTGAACAGCAGAAATTCCGTAGGGCCTTGCGCCAGATTGAGCCGGGAGACTTTAAGGAATTGCAGCGTCGCGTCGCGCGGAGAATTCTCTCCCGGATAGCTGGGCATGGTCGCGGTCTTGCTCCGCTGCTGAATGGCCCGGGCTGAATATGGGCCGTTAGCGAACTCCAGCGCATTGTCAAACGCGATTTGGTTATAAAGAAGAAAGAGCGCGGCCGTAGATCCGGTGAGTAAAAGAAAATTGCGCAGTCCACGCCGAAGTGGCGGAAGAGCATTGGGCCGCATTCTCCACAATAGAATCGCAGCGCACACGGCGATCACTGCTGCTAGAAACCAGCCGTCATAGCGGACCAGCATCGCCGCTGAAACCAGCAGGCCACATTTTTTCAGTGACTTTCCGGCTTGCTCTGGATCATCGCGCGACAGCCGCACAAAGTCAGCAAAGTACACTGCCGACCAGACAAACAAAGCCAGATAAAGCGATTCGCCCATCGCGGTTGACTGCATATATAGAAGATTGGGATTCAGCGCGTAGATCAACGCGGCAATCCAAGCAGCTGGGCGAGAAGCCAAGCCAGAAACCAGCCGAAATACGCCCAACGTTCCCGCGATGTAGGCGATCATCGACGGAATCGAAGCGCCAAGGCCTGTCTGCCACAAGCGATGATTCACGATAAACGGAATGTCGAGCAGGTGTGGCAGCGGCAGCCACACGGTGCCAAGCTGAAAAAGGCCGGGCGTCCGCGAATCGAAGACCCGGCGCGCAATGTGGATGTGCGCCACGGCGTCGCCATAGAGAAGGATGGCCCCCTGATGGTAATAAAAGATCAGAGCGCCAGCAGAAAGTGCGGCAGAAATTGCCGTGAGCAGAAGATAATCACGACGCGCGCTGGCGTTCATTCGATCACTGCTGCTCCTCAATTACCAAATTACCAAATTACTCAATCACCAAATTCCTTTTTAGGCTTTTGCCTCCTGGCCTTTGCCCAGGTATTTATCCAGCAGCAGCGCCAGCTTCTGTCGGGTGGCCGCCGGAATCTTGTCTTTATCAGTTTGGATGGCGTACTTCATCGCTGAACCGCACGCGCATTTGCGTTCTTTGGGCATGATGCCGACGGCATGCTTAACAACTTTGGCCGCGTTCTCTGCGTTGGCGTGTACCACTTTCAATACCTGTTCCACGGTTACGTCTTCGTGGCCGGCGCGCCAGCAATCGTAGTCGGTCACCATGGCGCACGTGGAGTAACAAATTTCCGCTTCGCGGCAGAGCTTGGCTTCCTGCAGGTTAGTCATGCCGATCACGTCTGCGCCCCAGCTGCGGTACAGGTTCGATTCCGCGCGGGTAGAAAACTGCGGCCCTTCCATGCAAATATACGTCCCGCCCTTTTTGCCAACCACGCCAATGTCCTTGCAGGATTGCGTAAATGCCTCGGCGGCTTCAGGGCAGATAGGATCGCCAAAGGCAACGTGCGCCACAATGCCGTGTCCAAAGAACGTGGAGATGCGATGAAAAGTGCGATCGATAAACTGGTCTGGAATCACAAAGTCCGTGGGCTTGTGCTCTTCCTTGAGCGAGCCGACGGCTGAGAGCGACAAGATACGCTCCACTCCCAGGTCTTTCATGCCGTAAATATTGGCGCGAAAGTTGATTTCAGAAGGCAGGATGCGGTGTCCACGACCGTGGCGCGCAAGAAACGCCACCTTGCGCCCTTCCAGCGTGCCGAGCACGTAAGCGTCCGATGGTTCTCCGAACGGAGTTTGCACTGTAACTTCGCGAATGTCTGTGAGGCCGGGCATGGAATACAAACCGCTGCCGCCCATAATGCCAATTTCAGCTTGCTGCAAGAGAGAGTCTCCTTGATTGGGGTAATTGTTGATTATAACGAAAAGCAGAACTATAAAATTGCAGTTGAGTCTTACCGATTGTCGATTGACACACTCTCGGTGTTCCATCAGGATAGCGGTGCATGTCTGACAAGATCCAATGCAATACCCACGGCGAGTCTTTACAGACATTTGTTTGCACGCATCTCTTGGGAGAAGGCGTCCGACTAGGTTTCAATCGCAATGAGCCCGATGAAGAGAATCCTTTTCCCGACGCGTGGTGCGACAACTGTGAGATCATACGCGCCGCTCACGATGGCTGGGATGAGGAATCGGAGAAGCTGGCCGAAATCTCACTACTCTGCGCGGGCTGCTACGAACGTACCCGCATCCGCAATACGCGCCCTTCCGTTACATTGGACAATCTTGCCGATCTGCGATGGAAATGCGGTTCTTGCGATGACTGGCATACGGGCCCCTGCCTCGATTTTGCTTATGACTCACCTCACTACTGGCTGGAAGAACACGAAAAGATAAACACGCGAGTGCGTCTCTTGCCCGACTGGGGCAAAAAGCGCAACAAGACTTTTCTAGACGATGATTATTGCGCAATCGAGGACAGAGATTTCTTTGTCCGCGGAATCATCCATCTTCCTATCATCGGTTCGGCAGAGACCTTTCGCTGAGGAGTGTGGGGCTCATTCAGCCGCGATAATTTTGAAAAGCTGAGGGAGACGAATGAGGATCCGAAACGGGTTGACTTGCCATCCATGTTTTCCTGGCTAAGCACTCAGATCCCTGAGTACCCGGATACGCTGAGCCTGAAAATGTATGCTCACCAGCAGGAGCCCGGGCAGCGTCCAAATTTTGAACTGGAATTGACTGACCATCCTCTTTCACAGGAGTATCACCACGGGATCGCGCCGGAGCGGGTGGAGGAAATCATGTTGGGCCGCTTACGCGGAAATGAGTAGCTACAGCAATCCCAAATGGTCCGGATACTTGGCCTGCAATGCGCTTACCAGCAGTTCAAATTCAGGAAGCCCATGCAGGTTCTTAAGACAATGGTCTTTCAGGAAGAAAGGCCAGCAGGCAAAGCCGCTGCTGACGCTTCGCTCCAGCCACTCAAAAGCCTGCTGGCGCTTCCCAGCAAGGGCAAGAATGCAGGCGATCTGGTAATAAGTGTGGTGCGCATGGCCAAATGATTTAGGGCTGGCGCAGGCGTGAATCATGCAGTTGAGCGCTAGTTCATGTTTTCCCGTCAAGGCAAAAAATACGCCCTGCAGGCTGACCACGATTGGATCTTCCGGCAGCAGTTCCAGCGCTTCGTTCAGCAGCGTCTCCGCCTCTCGCCAGTCGCCGATCATCATCGCCGGGTAAGCGGCAAAATAGATTGCGTATTTATTGCCGGGGCTTTCCGCGCGCCATGCCTGAATCGCGTCACGCGCTGCATCATATTCCTGGTTCCAGATGTAAACCTGAACAATGCTGGGGCTCACTGCCTTCCTGGGATGAAATTGACTTCCTCTCTCATACATGGCGCGCGCGTGGTCCAGCAGCCCAATGTGCGCCAGAATGGTGCCAAGCCGGTTGTAAGCATGAGGCAAATTGTTCTGCAGCGCAATGGCGCGCTTGAGTTCAGTGATGGCTTCTAGATGTTGAAAGTTTTTCGACGGGCCCCACAGCAGAAAGGCGCGGGCTACATGTCCTTCCGGCAGCTCGGTATCGATCTCGAGCGCGCGTCGGCAATGGAACTCAGCTTTTTCCAGCCACACACTGGCTGGGTCATATTCAAAATGGCGAGTAGCACAAACCAGTGAAAGCGTAGCGTGCGCCAGAGCAAAAGCAGGATCGCGCGTTACGGCGCTGGTAAGGTGATGCATCGCAGTTTCCATGGCGGCCGGATCGCCAGTGGCGCTCAGCCGATAGCCGCGCATGAACTCAGCGTAAGCCAGGGGATCGCGGCTATATCGCGGACGCTGCTGTACCAGCACAGGCCCCAGTGGTCGGTTCAATGCGCCAGCAATCTGCCGTGCAATATCGCTTTCAATTTCGGCAAGCCTGTTGATGTCGAGCTCGCATTTTTTGGTGAGGCACGGGGCCTGCAATTGCGTATCAAACATTTCCAGAGAAAGATGCCATTGCCCTTTGGAAGATTGAATCGCGCCGTGAACCAGGAATCGGATGCCGAGGCGAGCAGCGATGTCCGCTGGCGATAGATCAATAGGAAGATTCAGGACGGCCGAGGTTGGCAACACGTCCACGTCGCGAAGATTGCCCAGCCGCGCCACCAGCGCGTCGGCAAATCCCAGGGAGAGACCGTGATCGTCCGTGGCTTTGCCTGCAAGTTGTAGCGGCAGCACAGCGAGGGACGACCGGTCGGCGATCTTCTCGGTGCCAAAAGCTCGTGATACGCCGCGGTCGAAATCAGAACGCGGATGTTGCGCGTCAATCACCCGCACCGGCCCGATGAATCGATAGCCTTTGCCAACCACAGTTTCAAGAAAGCGCGGCTTGGCGGAGTCATCACCCAGCGCCGTGCGGATTTTGCGAATGATGTTGTTGAGGTTCCGTTCCGTATCAATGAACAAGCTGGAGCGCCAAAGTCTTTTGACGATCTCTTCGCGTGAAACCATCTGGTCACGTCGGGCCACCAGAAAGATCAGCAACTCCATGGGCTTCTTTTCAAGCCTTACGCGGCGTCCAAAGCGCTTGAGCTCATAGCGACCCAGATCGAGTTCTATCTCACCAATGGCCTTCTTTGCGGCCTGCATGTTTGTGGCTCCGTCTCAAGCATTATGCGCCAAATCAGGAGCTTACGGCGATACATAAAAGATATATCCCCGTTATCCGCTCCTCATTGAAAGGCCCGTCTTCTCCGGCGATGATCGCCAGGAAGAACGATGAATGCAGAATTGAGGGAGAGCAGGTAAAAAATGAAACGGAACATATACATTGCAATTGCGTTGGTGGTACTGGTTGGCTGGGCAGGCCAGCACTACAGGGCATCAGCCCATTCCATGGCGCATGGAAACGCTTTTACGCCGGACACCATTCAATGGGGACCGACGCCGCCGTTCGTGGCGCCGGGTGCGCAGTTTGCCGTGATCGAAGGAGATCCGACGGCCGCCGGCGGCAACTACACGGTACGCCTGAAAATGCCCGCAGGATACCGGATCGCACCGCACTGGCATCCGCTGCGGGAAAATGTCACCGTCATCTCGGGAACATTCAAAGTTGGAATGGGCGATACGTTTGATACGAGCAAAATGGGCGCGTTCCCGGCGGGCAGTTTTGCCTATCTGGATCCCGACATGCACCACTATGCCATGGCTGTAAGCGACGTCGTGGTACAGATCCACGGCACAGCGCCAGTGCAATTCAATTACATCAATCCGCAAGACGATCCGGCAAAGAAGTAGCCGAGCGATTAGTTACACACTGGCCGGAACAAGAAACCGTTCCGGCCAATTGCTTTTAAAATAAACTCACGCGCAAGGCAGAAAAATGCTAAACACGGTCCCGCTGCGACCTGCCTTGGTGCTGCTGCGAACCAGCAGCACGCCATGGTGTTTCTGCACAGTGTTCTTGACCAGTGAAAGGCCAATGCCGTTGCCCGCAGCGCCTTTTGTGGTAAAGAATGGGTCGCAGATGCGGGCCATATTTTTTGCGGGAATTCCGGTTCCCGTGTCCGCGAATGTGAGCCGCAATCCGCGTCTCTGATCTTTCCATTCGCGGGACGGTGCGAGTCTAGCGTATATTTTCCCGCCGCCCGGCATGGCATCAGCGGCATTCAGCAGAAGATTGGCGCACATCTGCCGAAGTTGCTGAGGGTAGCCCGAAATGCGTGCTTTACCGCGGCAGCGGGCATTCACAGAGATACCCTGCGAATCAAAACGCGATTTATAGAAATTGAGTACGGAACCCAGCAATTCAGGTAAATCCGTGTCCTCAGGATCGCCAGAGTCCCGCAATGCCATGGCCGCATGCAGAATTCGAGAAATTCGCTGAACTTCTTCGCGGGCCAAAGCCAGATATTGGCGGCCCTTTTCTGCCAGAGTTCCTTCTTTTTCGATTAGGTAGTGGAGTTGGTGAAGAGATTCAAGCGGGTTATTGATCTCATGCGCCAGCGATGAGATTCCGTTCCCATTTTCCGCCGGAGGAGGCCGATTTCCCTGCCGCTGATTTCCCCCGAAAGCCTCAGACGAAACAACTATACTTTTGGTCCCCACGACATTGCCCCTTACTTTAGTTCGATACCGTACATAAGTACGCCAGTTGCCCAAAAGGATAGGATTAAGGTACATCTTTATGTGTA
This sequence comes from Candidatus Angelobacter sp., assembly GCA_049688735.1. Taxonomy (GTDB): domain Bacteria; phylum Acidobacteriota; class Terriglobia; order Terriglobales; family Acidobacteriaceae; genus Angelobacter. The sequence continues at coordinate 25 of JBAVLE010000218.1, read as the reverse complement.
GCTTCTGCCCATTGAGGTGCAGGTC
>JBAVLE010000217.1:0-3076 GCA_049688735.1 Candidatus Angelobacter sp. | reverse complement strand
GCCATTCACCAGGCAGGCAATATTGCCGTCCAGCTTGATGTAATTCAGGTTGTACTTTGAAGCTTCCACTTCCAGCGGATCTTCCTCGCTGATGTCGCGCAGCTCTTTCAGGTCTTTGTGGCGGAAGAGTGCGTTGTCGTCAAAGCCAAACTTGGCGTCCAGCGCAAACACGCGGCCGTCGGTGGTCGTAATAAAGGGATTGATCTCGCACAGCGAAGCGTCAGTATTCACAAACGCGCGATACAGGCCCGTCATCAGCTTTACGGCTTCATTGACTTCCGTTCCTTTTAGTCCCAGGCCAAAGGCCAGCTTGCGCGCATGATAAGGCTGAAATCCGATCGTCGGATCAATCGCTTCTTTGATGATTGCCTTGGGATCTTTGGCTGCGACCTCTTCGATCTCCATGCCGCCCGCGGCGGAAGCCATGAACACGGGCCTCGCCGTCGCGCGATCCACCACGATCCCAAGATAAAGTTCACGCTCGATGGGCAGAGTCTCTTCAATCAGCAGCCGCTGCACAATCTTGCCTTCCGGCCCGGTCTGGTGCGTAACTAGGCGCATGCCCAGAATCTTGTCTGCCCACATTTTGGCTTCTTCCAGATTCTTGGCCACCTTCACGCCGCCGCCTTTACCGCGGCCTCCGGCATGGATCTGCGCTTTCACCACCACGCCCTTCGCGCCTTCTTCAAATAGCCGGTGCGCGGCCTTTTCGGCTTCGGCGCGGGTCAGCGCCATCTCACCGCGAGGCACAGCCACTCCATATTTCGCAAGGATTGTTTTTGCCTGGTACTCGTGAATCTTCATGTCTTGGGTTTCTGTTGGGTTTCGATTACTGGTGCTCTATTAACTGGTGTTCTAGTAAACGCAGCGTTCATACAGCAGGCGTCAGCGCGCTGAAGGGAACCTGTAATCTTATAAGACGACTGAGGGAATCGGCAAACCGCGCGCGCCAGATCAGTGCTGAGGCTTTTCTTTTCGATCACCCGATATCCCGACCACCCGATTTCCCGACCAGATCATTCCTCATCTTCCTCCTTTCTTCCGTGTTTCAAAGGTTTTGGTTTTTCCACCTCCATCGAGCTTGCTTCCTCCTCTTCCGTCTCCGGCGTCGCCAAACTGTTCCATATCTCTGCCACGCTTTGCAGTTCTATCACTTCCAGCGGACACTCTGGCCAGTTATGTTTCCAGCACACAATCAAATCGGCGTCTAAGGGTGAGTGCATGTGCGTCAGAAAATTCCGGCTCTCATTCTCAAATTCAATCCTCACCCACTGCCATTTGTTGTTCCCCATGTGCCGCAGCGCCACGCAATCAGGACATTCAATTTGAATGCGCAGGACGGAAAAGCCCAGGCCTTTTGCCACGGTTCCAAAGGCAAAGATCACGCCATTTTCGTTCGTCGGCGCGCAACAGAGCGGACCATGCATGGGCTACCCAAAGATCGGCCGCCGGTCGCGCATGATTTGCGGGCCGGGCGGAAAGACCTCCAACCAGCGTGAGAATTCTCCTGGACCAACTTCCCCTCGCACGGCACAAGGCAAGGCTGCCGCCCATGCGATACACTCTAGCGCATGCTCCCGCTCGATACGCCAATCTGGACTGCGCTGACTACTAAACAGGCGGAAATTGCGCACAGCAATGCGCTGTCTCGCCGTTTCCCGCCGGAGATGACTTTGCTCGGCGCATTGGCGGCCAATACGGCAATGGCGTACGATTCGCTGGCCCAGCTTATCCAGCGCGACGCCGTGAATCTCTACTTCACCTCGCCGCTGCAAATACCAACCGGATGGGAGATTCTACGCGCAGTCGAACTGCGCCAGATGGTGCAGGAAACGGAAGCGCCTCCGCGAAATCCACAAGGCAGCGGCGCGCCTGAAATCGTCGAGCTTACTCCCGCTGATGTTCCTGAGATGAGCGTAGTCTATACAGCCACGCGTCCCGGTCGCACCCTCTGCCCCCGGATCCAAAAGCTGGGACAATTTTTGGGCATCCGCAAATCAGGCGAAGAAGGCAAGCTGGTTGCGATGGGAGGTGTGCGGCTGCATATCGCGGGTTATCGTGAGATTACGACCATGGCCACGCTCCCCGACTATGAAGGCCGCGGATATGCGACTGCCATTGTGAGAGCGTTAATCCAGCGAATACGCTCACGCGGCGACCGGCCATTTCTTACCGTCCGCAGCGACAACATGCGCGCCATCGAAATCTATCACCGCCTGGGATTCAAAGAGCGTACGCTGCTCTACTCGCGGACTATCCGCCGGACTCAGCCGTAGTAAGATTGTTTGCCACTCCGGTCGATGAAAATTGAAACAGGGAAACCAATGCGCCTGAAAACTCTCGCCTCGTTGTTCACAACTGCCGCTTTGCTTGTCGCTGGCGTTCATTTAAACGCTCTGCAATCCAATGCCGCGTCGCCCACATCTCAGCCCAAGTCCGCACAAGCCGCGCCTGCCTCTGCGAGTGCTTCGCAATTAGAAGATCCCACCAAAAAGCTCGGCGCTTTTGTGGGCAAGTGGGAAACGGAGGGCGCTTTTACCAGCGGACCAAAAACTTCCACCACTCTGGAATGCCGCTGGTCGCCGCAAGGCTCTTATCTGGTCTGCGATCAACTGGTCCGGATGGGCGCAGCCGGTGACCATCGCCAGTTCACGGTCTACTCATATGACAGCAAGAGCGGCAACTACTCCTACGTCACTCTTGCCGATCCCGGCGCAAAACCGAGTACCGGCGGGATTGTCATCAAAGGCAATCTGTGGACCTACGATTCCAGCTTTATTGCCAACGGCAAGACCACGCTGATTCGAACGACGAACGAATTTACTGATGCAAAAACAGAGGTCTTCAAAGTCACATCGTCGGAAGATAACGGCGCGAACTGGAAAGTTGTGCTTCAGGGAGTGGCGCACAAAATTGCCGACTAAGCAGTTTTAGTGTTTAACGTAGCTTTTTATAACTCGTCATCCCGTGTATGACAACAACGGCCTGAGTCAAGTGTAAAAAAAGCGCACGAGGGCATCGGCGCTGGAAACGCAGTCAAGGGCGCCCGGTTTTGGCGTTCATCTTGACCCTTGAC
>JBAVLE010000216.1:0-14904 GCA_049688735.1 Candidatus Angelobacter sp. | reverse complement strand
TCTCTCCCCTTCTCCATCCAATTCCAGAACCCTGGTTCCCTTTCCGACTCTTCTCATCAGGTCTGCCGTGTTCCTCTGCGTGACGACTATGACCGGTTCGCTGTCCTTCACCATATATTGCAGCCGTTCCTCTGGATAATCCGGATCCAGTGGCAAGTACGCTCCACCGGCTTTCAGCACCGCCAGCAGCGCCACAACCATCTCTACATTTCGCGCCGTGCATATCCCCACTCGCTTCTCCGGCGTGACTCCTTTCTTCCGTAGATAGTGCGCCAGCCGATTCGCCCGCCGATTCAACTCGTCATAGCTGGCCCTTTCATCTTCAAACATCACCGCCGTGGCTTCTGGCGTCCGCTTCACCTGCGCTTCGAACAACTCGTGAATGCACACATTCGGATATTCCGCTTGCGTCCGGTTCCACTCATACAAAATCTGCTGTCGCTCTACGTCCGAGAGCATCCCATCGGATTTATTCATGATTTCCACTGTGAAGTCCTCGACAGCAAAAGGGTGTTCATCTTGCAGAAAGGGCGGCTGTACGTTCTTCAGGTGTCATCTTGCGGACCATTAGCCCAATCCTGGCTATTTTTTCCATTTCCTGGACGGGACGGGCCGAAATGGAGCGCACCTTCTCGGCAAATTCCGCCAGCACCGGGTATTCAAGAAGCGTCCGCACCGAAAGCCCGCTTTGGAAATAGTCATTGACCCTGGATACTACGCGGAGCGCGAGCAGGGAGTGTCCGCCCAGAGCGTAGAAGTTGGAGCGCATTGAAACACGCGCTACTCCCAGCACTTCCTTCCAAAGGTCCGCAATCAACTCATCGATAGCAGTCATTGTCTCCGGGGCATCTTCCTCTATCTCCTGGAGCACTCTGTCTTCCACCTCCGGAAGAGCTCTGCGATCAACTTTCCCATTGGTGTTGAGCGGCAGTTCCGGCAGCATCACGTAGATGCCCGGCACCATATACTCGGGCAGCTTCGCTTTCAGATAATTCTTTAACTCGTCAGCATTCGCTTCGCCGGAAACATAAGCCACCAGTTGCTTGCCACTGCTGAGCGTCTTCATCAGCACAGCACAATTTCGTACTCTGCCATGCTGCAACAGGGCCACTTCAATCTCGCCCAACTCTACCCGGAAGCCGCGTATCTTAATCTGATTATCCTCGCGACCAAAGAATTCCAGATTGCCGTCTTCCATCCAACGGGCAAGATCACCGCTGATGTAAAGACGTCCTCCCGGTTGGCCATAAGGATCGGGAACAAATCTCTCCGCTGTTAATTCCGGCCTTTTCCAATAGCCTCGCGCCAGGCCTTCGCCACCGATGTACAACTTGCCCATGGTTCCAACCGGCTCAAGGTTCATATTGCGGTCCAGCACATAGAGCTGGGTATTTGCGACCGGCTTGCCGATGGGCACACTTACGGCATCCCTGGCTACTTTTCTTGCCACATACCAACCGCTGAATGTGGTGCACTCGGCAGGACCATAGGCATTCACGAGCCGCTCCGGCCCGCCATGCTCAAGCACAGCCGCCGCGGTGACGGGATAGACAGCTTCCCCGCCGAACAGCAGCGATTTCACCGAATTGAACATGGTGGGTTTCAGGCGTCCCACTTCATTGAACAATGCGGTCGCCAAAAACATGACTTGCACACCCTTGTCTATGATCTCCGCGGCAAACCGTTCTACGTCCAGGAGCACTTCATTACCGATGATCACCAACCGGCATCCATTCAAGAGCGCTCCCCATATCTCAAATGTGGAGGGATCAAATGACATGTTGACGGTCTGGGCCACTACCTCGTCGCCCTGAAATTGGATGTAGTTGGTTTCACGCAGCAGCCGGATCATGCTGCGATGGCTTACCGCTGCGGCTTTAGGCTGGCCGGTTGAGCCGGACGTATAAACGACATAAGCAAGGTTTTCCGGCAACACCTGAGTTTCAATACTCTGATTGCTTTGCTGCTCGATCTCATCCCAATCGCGGTCAAGGCAAACCACCTTTGCTTTCAACTGTGGGATGTGATCGGCCAGGCGTCCTTGTGTCAGCAAAACTCCAATATTGGAATCCTCCGCCATAAAGCGCAGCCGCTCCGGCGGATATGCGGGATCGATAGGAACATATGCTCCCCCAGCCTTGAGAATGCCCACCATCGCCAGCACCATGTCTACGGAGCGTTCCACGCTGATGCCCACCAGCTTTTCCGCAGCGACGCCCAGATTCTTTAAATAACGTCCCAGTTGGTTTGAGCGGCGATCCAGTTCGATGTAGCTGATCTTCTCCCGGTCGCAGATCACGGCCACTTCTTCTCCACGGCGCTGGACCTGCTCTGCAAACAGCTCCATCATGGTTTTCTTACGAGGATACTCTGTATGTGTCTGGTTGAATTCCACCACAATCTGCCGGCGTTCCTGCTCATCCAGCAAATCGATGAAACTCACAGGTTGATCGGGAGCGGCGGCATACGCCGCAAGAAGACGCACAAAGCGCCGGCTCAGATTTTCTATAAGACTGGAACTGAAGTGGTCTGGATGGTAAGTAAAATACATGCCCAGGCGCTTGCCCGGAGCAACCACCACAGTCAAAGGATAGTGTGCGGCATCATTGAGGTCCATCACTGTGAACCGCAGACCGCCGGACGGTTGCGCATCCCCTTCCTCTCGGCTTTTATCTTCCGTTCCTCTGGGGAAGTTCTCAAACACCACTAAAGTGTCGAACAATTCATTCAGCTTGGTCAGGCGCTGAATTTCCACCAATCCAAGGTGTTGATGAGCGAGCAGACGGGATTGTTCCTGATTCAACCGGCTGACAAGATCGTTGAATGAATCGGCGGAGCGCAGGGTTACGCGCGTGGGCACAGTATTGATCAGAAGTCCAATCATGCTTTCAACGCCCGCGATCTCCGGAGAGCGTCCTGAAACGGTGCTCCCAAACACCACATCCTCCCGGCCAGTGTGCCGTGACAGCAGAACAGCCCAGGCGCCCTGGACTATGGTGTTTAGTGTCAGATTGCGGGCGCGTGCCTGCTCTATAAGACGCCGCGTGGTTTCTTCGTCGAGTTCAACAATCATTCGCTCCGGTATTTTTGGATCGCCCAGGGAGGCCCGCGGGCTGATCCGTGTGCCTTCTTCGAGCCCAGCAAGCGCTTCCCGCCAGGCAGCCTCGGCTGCGCTGCGGTCTCGGCTGGAGAGCCACGCCAGATAGTCCCGGAATGCCGTGACTCGGGGCAAGGCAGCAGCACTGCCATGGTGCTCATAAAGTTGTTGCAACTCAGGAATCAGTAATGGCACAGACCATCCATCGACCAGAATGTGATGAGTGGTGATCAGCAAGCGGAACTCTTTAGGCCCACAACGGACCAAAAGAAACCGAAACAGTGGCGAGACACTCGGATTGAAGCGGGCCAGGCGATCGCGTTGCATAAGCTCAGCCCAGCTTTGTTCACGTTCTGCCAGCCCAAGCGCGGAGAGATCCAGGGTGTTCCATGGCACAGAAACATCTCTTAGTATGATTTGCACCGGCTCATTCAGATTTTCGTACTTGAAAGCTACACACAAATTTTTGTGGCGGCGCAACAAAGCTTTGGCCGCATCTTGAAGCGATTTTTCATCGAGCAGCCCTTCCAGCCTGAGAGCAATCTGGACGTTGTAAACATCGGGTCCACCCGCATCATAAAAAGCATGGAAGAGCATCCCCTGCTGCACGGGTGTGAGCGGCAAGATGTCTTCAATCTCTCCATATTCGCTTTCCAGCCGGTCGATTTCAGATTGGGAGAGCGCGACCAGAGGCACGTCAGATGGCGTAAGTCCTCCCACTAGAGGTTGCTCACAATGCTGGACGAGCGCTTCCAGCATGTGGAACCACCCTTCCGCTATCAAATGAACATCGTGTTCTAAAAATATTCCCGGCATCCACGTCCAGACGGCCGTCAGCTCCGGACCGGCAGCGCGCTCCAGTACCATGGAATCAACTTGCAATGGATGATGGAAGGCCATTTCAGGATCCAGGCCTCCACTGAACGATTCAGAGGCCGTCCAATCCGCCGTTTCCGCAACGGGAAAACGTCCCAGGTAATTGAAATCTATTTGAGACTTGGCCATGCCGGACAAAATCGACGCAGTTTGCGGATTCAAATAGCGCAGCAATCCGTAACCAATCCCGTTATCAGGGACGGCGCGAAGCTGTTCCTTGATGGATTTGAGCGCCCTTCCGAGCGTTTCCCCTCCAGCCCACGCTTCTTCAAGATCGAGTGGAACAGGATCAAGACGCACAGGAAAAATAGTGGTAAAAAATCCCACTGTGCGCGAAAGATCAACGCCGTCGAAAATGCTTTCCCGTCCATGGCCTTCCATGTCAATTAAAACGGACGTGCCATCGCCCGAACCATGCTGTCGCCGCCATTTCAGAATGCTGAGAACGAGCCCTGTGAGCAGCACATCATTGATTCGCGCATGGAACGCGCGTGCAACCCGGCTCAACAAAGGAGCAGTAACTTTGGGCGGTAACGTGACGACGATCTGTTGAGCGCTGCTCACAGTATCGCGGCTGGAGACGAGTTGCCGGCTGGGAACAAGTTCCTGGGCGTCCTTCAAGGTGTCGATCCAGAAAGATAGTTCCTTTACTCGCTCCGGATTCAGCGCCTCGCGGGTTAATCGTTCGGCCCAGCCACGGAAAGAGACAGGGGATGGTTCCAGCAGCGGGGACCTTCCCGCCTGGATTGCCGCCCATGCGGCCGCCAGGTCTGGCAAAAGGATTCGCCAAGACACTCCATCTACTGCTAAATGATGAATCGTCAGCAGCAAACGGCCCGGCGAGCTGCGGCCTGCGTCAAACCATACAGCCTGCAGCATGAGCCCATTCTCGGCAGATAGCCGTGTCGCGGCAGCTTGTGCTTCTTCCGCTATCTTCTTACTGCATGTATCATCGTTCAGCGCGGTTATATCTATTGTGTTCAAGCATGATTCTGCATCCACCGCGCCCTGCGCCTGAACCTCCAGTTTCCATTCCTCTCTGCGCCCCTGTGCGCCGGTAAAGCGCAGACGCAACACATCGTGATGATCGAGTATCGTCTGCAAAGCGCGGACCAGATGCCGGCGCTCCAGACTAGCCGGGACTTGCAGCACAATCGACTGGCTGAAGCGATTCAGCGTGCCGCCTGACTGCAGGAACCAACACATGATCGGAGTGGGCGGCATTGCGCCTACTCCGACATCGGGTGCCGCAATCGCGGCACCTTGTCCGCGGGAAACGCCCGCAAGGGCCGCAATCGTCTGCTGCTCGAAGACATCGCGCAAGCTGACGATCACGCCTTCCTGGCGCGCGCGACTAACCAACTGAAACGCCAAAATACTGTCACCGCCCAGAGCGAAAAAATTATCGTCCGGCGTGGCCCGGGGAACGCTTAGCACCTGCATGACAAGTGAACAGAAAACTTCTTCCGCGTGAGTGCGAGGCGTACGTCCTGAACTATTTCCTGTAAATTCAGGCATTGGCAATGCCTTGCGGTCGAGCTTGCCGTTCGAGTTCAAAGGCAAAGCGGAAATAACCGTAATGAAGGCGGGCACCATGTAGTTTGGCAGCGTATGAGCCAGGGACTCGCGCAACTCAGCGGCGTTCAAGCTGCGACCTCCGGCAGGAACCACATAGGCAACCAGCCGCTTCTCCCCTTTTCTGTCTTCGCGCATAATCACGGCTGCCTGGCCAACGCCGGAGCAGCCCAACAAAGCTGCCTCAATTTCTCCCAACTCAATGCGATAACCGCGAAGCTTGACTTGCTGGTCCGCCCGTCCCAGGAACTCTATTCGCCCGTCTTCTCTCCAACGCACTCGATCGCCGGTGCGGTACATGCGTCCACCAGAGTTATCGAAGGGATTCGGAACAAAACGCTCTGCTGTAAGGTCAGGCTGTCTTAGGTAACCACGCGCCAGTCCGGCCCCGGCAATACATAACTCGCCGGGAATACCCACAGGAATAGGCTTGAAAACGGAATCCAGAACATAGGTCTGGTGGTTGTCCATCGCACGGCCAATGGGCACATTGCCGGTCAGCTTCTCCGGGTTGGACACCGCATGATGGGTGGCAAACGTAGTGGTTTCTGTTGGCCCGTATCCATTGCACACCACAGTCTCAGGGCAATATTGGTGTAGGCGTTGGACGGCGGCGGCGGAAACAACGTCTCCGCCCGCCCATATCTCAGGAACACCCGAAAAACATTCCGGAGCCTCTTGGACCAGAGCATTGAAAAGGGTGGCAGTCAGGAACGTAGACGTGACCTTCTCTTCCTGGAACAAACGCTTGTAAGCGGCAGCATCCAACTCTCCGGGCGGCGCGATGATGACTTGCTTACCTCGCAGCAGCGGAGCCCATATCTCAAACGTTGAAGCATCAAATGCGTGGGACGAATGAAACAGCACTCTTTCCAGACTTCCCTCTCGCCAGCTACGGTCGAATGCCAGGCCAACAACGTTGCGGTGTGTTACGGCAACACCTTTAGGAGCACCAGTGGAGCCTGAAGTGTACATAGCGTAGGCAAGCTGATCGGGATCGACCGCGATAGCGGGATCGCCGTCGTTCTCCGCCGCCAGAGAAGAATCGTAATCGACAACTACAACTTGGGTGCAAGTAAGTCCTCGGTTTGCAGTTGTATGGTCGAGCAGAAGCGCAGACGCGCCTGCCTCTTCCATGATCAGGCGCATGCGTTCCAGCGGATACGCGGAATGCAGCGGCAGATATGCGCCACCGGCTTTCAACACTGCAAGTGTGGCGACTATCATGTCCACTGATCGTTCCATCAGGATGGCCACCACAGTCTCAGATTTAACGCCGGTGCTGATGAGCCGGTGAGCAAGACGGTTTGCCCGTTTATTCAGTTCGGCGTAGGTCAAATCCGCCTGCGATGATCGAAGAGCAATGACGCTTCCAGCCCGTGAAACCTGCGCAGCAAAGCAGCCTTGAATTGTCTGCGTAGATGGATAGGGTGCGGCAGTGTCATTCCAATCCGTAAGAATCTGTTGCCTCTCACGCTCATTGATCAACAGAAAGTCGCTCAGCCTTCTCGTCGGATCAGCCGCTGCCTGCTGGAACAAACGCTGAAAGTGCTGCATCATCCGCTCTCCTGTGGAAGACAGGAAAAGATCGACTAAGTAATCAAAAACCACGACGGCATGGTCGGTGTTATCGTTCACTCCCAGATTTACGTCCAGCCAGCCTGACTGGTAAAAAGCGTCAAATTCTTCTATTTCTGTTATTGCCGTGCCGCCCGAAGGTTGCGGCTTCTTGTGATCGTTGCCAAAAGCATATGAGCTATCCACCAACGGCGGCCGACTGGGATCGCGCTCTGCCTGAAGCTTGTTCAACAGAAATTCAAAGGGCAAATCAGAGTTCGCCATCGCTTCCAGCGTGGTCACGCGGGTGCGCTGCAACAGCTCACGAAAAGTGGGATTGCCCGATAAATCCAGCCGATACACGATGGTGTTAAGAAAATAGCCAATCAAAGGTTGGGTTTCTCGATGCTTGCGGCTGCTCACCGGGGTGGCAATAGGAATGTCATCCTTGCCGCTATACTCCCGCAGGAACATGGCAAAGATGACTAGAACTGACGTAAATCGCGTGACATTTTCCGCCATGCACATCTGCTTGAACTGAACCCACAGCGCGTCCGGCAGCTCCCACACAAGACGCAGGGCATTAAAACTCCGGGTATGCGGACGCGGCATATCTGTCACCAGATCAAGTCGCGGCAGGTCTGCAAGTTTGCGGAGCCAATAATCGGCCTGCCTTGCGGCCTCTTCAGACTTCATCCACTGGTCCAGCCAGTAAGCAAAGTCGCCGAACTGAACAGTCAGCTCGGGAAGAGGGGACGGCAATCCGCGGGAAAAAGCCTCGTAGAGAGCAAAAAACTCTTTATCAACCAGATCATAGGAAACAAAATCCGTGATGAGGTGATGGAGCGTGAGCATGACTACATGCTCATCTTCAGCAACGCGGAAAAGAATCGCCCGAATCAAAGGGCCCTTCAGGATGTCAAAAGGCCGGCAAGTGTGGGCGGTAACCAGCGCCTGTAAACGCTCGTACCGGTCCTCCACGGGAAATTCCGGGACTTCCACTCGTTCCAAGGGGATCTGAAGCTGGGGAGAAACTACCGCCCTGGGCTTGCCGTCAATTTCGGGGAGCGACGTGCGGAAATTCTCATGGCGCCGCACCATTTCATTGATGGCACGCTCCACCGCATCAATGTTTAAGTCGCCTTTTAACCGATAGGCATGGGTATGGTTGAAATAATAGACATTCGGATCTACCTGATGCAGCAGCCACAAATGTTCCTGCTCGGCAGTAAGTGGATAATCCGGCGTGGGGCGACGCTTAAGCGCTGATTTGGGCTCGCTTTTTGGCCCTTCACCCCGCAACCTCTTCTGCAGCATTTCGCGCTGCGCCGGAGTGAGCCGGGAAATCCGCTCCTGATTGGCGGTTGATTCTCTTTCGTGAACTTCGTTGCTCATTCTTAAAACATCTCCCGTTCTCACGAATTGACCCCTACTGAGATCGCTGCCAATGCGTGACGTTCATCGCGACATCTGATGAGTCCCTCGCAGCCCTGCACGCGAACCAGACTGAACGCCGGGCTGTCGCTGTTTATGTCTCAACGCTTACTAAAACGTAATCTGCCACCGGAGGAATTGATGCCAGACCATGTTCCAGAATCTGGATCCCTCCTCTGTTCTCGATCTCTGTAAATCCAGCAAACTTGTAAGTGACGTACATCATGCGGTTGCGGTCATTGGATACAAACTCAGAGACCAGCCGGACACCCGATTCACGCGCCTTCCTGAGAATGTGGTTCAACATAATTGTGCCCACGCCTCGGTTCATCACCCGGCAGGACATCAGCAGCAGCTTGATCGTCCACACTTCGGGCTCGCATTCCACCAGCGCAAGGCCAATCTTTCCGTAACTGCCAAACTTGTCCGTCAACTCAGACATGAGCAGGAGATGGCGATCTGAACAGCGCAGTTCCTCCAACTCTTCCCGGGAAAAGGTGCGTCCTGTGGTGTTGAGTTGATTGGTGCGGTTGGTAAGTTCCTCCGCGCGGCCAAGGTCTTCTGTGCGCGCAGGACAAATAGTGAACACCATGCCGAGCGTTGCAAGGAATTCTTCCTGCGGCCCGGTGAATGTTTCTTCTATTTGCTTACGCCGCATTTCGCCCAGATACATCTGCCGCCGCATGCCGGCCTCTGCCGTGATGGTTTCAGGGTTCAGTTCCGGCATCTGCAGCAGATGTGGCAATTGAAAATGGTCTATACACAGGACGTGCGACAGCCCAGCCTTGACTTCAGCAAGTTCAAAGGGCTGATCGTCAATAAAACAAATGCTGTCCAAGCCGATGTTTAGACTCTCGGCAATTATCCGTATGGAAGCCGCCTTGGATCCCCAGTTAATCTGCGGATACAAGAAGTACTCTTCCAATCCTAGCTCGCGCAGCCGAGCCAGAGCCGATTCTGCATGATTGCGGCTGGCGATGGAGTGCAAAATGCCACGGGCGTCCAGCGCGTGAATGATCTCCCAAACGCCATCGCGCACCTGCACCTTATCGCCTTCAAGCAGAGTCCCGTCCCACAGCGTGTTATCCAGGTCCCATACCACGCACTTGATCTTCTGCCGTTTCACGGACGCTATGGCGTCACCTGAAATTTCGTTTTGGATTCTGAATTCATTCACAAGTAACGTCTCACTTGCCTACACTGGCGCTCTCCACAACTTCCTGGCAGGCGCTCTGCGCTATGGTGATTTCCTGGATCTCATTGCTGCCTTCAATGATTTCCATGATCTTGGCGTCCCGGTAAAAGCGTTCTACGGGATATTCACTGCTGCATCCGTTTGCGCCATGTATCTGGACCGCATCTCGGGCAATTTCTGCGGCAGTGGTGCAAGCGAAGTATTTGGCAATTGAAGTCTCAATCATTGAGGCCGGATCACCCGCATCTTTGAGTTGTCCGGCGTTGTGGCATAACAAACGGGCTGCCCTCACTCCAACCACCATGCCCACGATCATGCGCTGAACCAACTGGTGGTCCCGCAAGAAAGCACCGAACTGTTTTCGCCGGCCAGTGTATTGCAAACAAGCTTCCAGACATGCCTGAGCAATGCCCACAGCGCCCCATGCCACACTGTAACGGCCGCAATCCAGAGCTGATGAAGCAACGTGAGAAAGGCCGAACCCGGGCGCGCCGACCAGGTTCTGTTTCGGAACACGGCATTTCTCCAGGTGGAGTTCAGCCATCATGGATGCACGTGTACCCAACATCCCATGCACGGGCGATATCACCAGTCCGGGCGTGCTTCGTTCCAGCAGGAAGGCGCACGGGCCTCGCTCGCTCCTGGCGAACACCAGAAACAAATCTGCAATCTGCGCAAAGGTGATCCATTTCTTGTGGCCGCTGAGAAGGAAATCGTCACCGCTCGCCACGGCCTGTGTCATGATCTGCCGCGCGTCACTGCCTGCTTGAGGCTCAGTGAGAGCAAATGCGGCGATCGCTTTCCCCTGCCCCAGCTTTTCCAGCCACTGGGCCTTCTGCGCTTCTGTTCCCCAGCGCCAAATTGCCAAAGCAACCATGCTATGCACGGTCAACAAACTGCGGAGGGATGAACAGCCTCGCCCCAATTCCTCATTCAGCAAGCCAAATTCAACCATGTTGAAGCCGGCGCCGCATCGATTGACCGGCAGCACTGCGCCCAGATAGCCCTTAGCAGCCAATTGCCGCACCATCTCCTCCGGCATGGCTTCCGCCTGATCCCAGGCATTGGCGTGGGGCACAATCTGTGTGTCCGCAAATTCACGGAACGCGGTCCGTAGCCGTTGCTGTTCAGGAGTCAGTTCCATAAAGGATCAAGCGTCAATTCGATCCGTTCTGTGAGTTGGAGGTCTTTCTCTCTATCAGCTCCGCCATGGCATCAATGCTCTGAAAATTTTTCAGCTCCAAATCTTCATTGGCAATGGCGATCTTGAAATTTTTTTCCAGGAACAACACGAGTTGCATGGCAAACATGGAGTTGACAAACCCGGACGCAAAAATCTGATCATCGTCGGCAATCGTCCGACCCGCTATATGCCGCGCCAGGAAAGCCCTCAGTTTTTGTTTCGATTGCTCCATGAATTTCTTCCTTGCAACATTAACTAATCTTCGTAACTGTAAAATCCGCGTCCGCTCTTGCGGCCGTATAGACCGGCATCCACCATCTGCCGGAGCAGTGGGCAGGCGCGGAACTTGCTGTCCTTAAATTCGTCATACAGTACCTCGATAGAAAACAGAATCGTATCGAGCCCAATCAGATCGGCAGTTTCCAGAGGGCCCATTTTGTGCTCGAAGCAGTTTTTGAAAATATCATCTACCACTTCGGGTGAGGCCACTTTTTCCTGCACCAGAAAAATCGCTTCATTGATGGTCAGCATCAGCACCCGGTTGGAAACAAATCCGGGCGAATCATTTACCAGGATGGCCTTTTTGCCCATAAGCCCGAGCAACCGGGTTGCCGTAGCAATGGTGTCGTCGCTGGTGTGATAGCCGCGAATCACCTCAACTGCAGTCTTCAGCGGTACCGGGTTCATGAAATGCATACCCAGCACCTGCGTGGGACGGTTGGTCATGGCTCCGATCCTGGTAATCGGAATCGCAGAGGTGTTGGCTGCGAAAACGCATTGCGAGAAACAAATCGCATCCAACCGGCGATACACTTCAGTTTTGATCGCCAGTTTTTCCGTCACATTTTCAAGCACAAAATCGGCGTCCCGCAGAACGTCATAGTCAGCAGAAACCTTGATGCGCCCCAAAATTTCTTCAGGACCACTGCCCTGATTGTTTTGAAACAAACGCTGAAAGCGAATATTGTTTCTGATCTGCCCAACGGCGGACTCCAAAATGGAATCGGAGACATCGATCAGCAGGGTATTCAATCCGCTCTGCGCCAATGCATGGGCTAGTCCCACACCCATGACTCCCGCTCCGATGACACCTATCGTTTCCAGGCGAGGAAGAGTCGGGCCGTCGCCAGATTGCTTCTTGTCAATCAGCGGCGGACGAGCGGGCATCGTCTGTCTCCATTCCGGATACGGCAGACTCATCCATATTCTCAATCATGGTCAGCAGTGTTTCCTCAACAAACACGGCGATCTCAGACACGGTAGCCGATTTCAAGAGCGCCTCAAGGGGGAACTCGATTTGAAAGGCTTCGCGCAACTCCGCGGCTACGCGTATAGCTAAAAGCGAATTTCCGCCCAAGCGGAGAAACTCGTCTTGAATTCCAATGGGATGGACCCCCAACAACTCCTCCCACAATTCCGCGATCTTTTGCTCGGTGAAATTACGCGCCGCGGCATATTCAACGCCCAGGTACGCCCGCGAATTCTCCGCAGGGTAGCCTTCCGATTGAGTCTCTTGATTGGACGCAGTTATTTCGCCTGCGAATGGAACCGCCACTGCACTGGCATCGGCATGCTCGGCTTCCCTTTTTTCCTTTGGCCGCCTGCTGGGTACGTGCCAATAGCGTTGCCGCTCGAAAGGATACGTCGGAAGCGGGACGCGGCTCCTCCGTTCATTGCGGTGGACGCCGTTCCAGTCGGGTTCAATGCCTGCCAGCCACAGATTTCCAAGAGTGCTAAGAATAAAGGCACGATCCGGCTGCGCATCTGAAGCCTGCGGCAGTGAAGCTAGAGCGACTCGGTTAGCGACGCTCCTTCCGGCAAGATACTGCTCGGTGAGAGACGTTAACATTTGACCAGGGCCAACCTCCAGGAACACCGGCGCGGCGGGCGAGCACAGGTGCTGTAAGCCTGCCGCGAACTGCACCGGCTGCGTCAGATGTCGCGCCCAATATGTGGGATCCGTGGCCTCAGAATCCGTAATCGGCTTGCCGGTCACGTTGGAAATATAAGAAATTTTGGGAGGATTGAGACGAACCGAGCGCGCAATTCCGGTCAATTCCTCCGCCACCGGCTGCATCAGCGAGGAATGGAAAGCATGGGTTGCAAGAAGCCTCCGGCACACGACTTCCCCTTCGCGAACCAGGCGCTGTTGCAGTGCATCAACCGCGTCCGGCGCACCTGCAACTACGCACAGTGATCTGCCATTGATGCCCGCCATGGAAATTTCCGGGGTGAGCAGCGGACGGATTTCTGCTTCTGACGCTGCAATGGCCAGCATTGCGCCGGGAGCAAGTGCTTCAATTCTCTGCGCCCGGACCGCCAGCATACGCAAGCTGTCTTCCAGGGATATAACCCCAGCCAGGCAAGCAGCCACATACTCCCCGATGCTGTAGCCCATCATGCTTTCAGGAACAATGCCCCAACTCATCCAGAGTTTAGCCAGCGCATACTCAATGACAAAGAGCGCGGGTTGCGCCCACAAGGTCCGATGAATTTCCTGCAGCGCCGGAGATTTTTCTTCGCGCGCACGCTGCAAGAGGTTGCGGAAGTTCGTTCGATCTTCCGTCCTGACTTCATTCTGCTGCCGCACTCGGGGATCTGGATAAATGGTCTTGCGCAGGTCAACTCCCAAAAGTGGCTGGAGAAACGCGGAGCAAAGGTCAACATGCCGCGCGAACTCTGGCTCCGATTCATACAAGCCACGGCCCATATCCAGGTATTGATCTCCCAATCCTGGCAACAAGAAAGCAACTGGACGCCGCGCGGACGGCGCGACAGCAGTGAATACGTGGGAAGGAGCCCGGCCTTGCAAGAAAGTTATTGCGCTCGACGCGTCACGAGAGACAACCACACGCCGGTGCTCGAAAGCCTTTCTACCTTGCTGCAAAGTGAATGCGACATCTGCAAAGTTGCGTTCTGGATGTTGCATCAGATTTGCGGCTATTTGGTCCGTAGCTCGCTCCAGCGCCTGCCGACCCCTGGCCGAGATTACAATAAGCTGCCAGGGCTTTGCCGCTTCTGATGGGTTTGTCTTCGGCGCTTCCTCCAGAATCACATGTACGTTGGTGCCTCCAATCCCGAATGAACTCACTCCTGCGCGCCGAGGCTTATTGCTCTCCGGCCAGGGTGTAAGCGTGTGATTGATTCGGAAAGGACCACGCTCAAAAGGAATCTTGGGGTTCACGTGCCGGAAGTTCAGCGAGGCAGGAATGTAGCCATGCCGAAGAGCCAAAATGGTCTTCAATAACCCAGCCACTCCGGCCGCTGCGTTCAGATGTCCAACGTTGCTCTTCACAGATCCCACGGCGATGCTTGCGGGCTTGAGGGCGGCAGGGCCATAAACCTGATTCAACGCTGCGATCTCAATTGGATCTCCCATCGTTGTGGCGCTGCCGTGACCTTCGATGTAGCCGATGCTTTCGCATTCCACGTCCGCTGCCGCAAGCGCCAGGGCAATGACTTCTGCCTGCCCTTCAACCGCAGGCGCAGTGAACCCGACTTTTCTGCGGCCATCATTGTTGACTGCCGAACCCTTGATGACCGCGTAAACAGTATCGCCATCGGCAACTGCATCTTCCAGACGTTTCAAAAGTACAACACCAACTCCATCACCGCTCACCGAGCCGGTGGCATCGGCATCAAAACTGCGGCAGTGGCCATCCGCGGAAGCAATGCCTCCAGACTCGTACATGTAGCCGCAACGCTGAGGCACGCTGACGGTAGCGCCGCCGGCCAGAGCCATATCGCACTCAAACGTCATCACTGCTCTGGCAGCCGCATGAACGGCGGCGAGCGAAGTGGAGCATGCAGTTTGGATATTGAAACTCGGACCCCGCAGATTAAGGCGGTAAGAGACGGTAGTCGCCAGATGGTCCTTCTCCGCACCGCCCATAAGCAGACGGAAAGCGCTCACGGAGTCTGCTGTTTCCAAATCATCTCCTGCAAGTTGCCAGATGTAAGAAGGGAAGGACATTCCGGCATAAACAC
>JBAVLE010000215.1:0-6152 GCA_049688735.1 Candidatus Angelobacter sp. | reverse complement strand
AAACGTCATGGACAACAGGCGCGTTGATCAAGCGGCAAAAAGGAAAAGCGGGGCCGAAAAACTCGATCCTCGGAAAGCTATATAGCAACAAACTCAAATTCAAAGCAGATGCAAAGCGACTTGCCGTTGTTTCTAATGCGCCCTTTGCCATAGAACTTACGGACGGCCAAAAATCAACCACAGCGAAAAAGTCCATTGCTTATATCGAGATTCACCCTGATGATCGAGAGAAAATCGAGAAAGCTCTCGAAAAAGAACTGTCACTCTCAGGCACTCCTGAGCTCAATGGAGTGCTGTTTCTTGATATTGCAGATTTATATATTGAGAAACACTCTGAGCATGCAAGAGGCAAGCTCGTTGATTTTCTCGATGAGATTCTCCCTGACCACATGATGCCGGTTCCCACAATTTACAGGTTGCTCATCGGCGAGATTAGGATTAAAAACGACACAATCGTACAAGCATCCGACTTTAATGAGCTGGCCAAGTTGAAAGGGATTTCCAGGGCGGATTTTCAAAAAATTCTCGACCGCACAGGGGCGATAAGCGACCCCAAGAAAACTCTCGAGAAGATTGAATCCGACATGGAAGGTGCAGGCTTGCCCATCGGAGTCAGAGTGAAAATGCGTTTCGCGTTCCGTCAAGTTCAAGTTGATCGAACAAACAAGCAGAGCACCATAATCTCAGAAATGCATTCGCGTGTGGCACAGACAACCGCCAGATTGGCAGAACAGGCGACGACTTCTTCAGTTTACGAACTCTCAAAGCTGGTGCTAGAAGATCTGAAAGTGACGGGCTTTGATATTATTCAATTCCCAGAGAATTACATCCTCGTTTTGGCGATGATCAGTTTTCATGAAACAGGGAACATTTAGACAATTAATCCGGAGCATTCGGAAGGACAGGCAAAGGAAGCGTGAACCACTTCAAGCTGCACGAACTGCTGCTCCTATCGGAAAAGGAGCAGAAAGCCAGAAAAATAACGTTCCACCCGCAAGCGACGGTCCTCACGGGCAGCAATGAGACGGGCAAATCATCGATCATAAAATCAGTCTTCCAAACGCTAGGTGCTGATCCCGCCAAAATCTCTCCCGAATGGAAAAGCGCAGGCGTGTTCTCTCTCCTCAAGGTAGAAGTCGCAGGCGTGATCCTCCATTTTTTTCGCCACCTTCAATCGTATGCCGTATTTGATGATCACGGAGCGTTACTGGATACATTCACGTCAGTCACTAGAGAAGTGGGGCCTTACCTAGCCAACTTGGTGAATTTTCACATTTCGCTGGTCACGAAATCGAACGTCAAGATTACGCCGCCTCCTCCTGCTTTTTTCTTTTTGCCGTTTTACATCGATCAAGACAAGAGCTGGGACTCTAGCTGGGCTGGGTTTGCGAACCTGGGCTACATCAAAGACTACAAAAAGAATATGGCCGAATATCACACAGGAATTCGGCCGAATAGATTTTATGAGCTTTCAGCGAAACGCACAGCGCTCAAAACCACAATTGCTGAAGCCGAAGCTAGAGTGAAGGTGATTAAAGGTGTTCTGTCGCGGCTTAGAACTCAGTTCTCGAATTCTGAGTTCGATGTCGATACGCACGCATTCGAAGCGGAGATCGACAAGCTGGTACACGAGGCTCAAGCACTTTTAAAAGCTGAAAATGAACTGAAATCTCAGCTGTCTGAGCTTGGGGAATATCGAAATCAACTTTTGAATCAACGGCAGGTAGTTCAATCGGCTTTGTCTGAGCTGCAAGCCGATTACGAACTGGCAGTGAATTCAGCAGCGTACGTTGAATGTCCAAGTTGCGGACAGGAATATGCCAATTCATTCGTTGAGCGTTTTGAGTTGGCGAAAGATCAAGATCAACTCTCAGAATTCCTTGCCGACATGGAAAGTGAAATAACGAAAACGGAAACGAGGATCGCAAAAGCGCGTGAGCAATTCAAAGAGAATGCCGACTCCGCAGCGATCATCTCAGACTTACTAAACACTAAAAAAGAAGAAGTTACTCTGAGAACCGTGACGCTGAATGTGGGCAGGAGAGAAGCAGCAGCAGAATTCGACAAAACGATTGCCCAAGAAAATGAAGAATTGGCGAAATACTTGTTTGAGCAGAATGAGATATCAAAAGAATTGAAGTCTCTTGACGATAAAGCTAGAAAAAAAGAGATTGTCGGCTACTATGCGAGTCATCTCCAATCGTTTTTGACGAAGTTACATGTCAGCAACGTCGGCCCGGAAGCGTACAAAGCTGTTACTGCTGATCTTGCGAAAATGGGTAGTGCCAAACCTCGTGCATTGCTTGCGTATTTCTTTGCGATTTTACATACGGCTTACAAGTATTCAGAAGCAGCGTTCTGTCCCATTGTGATCGATTCTCCGCAACAACAGGAGCAAGACAAAAACAATCTGAGAGCCATGTTGGAACTGATGAGAGATCGTCGGCCAGACCAGTCCCAATTGTTGCTCGGAATTGTTGACGACTTGGGCGTGGACTTTAGCGGGACGAGAATTGAGTTGACCGAGAAATTCAATGTTTTGAGGAAGGCAGATTATCAATCCGTAAAAGCGGAAATCGAGCCATTTCAAAACAAAGTTTTACAAGCCTCACTGAAACCGCTTCAAGTGTGATTGAACCCTTATCTGCGATTCACTGCGCAACAGGTGTTTTCTCACGTATTTATTAGCCCGTCCGTGCACTCTAAGTTGTTGTCTTTGCGTTTTATGACGGATTCAACTCTTACACTCTTCCAACCAAAATAAAGTTCCCTGTACCATTTTCGAGGTGGCCTCTCGATTGGCCGGTAAAACTTTCCCATGACAAACTTTTCGTCACCGAGAGTTTCGGAATGTCGGAGAAATCGATGTCTTCATCCTTCATGCGCTTCAGCGCGCGAATCTGTTTAGCCTGATTCTTTGTGACCTTCATCAATTCTTGTTTACTTCCGGTTTCTCCGTGTCTCTGTGTCTCTGTGTCTCCGTGGTGGACTTCCTGCTGATAACTTTTACTTAGCTGCAGGCGATTTCTCCCGATAATTAAAATACCCCCACACCTGCTCGCTCATGCGGCCGATAGCGTCTTCCAGTTCCTGATAATAGCCGCGATGGTGCGCCGAGAAAAACACCACCACCACACGCCCCGCAGGCGTCTCAATCAGTCCCACATCGTTTGCGATATAGGGCGGAAAATCGCCGGTCTTGTGCGGCGTCTCCACATCGTCCAGCATGAAGCGCGGGATGCGTGTGCGCATCTGCTGCTGGCCCATCATGCGCAGCATTTCCTTACAGGATTTTTCACTCGCGGCTTTGTTCGTCGCCATCATCTCCAGCAGCTTGCCCATATCGCGCGCGCTGGAAAGTCCGAATGGGTGCTTGCCTTCAAAATGAAAGCGCTCCACGTCGGCATCAGTAAGCTTCTCAGGAAAGCCCTTGGTGAAAAGCTCTTCTGGACCAAACTTCGCGTAGCTGGGATCGCCGGCTTCAGCCAGCGCTCGAAACCAATCGAAGCTTGTGCCGGTCGCGATGATCGAATTCAGTCCCAGTTCGTGCATCGTCTGCGTTACGTGCGCGGGGCCGCCGACGCGGGCAAAAGCCATGTCCGTGGCGGAATTATCGCTCTGGATAATCATCAACTCCAGCGCATCGCGAAAGCTCAAGTTCAGGCCGGAGTCGAGTGTGCGCAGCACGCCGGTGCCAAAGCGTTTGTCTGCGGTCTTCAGCGCGAAGCGGTCAGCCGTGTTGATCTTGCCCGCATCCACATGCCGATAAACATCCACCAGCAGCGGAATCTTAATGGCCGACATCGTATCCATGACCTTATCGGCATTGATGGCGATTTCTTCACCCGTATCGAGCGACTTGATGTAAATGCCCCAGTCCGCGCTCACGCCGGCGGAAATCTGCTCCAGCTTTTGTTTGAGCAGGTCAATGGGTTTGGGAGCAGGAGCGGTTTGAGCAAAGGCTGGTAGAAGAGCCAGCAGCAGAAATGTAGCTTTCGCGAAGTTTGATTTCATCTTTTCACCACAAAGGACACAAAGGTTCACTAAGTTGGAGAATTTTACAGCCTTTGTGGTCCGTAGCCTGTCCTGAGCGACCCTGAGCCCGCGAAAGGGGAGTCGAACGGATGCCCCTTGTGGATGGAAGTTTTCCAGATCACCGGATCAGGCGCGATCTCCCGATCACCCGATTCCTAAAATCCCTGTCCCCGAATCAAACTCACGGCATCCGGCACGCCGCCTCCGCCTCCGCGAGATCCGCCGCCTTTTTCTTCCACTTTGTCGCCTTCGCCCGGAGCCAGAAACAGATTCTCTTCCAGCCCGTGCTGCCGCGTGTAGAGGTCGTAATAGCGCCCTTGAAGCGCCAGCAACTCGGCATGCTTGCCGCGCTCTAAGATTTTGCCCGACTCCACCACCAGAATCTGATCGGCCTGACGGATCGTTGACAGGCGGTGCGCGATCACAAACGTGGTTCGGCCTTGCATCAGGTATTTCAAGCCCTGTTGGATGTAAGCCTCTGACTCTGAGTCCAGGCTTGACGTGGCTTCGTCCAGAATGAGAATTCTGGGATCGGCCAGCACGGCGCGGGCAATCGAGACGCGCTGGCGTTGGCCGCCTGAAAGCTTAACGCCACGCTCGCCGATGATGGTGTCGAACTTGTCGGCAAAGCGTTCGGCAAATTCATCCACGTGGGCAATGCGGCAGGCTTTAAGAATCTCTTCGTCCGTCGCCTCCGGATGCGAGAAGGCAATGTTTTCTTTGATCGATCCATCAAACAGGAACGAATCCTGCAGCACCACGCCTAGCGCGCTACGGTAGGAATCCAGCCGCACGCGGCTCAGGTCCTGGCCATCAATGGTGACGCGACCCGAAGTTGGTTTATAAAACGCAGCCGCCAGGCCGATGATCGTCGATTTGCCCGACCCTGACGAGCCCACCAGCGCTGTCACGGTTCCCGGCTGAGCGTCAAAGCTCACGTCATCCAGCACTGGCTTGCCGGGCTCATAAGAAAAATCCACGTCTTCAAACGTGATCGCGCCATTGATATGGCCAAGCACAATCGTGCGTTCGGGGTCCTGATCTTCACGTCCTTCCGCCAGCACTTCGCGCGTGCGGTCCAATCCGGCCAGCGCTTCCGTGATCTGCGTGCCGATGCTCGCCATCTGCGCGACCGGCGCAATCAGAAAACCCATAAACATGGTGTAGCTGAAAAGCTGGCCTGCCGTCATGTGTCCGGCAAGAATCTGCCGCGCACCAATAAACATGATGACGGCGCTCACCACTCCCAGCACCACCGTAGAGGTCAGCCCCATAAGAGAGGTAGCTGTTAGCGACTTCAAGACGTTATCCAGCAGGCGCTGCACGCCCCGGCTGAAAACATTCGACTCGCGCTCTTCCGCGTGGTAACCCTTTACCACGCGCACTCCGCCCAGCGATTCAGTGAGCCTGCCCGTGACCTCGGCGTTAATCTTCGCGCGCTCACGGAATATCGGACGGATCGTTTTGAACGCGCGGCTGAGCGCCACCATCAGAACTATCAGAAAGCCAATGGCGATCCCAGTCATCTCAGCGCTGTATTTCAGCAGAAACGCCAGTGACAGCACGGCAGTAAGAATGCCGCCACAGAACTCAACCAGGCCGGTGCCGATCAGGTTGCGTATGCCTTCTACGTCACTCATGATGCGCGAAACCAGCGCGCCGGTCTTGTTCGCATCGTAATAATTCAGTGAGAGCAAGCCTACGTGCGTCTGCACGCGCTTCCGGAGTTCAGAAATCAAACGCTGCCCTTCTTTTGAAAGAAGCTGCGTGAGCGCATATGACGTCAGTCCCTGAATCAATGTCGCGCCCAACACCACCAAAACCAGCGGTACCAGCAGGCTCGCCCGATGCTTGCCAATCACGTCATCCAGCAGGTATTTTGGCGCAGCCGGCAATACCAGGCCACAAAGCCTGCCGATCAGCAGAAGCAAAAAGCTGAAAGCCAATAATCCGCGCCGGGGACGGATCAACTCCGCGATCATTGGCCATACAGATTTCAGCTGGGTCGCGGCGGATTTCTTCTTCTTGGGTTCCTCCGTCTTTCCACCAACCGGCATGGGAACAACTATCTTTTCAACAACTTTTTTCGACTGAACTTCAGCGGCCAAGGGCTACTC
>JBAVLE010000214.1:0-2392 GCA_049688735.1 Candidatus Angelobacter sp. | reverse complement strand
GGATGAGCTGGACCTGGCTGAGCTGGAGAAGTCGGCCGATGAAGCGCCGATCGTCAAGCTGGTAAATATTGTGATGACGGATGCGGTGAAGCGGGGCGCCAGCGACATCCACATTGAGCCTTACGAAAAAGAATATCGCGTGCGGTTCCGCATTGACGGCGTGCTGCAGCATATTATGTCGCCGCCCATGAAGTTGAAAGACGCGATTACCTCGCGCATCAAGATCATGGCCAAGATGGACATCAGCGAAAAGCGCCTGCCGCAGGACGGGCGCATCATGCTGAAAATGCAGATGGGCGGCAAAAAAAAGCAACTCGATTTCCGCGTCAACTGCCTGCCCACTTTGTGGGGCGAAAAAGTTGTCATGCGGCTGCTGGACAAAGAAAACCTGCGGCTCGATATGACCAAGCTTGGCTTTGAGGCGGAGTCGCTGGAGAAATTCCAGCGCGCCGTGTTAAAGCCATACGGCATGGTGCTGGTGACCGGCCCTACGGGTTCCGGCAAAACGAACACTCTTTATTCTTCTGTGTCACTCCTGAACAAGCCTGACACCAACATTATGACGGCGGAAGACCCGGTTGAGTTCCAGTTGCATGGCGTGAACCAGGTGCAGATGAAAGAGTCCATCGGCCTGAATTTTGCCGCGTCACTTCGCGCCTTTTTGCGGCAGGACCCCAACGTGATCCTGGTGGGCGAGATCCGCGACTTTGAAACGGCTGAAATCGCCATCAAGGCCGCGCTTACCGGCCACTTAGTGCTTTCCACGCTGCACACGAACGGCGCGCCGGAAACCATTAGCCGTTTGATGAACATGGGCATTGAGCCTTTCCTGGTTGCGACGGCCGTTCACTTAATCTGCGCTCAGCGTTTGATCCGGCGAATCTGCGTTGAGTGCCGTGAAGAAGTTCCGATGCCGCCGCAGGCCAAGGTTGACGCCGGCTTTACGCCGGAAGAAGCCAAGACGGTAAAAATTTTCAAGGGCAAAGGCTGCGCCATTTGCAACGGAACAGGGTACAAGGGTCGCGCCGGCTTGTATGAAGTAATGGAAGTGGACGATGACATCCGGGAATTGATTTTGATTGGCGCGTCAGCCGTGGAGCTGAAAAAGAAAGCCATTGAGCGCGGCATGATTACGCTTCGGCGCAGTGGTCTGGTGAAAGTGAAAGAAGGCGTTAGCACGCTGGAAGAAGTGGCGAGAGAGACATTGCACTAAGCAGCAATTAGTAATTGGTACTTGGTACTTAGCTCAGCTAAAGCAATGCAATCGAAACAGGCTAAAGGCCAAGAGCAGAGCCAAGAGCCAAGAGCTAAAGGCCAAGAGCAAGAGCTAAAGGCCAAGAGCCAAAGGCTAAGAGTCATTAGGAAAGAAACGGGAAACCATGAATGTCACACTAAGTGATCTGTTGAAGAAGATGCTGGACATGTCAGGCAGTGACCTGCACATCACCACGAACTCACCGCCGCAGGTGCGCGTTCACGGGCATTTGCAGCCGCTGGATATGCCGCCGCTCACGCCGTCGGAAACCAAGCAGCTTTCTTATAGCGTTCTTACCGATGCGCAGAAGCATCGCTTTGAAGAAACGCTGGAACTGGACTTCTCCTTCGGATTGAAAGGGCTGGCCCGCTTCCGTGGCAACTGTTTCAACCAGCGCGGTGCGGTGGGAGCGGTTTACCGCGTAATTCCTTTTGAGATCAAAACGTTCCAGCAGTTGAATCTGCCGAACGTGATTTCCAAGCTGTGCGATAAGCCTCGCGGCCTGATTCTGGTTACAGGTCCCACGGGCTCCGGCAAGTCCACAACGCTGGCTGCGATGCTGGACAAGATCAATACCGAGCGCCACGACCACATTATTACCATTGAAGATCCAATCGAGTTCGTACACCAGAACAAGAGTTGCCTGGTGAATCAGCGCGAGGTCCACTCGGATACGCAGTCGTTTTCAAACGCATTGCGCGCTGCGTTGCGTGAAGATCCGGACGTGGTGCTGATCGGCGAAATGCGCGATCTGGAAACGATCGAGTCGGCCCTGCGCATTGCGGAAACCGGCCACTTGACTTTTGGCACCTTGCACACCAACTCGGCTGCTTCCACAATCAACCGTATTATTGACGTTTTTCCGTCGCACCAGCAGTCGCAGATTCGCGCACAGCTTTCCCTGGTATTGGAAGGAATTCTTTGCCAAACGCTGCTGCCGCGTGTGGGCGGACAAGGACGCGCCATGGCCATGGAGATCCTTATCCCCAACGCCGCGGTGCGCAACCTGATTCGTGAAGACAAGATCCACCAGGTTTATTCGTCGATGCAGTCAGGCCAGGATAAATTTGGCATGCAAACGTTTAACCAGTCATTGGCGAGCCTTTATTTCCAAAAAGCCATCACGCTGGAAACAGC
>JBAVLE010000213.1:0-2577 GCA_049688735.1 Candidatus Angelobacter sp. | reverse complement strand
CATCCTGGCTCACAACAAAATCAGCCATAAATTTTCGTGCTCCTGAGTCCGGACTAACCGGCGCGCCCATCTGCCATAAAGCACTCGCGGGTAATCGAACCCGCACAATACTCAGCTCTTCCGTCGGTATGGCGGGATCGTATCCCGGCAAAGCAAGGAACTCGTGGCCGGAAGCGGCGGCAAGATTGCTGTTGGCGGCCTTTGGCGTTGCGTGTTTCTTTACAGGTCGTGGTGGCGTTGTTACTGCCTTAGCGACGCTCACAGCTTCAGGAGTCTCAACATGAACAGCCCTCGGTTGTTCTTGAACGGTCTTTCTTGCTGGCGTTTCATGCCGTGAGCGCATTGAAATCAGTCCGGCAGCCAGTACAAGGCATGCAGCCAATGCAGCGATGCTCACCCGACGAACCAGCCTGCGCCGCGCATGATGACGCCGGAATGCCATCGCCAGTCCTGCGCCAATTTCTTGCGGTGCGCCGCGGCCCGACGAAGCAGCCAGTCCGCGCAGGGCCTCACTCAACCTCGCATCCTCTGCGGCGTCTTTCAGCGGATCTCCGGATTGTGGATCTATTTCATGCATTTTTGAAAGCTCAACCTGATTTTCAACAACTTGGTCTTTAACATCGCTCGCGCACGATGCAGCCGCGAAGCCACGGTTCCCGACGAACAGTCCAGCAGCGCACCGGCATCGGCATAGCTCATTTCTTCCAGGTCACACAACGCAATCACTTCGCGGTATTGCTCCGGCAATGCCTGCACCGCTTTGCGCAGCAACTCCAAAAGCTCAGAATTGCTGAGTTCGGAGAGCACATCCAAATCGCTAGTTAATCCCGCGTCGCCGGTATCCAGCCATTCTTCTTCTATCGGAAGATCCAGCCGTGACCGCTGCATCAGCCGCCGAGTCAGGTTGCGCGCAATGCCAAACAGATAATTGCCTAAAGCCCCTTTTTCAGCTTCATAACCTTTGTGGTTTCCGATCAGCAACGTAAAAACTTCCTGCGTCACTTCTTCCGCCGTGGCTGTATTTCCGCTCATGTGCAATGCAAACCGATAAATTGGACCTTGATACCGCTCATAGAGCGTGGTGAACGCCGTCTCATTGCCTTTGCGAAGCTGCCTGAGCAGCTCCTGATCTTCGACTGGCGAATCTGCCATAGCTCTTCTGGGCGCTGCCCTCGCTCCTGTTATCCATTGCTCGAATTGAACAAATCGTTCCATTATTTTTGGGGATGGCCCAGAGGTGGCCGCGCACGGCCCCTCAGGATGAGACGGGCAGGGCGGCTTTCAGTTATCGGGATTGAATAAAAAGCATTTATCAACGAAGGCGTAGGCCATTGCGGGGTGGAGCAGGCCTTCCAGGCCTGCGTTAAGAGCCTAGATACTCCGGCTTTAGCCACCGAGGTATTGTTAAGCGGCACATCATGAAGAGAATCAGCAAGCAAATCAAACAATATCTTGCGGCCCAGTTCATCGGATTACTGCTAATCTCTACGAGAAAACCTCAGGGGCTAAAGTTCGAAAACTTTTATCGCAGGGCACTGCAGGCATGAATGCCTGCTCCACCCCGTGATAGCCCACATTTACGCTAAAAATTCTTCCGGTACGCTAAACTCTGTATCCATGGAATGGTTTGAAAATGACGATTTCTGGCGGGATTTCTATCCCTTTATGTTTTCCGACGAGCGATTCGCCGCCACCCCGGATGAAGTCAGCCGCATCCTTGCGCTGACGCAATGCAGCGCAGGCAGTGTGCTCGATCTTTGCTGCGGGCCGGGACGCCACTCTGTAGAGCTTGCCCGACGCGGCTTTCAGGTTACCGGCGTGGATCGGTCACCCTTTCTGCTAGGAAAAGCTCGCGAGCATGCGGCCAGGTCTGGCGCTTCAGTTGAATGGGTGGAGCAAGACATGCGCGACTTCGTTCGGCCCGCGACCTTTGATCTGGCTTGCAGTCTCTTCACGTCATTTGGATATTTTGAGGACGAGCAGGATGATCTCCGCGTTCTTAAAAACATCCATCAAAGCTTGAAAGAAAACGGCGTGCTGATCATGGAAATGCTGGGCAAAGAGCGCCTGGCACGCGTCTGGAAAGATACCATGTGCAATGAACTGGCGGACGGATCGCTGATTTTCCAGCGCCCCCAGATCCGCGATGACTGGACCCGCATTCGCTCGGAATGGACGCTGGTGAAAGAAGGCCGTTCGCGCACATTCACTTTTGAGCACACTATCTATTCCGGTCGCGAATTAAAAGATCGGCTATTGAGCAGCGGCTTTAAGCACGTGCAGCTGTTTGGCGACCAGCAAGGCTCTCCATACGGCCTTGATGCGCAGCGTCTGATTGCCGTGGCACGGAGATAGATTGTATGAAAATGTTGGTTGCTCGGGCTTGACGATTACCATCCTATTTGCCCCATCCGCTGAAGGATGATCGTGCTGTATTTATTCATGCGCTCGGGGCGCCGCTTCAGGGGAGCCGGCAGAACTGCAGCAAGCCGTGCCGCCTGTTCCCGTGCGATATTCCGGGCTGCGGTTCCGTCGTAATAATGGCACGCTGCATCTACGCCGTAAACACCAGGGCCC
>JBAVLE010000212.1:0-7999 GCA_049688735.1 Candidatus Angelobacter sp. | reverse complement strand
AGTCAAACGATTGATTGGGCGCTCTCCTGCCAAATCCCGCTCAAACCGGGGCGCGATCGGGGCCCGTCGCACCCAACACTGAGGGCGGAGGGCATCCTGAGGGCAAGAAGAAATAAGCTAGGTGCTCTCATTCTTTAAGTCGGTTCATAGAATGGTACCTTGGCTATGACTCTCAAGAAGCGCATGGGGCTTATTCGCCCTTTAATCGTTCGGCGGCTTCCACTTTGGCTTATGGGTTTTCGGGTCGAGGATCGTGCTGCCTTGCGAAACGTACAAGGACTGAAGCTGTCCCTCAAATGGTTCAAAATACATCACGAGCCGCTCTTTCCGATTTTTAAGAAGGATAGTGCTCACGCTCCAATAAGCTGGCCATCCAATGAGAGCGGGGTCCTTCGATGGGAGTTTGAGGAACCTTACCTTCATGGACGAAACCTTATTTACACGCATTGGGCCGAAAGCTTTCTCAAGCGTTTTCAAAGCACCTGGCAACGTCGCTCTAAACTCTTTTTCCTTGTCAGGCCCAAACTTCGCCCCGGCAGAAGCCAGGGCAGCCGCAATGTCAGCTTGCGTCCATTCTTGATGTGCGTTTAGTTGTTTGTTAAAGCCTGATATCTTGGCTGCGGTGCTTACAACATTTCCCACAAAGCGGAGCGCGTCACCATAAATGTCAAACCTGCCCTGGAAGATGGGTTCTCCGGGAATTTCTTTGGTCGAACAAAACTCGCCTGCCTTTCCGGAGGCACAAGGTGGACCGCTAAACACAAGCATAGTTGTTCGAGCATCCACGGTTTTATAGTCGGTAGGATACTTTTGAACGGTGACGATCCAGTGACGCAGTTGCAAGGATTCGCGGTCGTCTTCCGAAGCAAAGACGACTCGATAGCCTTTGCCGGATAGGTTCTCGGTGGCAACACGAAGAATTTGTTGCATCTTCGTAAACTCAGGACTGTCCTGCTTCTGGACAGGAGCAGCAAACGCCAGAAAGCACAGCGCCACAATGGCTGCAATAGTCTTCTTCACTTCCTAGTGGTCCGCAAAGGTGTTGCTTTCAAGATGTGATCTTGATTAGTGCTTGACAAAAAGCTTTTCATATTCTGGTTTACTGATACTTCGGGTTTTCTCGGAAAGATACCAAAGCCTTTCATCGGATTGACCAGGACGCCGCAAGACAATGGAAGCCTCGCTTGCCTTATATCCTACATCTACCACCAGCGTTATGGGTGTTCCGCCGACTGTCATCGGAAATTCACTCTTGCCAATACGCCGATGGGTCAAGCTTTGTTGTTTCGACCAACCGCCGAGATTTGTGAAAGAAGCGTCCAGAGTTAGTCCCGTATGCTCAAGTCTTTGCTTTTCTTCCGAATTAACTAATTCGAAATGAGTTCCCGCCCATCTCCACAGCTTTCCATGACCGTTGGCATAGATCCGATTTTCAAACGGCGCATAGAAATCCAGTGCAATATCATCAACGGTATAACGCTGAACCTCGTTTGGGGCTAGCCGCAACACCACAATCGAGGAATGGATATCTTCAGGCAGAGTGACCCCGCCAACCCGATCTTTAGCCAAACTAAAAAGGTATTGTAAGCCGTTCAACCGGTAACCCCTGCTGGATACGCCGATGAACAAGTACGCTTCATCATTGCTGTATAACAGCTCTTCGTCAGAATTATTGCGCACGCGATAGACTTGAACTTGAGCAATCACTACCGCAGCGGAAATCAAAATCAGCAATATGATTGACACCATCGTTCTTTTCTTCATTCAATCCCCTCACGGACAACTAAGACACATGTTCTGTAAAATATAATTTAGATCAAATTGGCGAGTGCCGTTAACTATGTTCCACTGTGAATGTGGCCCTTGGGGCACATTCAAATCTCTTTTTATAAATTGCAAGAACTCTTCCCAAACTTTCAACTGGCCATTGGCTAAATAATAGCCAATGTAATTCAGGGGGCCGGGATGAGGTCGATCAGCAGCTCCAGTTTCTATTACGATATCATTAGTCCCGACCGAAAATACCCTCCAGTACCGCCACCCGTCTAGAGGATGTCCCTTTTGAGTCACGACGACCAGCGTGTGGGTTGAAGGATCAAGACGGTTGACGCGTACCGTGAACGGACCCTGTCCAAGCGCTGGAACACTATGCAATATAAAAGTCAACAGTTGTCCCGTCGAAGTTATCGTTCCGGTTTGCGTGTCTACGAGCGTGTCCATTACATCATTGTTGGTTCCTCGACCGCCCTGGAATGTCAGAATATATTTTGTGAATATGCTATCCGGAGAGGCGCTAGTTAAGAGCTCGATGGCATGATATGTAGGATGAAGCGTTGCGTCACTTGGCGGTATTTGATCATTTGGACCATGAGGTTGAGTCGTGAGGACTTGCTGGATTGCTGTTGAGTTATTCGAGTGATTTCCGCCGGAAAGTGCCGCAAAGCTCCCGTCAACGCCGATTGGCAGCATCGAAAGGGAAGACAAGCTGGACGATACACTCAAGAGATCTGCTTGATATGATTGCCCTGTCCATGAGGGATGCAGTTCGAAGCTCGCGACTTGCGTAGTTGTATTTCCGCCGGAATCCAGAGTCACAGATAGGCCCGAGGAAGATTGCGTGATCACATTGCCGTTATCCGTCAGATATTTTGGGCTGAGATTTGGCGCGGTCCACTTCGGATTTCCCAGTGCATCCAAGGCGATCATAAAACTCGATCCCGGTTGGCCACTTGGATCAGGTGGCAATGACACGGTTCCAAAGAGGGTGCCGTCCGAACCCTGCAACATTGGATTCAACGTACCCGGTACGGGGAGAGAAATAGTACTGGCACTGGCTCCGCTAATGGTCGTGAGCTGATGCGCGGGCGATGCGCCGTTAAAGCCAAGCTCCCACGAATAGTAAGCCCCCTGATCAGCATTTGTGATAAGTGTCCCAAGTACTCCAGGGAAATCCGGAGTGGCGCCGCTGGAGGAAACTACGTCGCGGGTGTGCGCGCATTCGCCGAAGTTAGATCCGGGACCGGAGACGTAGACGCATTGATCAACATGATCAAAAGTCCAGTCTCCAAGTACAATTTTCGAGTACGAGCCATCCATCGCCACACGCAGTACGCGCAAGTGAGTTGTTCGGTGAATGAAAAAGGCTTCAAGCACATCGCCGTCCCGAGGATTTTGACTGCTGTAACAGACTTTTCCATTCGAAGCCAACGGGCTTTCCACATAATGGTATGGGAAATAGGCGAATCCATCTCCCGCAATGATCGGAGGTCCGAAATCGGGAGGCACGGCAGTCTCAGATGGAGTGAATTCTCCGCAATTGCCATCCGTGGAGAATATCGTGTGTTCCAGTTGGACATTAAACTTGGGATTGCCGGTTAACGGATCAATTCCTACAACAGTGTCGCCATCGACAGTAAGGACGGTTCCGTCTGTATGCACTAGAACCGGGGGTACCGAACCGTTCGGGTTCACGAAATTGTAGGCCGGAAGAGGCTGGCCCGTGAGCCCATCCAGTTTGCGGATTGATTGCGAGTCAGCAACAGCAAGACCACCCAGAAAGTCGGGCACAAGCTTCTTATCAGTGCCCACTGTTGAGGTCCACGCAACTCTTCCATCGGTCTTCACTGCCTGGATGTTACCTGACTGTTGTTGGGCGAACACATCGATACCGGAATCACTTGGAACTGCGGGCAGAATCTGCGTGACGCCAGAGCCATCGCCGGGAATTGACCATTGCACCGTGCCCAATGGCAAGGCAGGGCCGGGATAAACTGTTAAATCCGCTGAGGCGTTGCCCGCGGTAATGGTGACGTGTCCCGGAGCTATGGCGGTAACGATAGGCGGATCATCTGTAGAGAGAGTCGCCACGGTCGGATCCGTGGATGCCCAGGTTAAACCCGCCAGTACAGTTCCGCCGTCGTCGAGCGCCTGCAGGGAGCGCGTTTCGCCAACAACCATACTGACGAGGTTCGGATTGATGTTTACTGATGGAGCTGTGCTCAGGCTGGGAGGCACTTTGAAGCTGAGAGCATTGCTCCAAATCCCATTCTGCTGGATTCGCACGATTCCACTGACCGCAGTGCTGTCAACCGTGGCAACCACTTGCGTGTCAGCCCAGGATGCGACCACACCTTGAGCGCTTCCGATCCAGGCAATGCCACTTCCCTGAGCCGAGCCAAAGCCGCTTCCGCTGATCGTGACGCTGGTGCCGGCGATTCCGCTGGTGGGCGTGATGCTTGTGATGGATGGTGTATTGACTGCAAACGGGACAGCGTTGCTTACAACGCCTGCCTGGAGCACCTGTACTGTTCCGGTGGCTGAACCCGCAGCTACGGTGGCCAAAATCTGAGTATCACTCCAACTGCTTATGATGCCCGGAGCGGTTCCCAACCAGATCTGGCCAGCACCTTGCGCTGTTCCAAAACCTGTTCCGTTAATCGTAACGGGAGTTCCCGCCAAACCGCTCGTCGGCGTAACAGACGAGATAGTGGGCGTAATCACATTAAATGGCAATGTGTTCGACGATATTCCGGCCTGTTGAATCTGCGCAATGCCGGTTGTTGAACCTGTGGCAACTTTGGCTACGACGTGGGTGTTACTCCAAGTGACGATTGTTCCCAGAGTGCTTCCAAGCCAAACACTGCCGTTTCCTTGTGAAGACCCGAAGCCCGTGCCGGTCACCGTCACTTGAGTGCCTCCGGCTGCGGTAGCGGGAGAAACATCAGTGATATTTGGGACGATTGGCACAATGGGCGGAGTCACAGTGACGGAAGTGCTTGAAGAAACGCCTGCGAAGGTTGCGGTAATTGTCACATTGCCAGGGTTTCCAGTTCCAACTATCCCATGAGTGCCAGAAGTAGGAAGTACCATGGCAACAGTATTATCCGATGTTGTCCACGTCACATACGGCGTAAGATCCGCGGAACTGCCGTCCGAATACACACCAGTGGCAGTGAGTTGCAGCTGCTGAACCGCAGCAGTGGCAACCGACGGGTTGGCCGGACTCAGAGCCAGAGATACCAGCGGCGGAGTAACGGTAATCTGCGAGGAGCCGCTCACAGCGCCTACTGAGGCCGTAATCGTCGTAGATCCGAAGTTCTGCGAGCTAACAATCCCGGAACTGCCCGCGTCATTCGTAATCCCGGCAACGCTGGGAGAGGATGAGTTCCAGTTCACAGATAGCAGGATTTGCGTGCTGAAGTCCGCGAACGTGCCGATTGCAACCAGGGGCAGGTTTGTCCCGAGAACCATCGGAAATGCGGACGGACTTACGGTGATAGACACGAGCCCGTTTGGTGTGAGGCTGGCTGGTTGATAGGAATCCGTAGTGGACAATGTCAATCCGTTGTTGATTCCACCTATCAGCACCACGCTTCCGTCCCCTAGCAGAGTCGCGGTATGGCCGGAACGCGCGGTCGCCATCGACGTGCCGGTCGTAAATGCAAACGCGACCGGATCGTAGTTTTCGATGGTTGCACCTGAGTTGCATGTCGAACCACACGAATCGTACCCACCAGCAAGAAGAACCTGACCATTCGTCAGCAGAGTGGCAGTGTGCCCAAGCCGTGCGAAATTCATGCTGCCGGGATTACCGGTGAACGAAGCGTAATTGAATCCAGCACCGGGAATATAGACCTCGGCAGTGATCGCGGGGCAACTTGGACTGCTGCAAGTGGATCCGCCGGCGATTAAGACGCGGCCGCCGTTGAGTAGAGTGGCGGTCGCATTGGAACGTGGGAAAATTAGATTGGAGGCGGCGCTGAATGTCCCGGCAGCCGGATCGTATAACTCCGCCGTCGACGGATAGGTGGCCCCATCGAAACCGCCAGCAATAAGAACAAGTCCCGAGTTTAGTACAGCAGCACTGGCGTTGTAACGCGCAGCGCTGAGTGAGGCAGTTGAGGTGAAGAGCCCTTGAATCGGGTCATAAAGTTCTGCCGTATTCAATGCTATACAAGATGTCGCCGCGGCACAAGTTTGACCGCCGGCAATCAGCACCTGACCATTTCGAAGAAGAGTCATGGTGTGGCCGTTTCGCGCGGCCGTCATGTTACCGGCAGGCATAAATGTGTGCGAGGTGGGATCGTAAATTTCCGCGGTGCTCAACGAGGCACAATTTCCTGCTGAGTCGCACTTATAGCCCCCGGCTATTAGAACCTTTCCATTTTGGAGCAGAACGGCAGGCGCAGACCGGGGCGTTCCCAAGTTGCCCGTGCTCGTAAACACTCTGCTCGACGGATCATAAATTTCTGCGCTATTTAGATAAGTGCAACTTCCGCTGGCTGTACAGTTGATGCCGCCCGCAATCAACACCGTTCCGTTATTGAGCAGGGTGGCGCTATGCTGGTAACGGCTGGCGTTTAAAACGAGCGATTGTACCGTGAACAATAGGGCGTTACTTACAGTGCTTCCCTGTTTAACGGTGACATTGCCGGTGGTAGCGCCGGGAGGGATGGTAGCCAGGATGCTGGTATCGCTCCAACTCGTGACAGTCATCGGCAGCTGGCCGAGTAGGACCTGTCCAGCTCCCTGAGTGGCTCCGAAGTTAGAACCCGCGATCGTGATTGAGGTCCCTGGCGAGCCGTTCGCGGGCGTGATTCCTGCTATCGTCGGAGGACCGACGATGATGAAGGCCGGGGAGTTCACCGTGGAACCCATCGCTGAAACTGCAAAGT
Source organism: Candidatus Angelobacter sp. (assembly GCA_049688735.1). Classification (GTDB taxonomy): domain Bacteria; phylum Acidobacteriota; class Terriglobia; order Terriglobales; family Acidobacteriaceae; genus Angelobacter. Next base: position 1,325 of record JBAVLE010000212.1, on the reverse strand, counting down.
ATCCTGTCGACAACACTGCCGTTGCCGCCGTCGGCAGCGTCACAACAATCTGCGTGTCTGTCCAACTGGTTATGGTGGGTAGGAAACCCACATTCCCACCATTCCCCAGATAGACTACATTGCGACCTTCCAGGCTTGACGGTCCGAAGTTCGCTCCCGCGATCGTCACCTGGCTGCCTGCCACCGCGCTGCCCGGCGTCACTCCGTTCACCGCAAGCGGTCCTTCAATGTTCACCGTAAACGCTGCGCTCGACCCAAAACTCGTTGTTACCTGAAGCGCCGTTGCCCCCAGCGGCTGGCTGGCTGGAATACTGATACACAGGGACGTATTGCTCCACTGACTCGATGGACACAGGGCTGTGGCAACACCATTCAATGTCACCGTGCTGCTTCCCTGCGTCGCTCCAAACCCGTTCCCGCTCACCGCTATCCTCTCTCCCACCGCTGCCGCGCTCGGCGCTCCTGCTATCGTCGGAGGACCGACGATGATGAAGGCCGGGGAGTTCACCGTGGAACCCATCGCTGAAACTGCAAAGTAACCTGTCGACAACACTGCCGTTGCCGCCGTCGGCAGCGTCACCACAATCTGCGTGTCACTCCAACTGGTAATCGTCGGACGAAAACCCACCGACCCGCCATTGCCCAGATACAGCACATCTCGGTTTTCCAGGCTTGACGGCCCGAAGTTCGCTCCCGCGATCGTCACCTGGCTGCCTGCCACCGCGCTGCCCGGCGTCACTCCGTTCACCACCAGCGCCCCTTCAATGTTCAGCGTAAACGCATCGCTCGATCCAGAGCTCGTTGTTACCCGAAGTGCCGTTGCCCCCAGCGGCTGGTTGGCTGGAATACTGATACACACGTACGTATTGCTCCACTGGCTCGATGGACACAACGCTACAGGAACACCATTCAACGTCACCGTGCTGCTTCCCTGCGTCGCTCCAAACCCGTTCCCGTTCACCGCTATCCTCTCTCCCACCGCTGCCGCGCTCGGCGCTCCTGCAATCGTCGGAGCTGACTGAGCTATCAGCCGTGGCGTAAACAAGAGACACAAAGCGAACATAATCCTCGCGAAGGAAGAATGCATTTATAAGCTCCTGGATATTTTGAAAATACTATTTGTTGATTTAACGGCATTTACATCGCTTGCACAGGCTCAGCGCAAGCGACGCCACATTTATGGCCTAGCTACTTCTCCTCGTTCTGGGCAGAACGGACTATAGCTTTAAGTGGAAAACTTATCGCTAGTATAGTTTCGTGTCAGTAACTGTCAAGCTAAAATATCTTGAAGTAGTACCGTCGTCAACATCTGCTTTATACTACTG
>JBAVLE010000211.1:0-4050 GCA_049688735.1 Candidatus Angelobacter sp. | reverse complement strand
TCCGCCACGGGTGGGCAGAAATAGATGAACCCGATCCACACAATCGACTACATTCGCATCCTGCCTGAGCTGGTGCTCACTGCCTTTGGCATTATCGTCATGATGGCTGATCAGCTGCTGAAGCCCGGCGCCAGCCGCAAAGGTCTGGGATTGGTTGCCTTGGCGGGCACCATCGCTGCCATTGCGGCGACCTTTTGCCAGATCGCCTGGAGCGCCCGCGATGCCAGCTTCGCCAATCCAGGCTGGTTCGGCATGGTGCGTGTGGATAGCTTCGCCATTTTCTTTCACCTGCTGATTCCCGCGATTTCGGGAGTTTGCATTCTCGCGTCACTCGAATACCTTGACGCGCAAAATATCCGCAGCGGCGAGTACTATGCTTTGATCCTCTTTGGCACCGTGGGCATGGTTTTGATGACATCGGCAGTGGAACTGGTGTTGATTTTTATCGCACTGGAAATTTCCTCGATCTCCACCTACATTCTTGCCGGATACCGCCGCCGCAATGCCGGAAGCGCTGAGTCGGCCATCAAATATTTCCTCCTTGGATCATTCGCCACTGCGTTTTTCCTCTATGGCGTTGCTCTGATGTTCGGCGCGACAGGTTCAACCAGCATTTTGAAGATTGGCCCGGCGCTCGGCAGCAACCCAGGATTGCTGGCCATTGCCGCCACGGCGCTCATGATCGTGGGCCTGGGCTTTAAAGTTGCTGCGGCCCCATTCCACATCTGGACGCCTGACGTTTATGAGGGCGCACCGGCACCGATTGTTGCGTTGATGTCCACCGGCCCCAAAGCCGCTGCGTTTGCGGTGTTGCTGCGCGTGCTGTTTGCCACCACATCATCTGACTGGCTGCCGTTGATCTGGATTTGCGCGGCGCTCTCCATGACGCTGGGCAATTTTGGCGCACTGATGCAAAACAACGTGAAGCGCATGCTGGCGTATTCGTCCATTGCGCATGCTGGATATCTGCTGGTGGCTTTTGCGGCCAGCAATGAGATTGGAAGGTCTGCAGCGATCTTTTACACCGCTTCATACGCGGCCATGAACGTAGGGGCGTTTGCCGTGGTCAGCCATTTTGGCGCAGGCGGGGAGCGTTACGTCTCCGTGGATGACTACTCCGGGCTGGGCCGCCGCTCTCCCTTGTTGGCGTTTACACTTACAATCTTTATGCTGTCGCTGATTGGCATACCGGCAACCGCCGGCTTTTTGGCAAAGTATTATGTCTTCAACGCCGCGCTTTCAGCCAATCCGCATCCCACGGCGCTTGTTTGGCTGACCATTATTGGCCTGGTCAATAGCGCGGTTGCCTCCTACTATTATCTGCGCTTGATTGTGGTGATGTACATGCGCGAGCCGATTATCGCTGAAGCGCCCGCGCCTGCCACTGGCGCAATGAAGCTGGCGTTGGTGCTGGCCGCAATCGCCACCATTTATCTGGGAGTAATGCCAGGACGCGTTCTCAACTATTCTGACGCTGGAGCGCGCGACCTGCTTCCGGCAGCAACGGCAGCCGGCAGCGCGGCTCCTGCAAATTCGACTTCGGGAAGTTCTTCGTTCCCTGCTCCGGTGCCAGCTACTCCGGAGAAATAGTTACGTCGCGGCGGGCGAAGACCAGCGCAGCGGCAATCCAGAAAAGCAGAGCTTCAGCGAGTGCGCTTACGATTAACGCATTCAGCGAATTTCCCACAGAATGAAACTGGAAACTCGTCCACAGCGTTTTGAACAGTGCTCCGGCGGGAAAGAGTATCCATGCCACCCGCCATCCGAATTCCGGGAAGATCAAGGGCAATGCCAGCAGGGCCCCGGTGGCTCCGGTTGCCAGTAGCGGGTGAAGGAACGTCGCAAAAAACAGGCCGACGGAAACCGCAAAAACGCAGCAACAGAAAAGCAGAGTCATAATCGCGGCTAATCCATCCACGGGAATTCTGCCCTGCTGGCCCAGCCATGCTGCCGTTCCGCCGATTAGTAAACAGAATAAAGCCGAAATCATGGTGCAACCGCAAAGCAAGCCGCCTAGATATTGCCAGCGATGAATGCCTTTGGAAAGCACAGCGAGAATGCGGCGCGTCTTACGTTCGGTTTGCAGTGCGGGTATGGCGATCATCGTTGCAAAGAAGATGGCGTAACCGGCGTGCCAGCGTAGGAAAAAAAGTATTTCGTCGCGTTGCGTGTGGATGCGATAGATGCTGCCGATTCCCAGCACATAAGCGCACATTACAGCCAGGGCAATCCACTGAGTGCGAACGAAGTTGATGCCGATGAGAACAATGGCTCGCATGGGCTAGTGGGTTGGCGAATACAGATCAAGCGATGTGCCGTCCACCACGGCCAGAGCGCCGCTTTGCGAGACTGCGTAATAAATGTTGCTATGGTGCAGAGCAACAGATAGCAGAGGCTGGCTACTATGTATGTGGTAAAGATCAACACGCAAGGGCTGGGCCATGGCAATGGGAATATTTGCGGAAGTATCACGCCGGACGGAGCGGCGTTCCCACTGGATTGCCATGTAATCTCCGCCGCCCTGCACGGAATTGACGAACTCCTTTGTTCCGGTCTTAAGAAAAAATAATCTCTCGCCGGTATGGGGGAACACGGAAAGATTTCCGCAGCCGAAGGCGGCAAACAGCTTGTGCTCCAGTGCGGCCGCCTGATATGAGCATGGATGCTCAGCGGAGGTCCAGTCCGGCATTAGAGAAGTCCATTGGCCGTCAAAAGCCAGCAATCCGAAGCTGGCCGCAGGAGCCCATGTGGTGGGGCTGGAGCTGAGCAAAGCTTGATCGGCCGCTGACCATGAAGCTAAGAACCAGGGCAAGCTAAAACTCTTGATGGTCTCAAGATTGTCCGCGCTCAAGACTTCAATATCCGCCTGGGCTTTTTCCACTTTTGAAGTGGGCGAGATCGCGTTGCGTTTCAATATCTGTTGATGGACCAACTGGACTTCATCGCCCGAAGGCGAGACGCCGATCTGCCATCCTTCTTCCTGTACCTGACGTTTTAACGGCAGAGGATGCGAAGCGAGCCGCGCGAAGTCTGCTGAATAGAGATAAAGAATGTCACCAGTGCGGACGATAAACTTGCCATCGCGTGTGGCAAGCACCTTGGAGAATTCTGCATTGGTGGGAAGTTGCAAAGACTTGAGCTCGCTGCCATCTTGAGCGTTTAGTATTTTGATTTCCAAGATAAAGTTGCCGGAACCGCCGCTGGCATCGCGCGCCGCAAGCTTGGCTGCTCCGCGCGAACGGTTTACCTGATACACCAAGAGTCTTTCCGGCGAAATGAAGAGCAAGCCCTGATGCAGAGTCCAGCGGAAGTTGATGGTGCGGTCAAAGGCTTGAAAGCCGTATCGCTCCAGGAGATCGACCTTCCATTTGGACTGAGCGCTTTGGGCGCAAACGCAAGCTGAAGACAGGCAAAGCAGGGCCAGAATTTTTATCCACGTCTTCATTGTGGCTCCTGGTTGCTGGCATCGCTGTGGCCGCCGCCATTCTGGTTTGCCAATTCCACAAACAGGTCTTCCAGCGTCCGGCGAATGGGGTTCACGGCAACCACTTCGCCACCAGCCAGCCAGATTTTCTCAATCGTTCTGCGTTGCGTCAGGGCAGGTACAGTGATTTTGATGAAGCCGTTCTGCTGAGAGCCTTCAAACATGATTGCATCAATTCCCTTCGCGGTGATCACAAACCTATCTTGGGACTCCAGCAGTTCATTCAGCGTACCCACACGCGCGACTCGGCCTTTAATCACGATGGCCAGGCGATCACAGATTTGCTCGACTTCAGAAAGCAAATGCGAACTTAGGAAAACGGTCTTACCCGCTTCGCGTGCACGCAACAGGATTTCCCGCACACGCATGCGGCCGAGCGGGTCGAGCGCAGAAGCAGGTTCGTCAAGGATAAGCAGTTCGGGGTCGTTGACGAGCGCCTGCGCCAGGCCTACGCGCTGCAGCATTCCACGAGAAAATTTGCCCGCGTTGCGATCAGCGGCGTCGGTAAGTTCAAATTCTTTCAGCATCTCAGTGGTGCGCTGGCGGAGTTGCGGATCGCGCATGCC
>JBAVLE010000210.1:0-21251 GCA_049688735.1 Candidatus Angelobacter sp. | reverse complement strand
CTGCTCGCCAAGTCCCGGGGATCGTTTCTGAAACGGTCCCGGATATGAAAAGCTCTATTCCGGCTGCCATTTCCTATCTGATGATGCATTGATGACTACCAATATAACTGGCACTTCGCAGTAAAAGCCGCTCAACTAGCCGCGTCCCGCGCTCTCTTGATAGAAAGTTACTTTTGGCCATTTGCAGATTCGTAAACAGCAGCCCATCCATTGCCCTGATGGACGAAGCAGAGATACCCGTTGGAACCTTTCCTCTAACTTGACGGAGGTATTGGCACCCGCCGAGAGAACACCTTAGAACCCGTGTACTGTTGTTGCCGGAAGCAGTCTGCTCAATACTCTTCCCAGTCAAGAGAGTACTGTCCAGGAACTGCGCAGGGTATTGGGAGATGAAATATGCGGCGCATTCATTCGGTTGTAATCGCTCTGGTTCTGGCAGAGCCGCTACTCATCTCACAGTTTGAAAACGCGTCCGGCATCTAGAGATGACCGACGAGTTGAGGCGACCAACTAAGAAGGAATCATTCATGCAGATGGTGAGTCATAACGAAATCTGGTCGCAAACGGAGCGTCCCAGCGGGGCGCCAACCAAAATGAATGCAGCGCAGCCCGCGGCTGCGGCGCATAGGAGAATGTCATGACCTTTACGGAGTTGCTGAGAAATGTCGGCCTATTTGGCGCCGGCGTGATGTGTTGCCTTGCCTTGCTGTCCATCTTTTCGGTGGCAGTCATGGTTGACAAGTACCGCCGCTTCCGCGCGGCCGCTAGCGAAACGCAGACTTTCAAGCCTTTGCTGTCGAAGTTCACCCACGGTGGAGAGGTCCAGGAACTGATTGAAGCCGTGCAGCAGCATCAAAAATCCCACGTGGCGCAGGTGGTTGCGGCGGGCATCCTGGAGTTCGACGGCGTGCGCGAGGCGGGAGGCGATCCATCCGCTTCATTCGACCAAGTCACGAGCGTGCTGAGAGATTCCATGTCGGAAACGCTGGTCGAATTGAAGAAGGGTCTCGGGTTCCTGGCTACCATCGGCTCCACGGCACCGTTCGTCGGTCTCTTCGGTACCGTCGCTGGAATCATCAACGCTTTTAGGAACATCGCGGCCACTGGATCCGGCGGTATGTCTGTAGTTTCGGGCGGCATCGCCGAAGCCCTGGTCACCACGGCGCTGGGCATCTTCGTCGCGATCCCAGCCGTCGCCGCTTTCAACTACTTCACAGGCAGGATCGAGAATTTTCATATCGAGATGAATCGGGCTTCAACCCAAATGGTGAATCGTCTCTTCAAGGCGCCGCAGATCGACCGGGTTGCCAAGGCATCGGCGGAGGACAAAGCGTATGCGGCTCGGTGAAGGCGCCAAAATGCAGGCGTCCATCAACGTCACGCCGCTCGTTGACGTGGTGCTGGTGCTGCTGATCATCTTCATGGTGATGGCGCCGCAGATGCGAAAAGGGCCCGAGGTCCACTTGCCGAAAACGGAGAAGCCGACCCAGCAGGGCGACGAGAGAGGTCGGATTCTGGTCTCCATCGATGAGGCCGGCGGGCTCTGGGTTAACGATAAGCAGGTCGCAGCCGCACAGTTTGGGGACGCACTCCGCGCTGCAGTAGCCGCCGAAACGGATCCCAAGGTCGTGATCCGGGGCGACGCAAAGCTCAACTTCCGCCAGGTCCGAGAAGCCATGCAGGCTGTCGAGCAGGCCGGCTTCCGAGGCGTGGGATTGATCGCCAAGGGTCCCCACGCAGGGACGCAAGGAGACTGAAGTTATGGAGTTCAACAGAGGCGACTCCGGATCCGATCTGCAGTCCGAAATAAACATTACGCCGCTGGTCGACGTAGTGCTCGTGCTGCTGATCATTTTCATGGTCGTGGTTCCGTTACTGATGCAGGGCTATGACGTCAACATTCCTAAGACTTCGAACAACGCCGCGCCCGCGCAGTCCCAGGAATCGCGATTGATCCTGATCATCTCCGCCACGACTTGCGGCATCCTCAAGCCTTCGGCAACAGAGGGGCTTCCGGCGGATTGTCGCGTAATACTGGGCGATCAAAAGATTGCTGCAACCGAATTGCCCGCGCGCGTCGGAGACATTCTGGGCAGCCGTCCCCCGGAAAAGCGCGTGCTGTTCCTGGCTGCTGACGACCGCTTGAACTACGAAGGCGTTCTGCGCATCCTCGATCTCGCGAAATCAGGCGTTGACGATTTGAAGGTTGAATTTATTACGGCCAATTGAGGTGGCTGCTTTGGACACAACCATGGAAATCAGCCGGTTCAGAGAATCCGGGGGGCCGTCCGCTCGCAGCATGATGGAGAGCATTGTGCTCCATGTCATCTTGCTGGCTTTGCTGATGCTCGTGGGAGCGTCATTCCTGGCTCGCAGCGGCGCGTCCCGTACGAAAAAAGAGCTCGACATCGTCTTCTATCATCCAGCGGCGGTCCCAGTCACGCCGACGGCGGTCCCGCCTCCTCCTGCAAAGGCGACAGGGGCAGCGAGTGCTAAAGCTTCTGAAGCTCCAAAAGGGCCTGGGAAACCTGAGCTCCCAGCAGGTCCGGCAAAGGGATTTTCCGCGGATGCGACGCCGCCTGAGCCAAACATAGGTAGGGCCGGAATTCTGGCATTCAAAGAGCAGTTCGCGAGCCTGGCGCAGGACCAGAACGCGCCGCGTCTCGGAAGCGATGCGCGTTACGCTGCCGCCGACGAAACGGGACAGGCATCATCACACTCTTTGTTGACGACTAATACGCCGGGATCAAGTGGTGGTATTGATGCCGGCTCGCTGAGCCGCAATGTGGGTGGGGGCGGCGGCAGAGGCGGTGGCGGAGGCGGCATGGGCGGACCCGGTCTGCAGGTGGCCCGCGCAAAAAGTTCTATCGCGGGGATCGGCGGCGGCGACGGCCGACCCAAGGCGCACAGCGGCCTTGGAGCTTCTCGCACCGACGAAGAAATACAGATTGTGTTTGATCGTTACAAGTCAGCTTTCTACCGGGATTACAACCGGACACTGCGCATCAATCCGACATTGCAAGGCAAGATGGTGCTGCGCCTGACGATTGAGCCGGACGGCTCCGTGTCAATGTGCCAGCTGCAATCGACTGACATGGATGCGCCGGATCTCGTTACTCAGGTAGTGAACCGCGTCAAGACGATCAATTTCGGCGCGAAGGATGGGGTACACGCCGTGACGATCTCGTACCCAATAGATTTCCTGCCGGCGACTTGAAGCCGGCGACCGAAGCCCGAAGGGCACGGATGGCCAGGAGGTTTTAGAGAAAGCTGTAAGTCTGATTAGTTGACCCTCGCGACACAATTTTGACAAAGGCAAAGCCATCGAAAGATGGCGACGCAAAGTCACCGGTCTAACGGGCAGCAAGCCCCAGGACGGCGGGACCGCCGAAATTCAGTCCACAGCGTGACTGCCTCGGTCCCGAAAAACACTTTAGTGAGAGTGGAACGAGGGCATAGATGACTTCCCCGAACACGAACAACGCGAGGCGGCACTGCAGCTGGATTACAATCTTGCCCGACAAGCTGCGCCTCAGGCTCCACTTCTACTTACTTATTTTCGGCATCGTCTTTCTGCTCATGGGATCGAACTCTGCGTTTGCCCAGACGCAGACCTGCGCCATTATCAGCGGCGGCGATGCCGGTGGGGGACTGGGTGTTAGTCCCACCTATCTCGCTAATCAAGATGGACGCGCCAATGAGGGTTGCACCATTTTGATCACGCTCAACGCGAACGGGTCAATCACAACAACTTTTCCCAATCCTTCCCCCTCTTACGATCAAGGCCTTGACGACAACCTGATTGGTGTCGTGAATAACACCAATAAAGTCATAACCGCCGTCCAGCTCACCAGCGCAACAGTCCCTATTTTTGGTCTTGAGGATGATGGAGTTTGTGGCCTCCCGGGATGGACTTTCAGCGCTGTTGGGCCGAACCCCAATTGCGCAATCGCAACGGACCCGCACCGTTATGGTCCCGCGGGAATTAACTACACCATATTTAACGCGAACAGTGGGATCGTCAATTTCGGCAATGGTGGCATTGCACCTGGCGGCAACGCGTTTTTCAGCCTTGAGGGTGGGAACCTCACGAAGATCGTTGCCGTAGTGATCCCAGGGCTGGCAGTTACCAAGCAAGTCACCGTCGTGGGTGGTGGCCCTGCGCTGCCGGGCGCGCAGCTTGACTACCTGGTGCACGTGAACAATCCTTCGAACAACCCCCCGAACTTCCAGGCGGACACGGTCGTAATCACTGACGATCTCAACAGCGCGGGTGTCGGTCGTCTCACGCTGGTGAACCCAGCGCCGACGATGAACGGCTTAGCAACCGGCGTCACTGTAGTGGGGTCGGTAATAACGGCAAACTACTCCACAGTCAACGGTCCGTTGCAGCCGGGACAGTCCATTGACTTGCGCTTCCGCGCACAGATTGCTGCGGTAGTTCCCGCCGGCACTAGCATCACGAACACTGGTTTGGTAACCTGGAACACCCCAACAGAAACCGCTAGCGCCAGCGCTTCGGTCTTTATCGCAGGAGCTCCCGTTCCCGGCGCCGGCACTTTGAACGGCACAGCCTGGCTCGATGCTAACTTCAACAAGGCGCCTGATACCGGCGAGCCACTTCTGCAGGGCTGGACGGTCGCGTTGTTTCTTAATGGTGTCCAGTTGCAGTCCGCCCTTACGGATGTCAACGGTGTTTATCGCCTTACTAACGTAGCCCCGACCGACGGGACTTCAAACCGGTACGAGCTGCGGTTCTCTGCGCCTGGAGCGGGCCCGAATACCGCAAAGCTCGGCATAGCCGACTCAACTTTTACCAATAGTCTGCAGCGGATCACCGGCATCACCGTGCCCTCTAACAGTAACGTTCAGAATCTGAACCTGCCGATCGCGCCGAATGGCGTAGTTTACAACTCGTCGACGCGCGCGCCGATTCCCGGCGCCACGCTCACCATGCTGAGAGCCGGCACTCCTCTCCCGGCGAGTTGCTTTGACGACACGGCCCAGCAGAACCAGATTACCCAGGCGGGCGGCTATTACCGTTTCGATATCAACTTCTCGGATCCGGCATGCCCCGCGGGCAGCAGCTATCTCGTCCAAGTGACGGCGCCGGTGGGGCTCTACGTGGCCGGTGAGTCGAAGATTATTCCGGCGACTTCGGATGCGGCGACCGCTGCCTTCTCGGTACCGGCTTGCCCGGGCTCGATCAACGATGCGTTGCCTGCTGTTCCAAACTGCGAAACACAAGGGTCGGAGTTTGCGCCGCCATCTACCGTGCCTCCGGGCACTGGGACTAAGTACTACCTGAATCTCACGCTGGATGGCACCGGCATTCCCGGCTCCAACCAGATTTACAACAACCACATCCCGGTTGACCAGCAGATCGCCGGAGCATTCTCGATCACGAAGACGACGCCGTTGCTCAACGTCACTCGCGGGCAACTCGTGCCGTATACCATCACACTCGGTAGTGTGCTGGGCGCGTCCGCGCAAGGTGTGCAGGTTGTGGATCGCTTTCCAGCGGGCTTCCGCTACATCAAGGGATCCGCACGCCTGAATGGTGTGCCCACAGAGCCTACGGTGACCGCCAGCCAGCTCGCGTGGAACGGCCTCAACTTCGACCCTGACGATCATCCCACGATCACGCTCTTGCTCGCTGTCGGCGCGGGTGTTAGTGAAGGCGAGTTCACCAACCGCGCGCAGGTCCTCCAAGGGGGAACAGGCCAGCCCATGTCCGGTGTGGCGGCCGCAACCGTTCGCGTGGTGCCGGATCAGACCTTCGACTGCACAGATGTCTTTGGCAAGGTTTTCGATGACGTGAATCGAAACGGATTTCAGGATCCTGGCGAGAAAGGCCTGCCCGGAGTACGGGTGGTGACGGCACAAGGCCTGGCAGCAAAAACCGATCAGTACGGGCGATTCCACATCACCTGCGCGATTGTGCCGAACGATCTCCGCGGCAGCAACTTCGTGCTGAAGCTCGACGACCGGACTCTGCCTAGTGGCTACCGTATGTCCACTGACCTGATGCAGATCAAGCACGCTACATCTGGCAAGGCCTTGAAATTTGATTTTGGTGCATCCATCTATCGCGTTGTGGCCATTGATCTGTCGGATGCGGCGTTCGAGCCGGGCAAGACGGATATCCGTACCCAGTGGAAGCCGCGCGTCGACGTGCTCCTTGGTGAATTGCGCAAAGCACCGTCGGTACTGCGCCTGTCTTACGTCGCCGATACCGAGGATGCGGGGCTGGTCGAACGGCGCATGCAAGCGCTTAAGCGGCAGGTAACCGAAGCGTGGGATGCAGACAAAGACCGCTACATGCTGACCATTGAGCCTGAAGTTTTTTGGCGGCGCGGCGCACCGCCCAAACGGTCTGATCTACGCGTGCCGGAGAGTAGGTGAACGGTATGAGCATCCAGCGCCATCTACTGCTGATTGTCGTGCTCCTGATCGCGGCGGCCCCGGTGAGCATCGGCCAGGTCAATACGGCCAAGCCGGGCCAGCCGGTGGAGCGGCAGCTCTCCAGCGATCAGACAATGAAGGAATGGTCGCACGACTCAAATCAGACCGGTAACATCAAGCGCATCAAGGTCTGCCGCGTGGAAGATGTCTGCAAGATGCGATTCAAGGAAGGCCAGACGCCGCGGATGCGCGTGAAGAACCTCGTCGTGCCATTGCGGTACCAGGACGAGAACGTTTCCATTCCCGACGCTTTTACCAAACAGGTCCAGCAGGCGCTCAACAATTTGCGAGACAAGCAGGGCGTGACGATCCGATTCATCGCCTACACCGACGACGCACCGCTGACCGGCCGCGACGAAAGTGTTTACGGAAACCAATTGGCATTGTCCAAGGCAAGGGCGCAACGGGCCGCATCGGCAATGCAAAAAATTCTGGGAATGCCTGCTTCAGCAATCGAAAGCGACGGTCGCGGAGCCACTCACCCGCTTGCTTCCAACGCAACCATGCAGGGACGGACGATCAATCGCCGCATCGAAGTGGAATTCTGGTACAACGATCCTCTTCAGGAGTTGCCGGACACGCCGCAACTGTGTCCGGACGATCTGCAAGAAACGGTAACCAAGGTTTACGATCCCGCCTGGGGCAGCATTCCGGATATCAAGATTGAGAACGGCAAGTTGATCATTCCGCCGGACTACGCGGCGAACCTGCATCGCGCACTTACAGACATCGCAGATCGCACCAATGCTCGCCTCCGGTTTATTGGTTACACCAAGAATGAGGTGCTCGACCGCCGCACCGCATCCGTCTACGACGATGATATCGGCCTTTCCGCGGCGCGGGCCCGCCACGCCATGGACACGCTCATGCAGGACCCGCAGTTGGCAGGCGCCAAGTCCGAACACGAAGGACGCGGCTACGTCCAGTCCGATGACGTCGTGAACCTTGGCTTCATTCAAGGCGAAGAGTCGTTCGTGCGTGTGCAGGCCGTGTACGACGAAAAATTACCTTCAGACAACTACGAGGGCGTGGACGTCACCCGCCAAACTCAGGAGCTTAGCCCGAAAAGCCCGTACGAGTTGAATGTGATGCACATCACCGTCGACGGCAAGCCGATCGACGACCTGGACCGCAGCTCTTCCGACGTGCAGCGCTGCACTGACGTCGCGCTCGACAATGCCAATATTCAATTCCACATGGACAATCTTGAGTCACGGCGGCGGCTCGGTGTCGCGGCGGATCCCGTCGCTGTGGTTGTAAAGGACCCGATCAGCGAGCTTGATCTGCCCGTCGTGCATTTCCGCATGTATAGCAACTATGCGGCCTTCCTCAAGCGCGCTGAAATCCGAATATTTGAGCAGCAGTCATTGCAAGCCGAGCCACTCGCAATCATCCCGGTGGACGACACGGGCCTTGCGGAATGGCATCCGGTGGAAAAAATTCTCAAGGGCCCAGCACGCGAATTCAAATACCTGCTTCGCGCATACGATGCGAAGGGCAACTTCGATGAAACGGATACGCGCCCACTGTGGCTCTATCATCAGGCATCGGCTGGAAAATTAGCGATGTCCGACAAGCCATCAACGCAAGCGCTGCTTGCCGCCTACGGAGAGAACGATTTGGCACGCCAGCAGATTCCGCTCGGCAGCGGCTCAGTAAAGGTGCAGGGCAGCGGCATACCGGCAGGCCACAAGGTTTGGGTGGCAGGCCGCGAGGTCCCGGTTGACGCGAAGGGCAACTTCATTGCAGAAGAAGTTTTTCCTAACGGCACACAAACAGTTGAAGTCGCGGTCCTCGACGGAGACGGCAACGGCTCTTTATACCTCCGCGATCTGGAGTTCAAGCGCCGGGACATGTTCTTTGTGGGTATTGCTGATATGACGATATCGAAGAACAGCGTGAGCGCAGCGGAAAAACTGCAGCAGGGCGATAATGCTGCGCAGCCCGTCGATTCCTCACTGGATGGCCGGCTGGCGTTCTACCTGAACGGCAAGGTGAGTCAGAGCTGGCATTTGACGGCCAGCGCGGATACGCAGGAAGGCCCGGTGAAAGACCTGTTCAGCAACTTCCTGGATAAGACACCTGATTCATTATTCCGGCGCATCAATCCCGACTATTACTATCCATCATTCGGCGATGACGGCACAGTAGAAGAAAACGCGCCGACCCTGGGCAAGTTCTACGTGAAAGCGAGCCACGGCCAGGATTATGGAATGTGGGGCAACTTTAAAGTCAACTATGTGGGCAATGATCTGGCTCACGTCGACCGTGGCTTGTACGGAGCCGACGCGCACATCGGGACCGGACTCACCAGCTTCGGCGAGCGGCGGATCACGGCTGACGGTTTCGCCGCCCAGCCGGGAACGTTGGCGAGCTATGAGCAATTCCTGGGTACGGGTGGGTCGCTCTACTTCCTGCACCACCAGGATATTTTGACTGGCTCGGAGAGCGTACGTATTGAAGTCCGCGACAAGGCCTCGAACATCGTCACCGGGGTGGTCAACCTGCGGGCCAACGTTGACTACGACATTGATTACATCCAGGGCCGTCTGCTGCTCTCAGAGCCGCTCTCGGCGAGCGCTAATGACAATCTGTTGGTGCGTACCAGCGGCTTGAGCGGTGATCAGTCCTTTCTTGTAGTGCGTTATGAGTACACGCCAGGTTTGGACAGCCTGAACGAGGTCGCCGTTGGCGGCCAGGGTAGCTACTGGTTAAACAACTACATGAAGCTCGGTTTCACAGCCGATTCCAACGAAGGAGACGGCAACAGCAACCTTGGCGCCGCAGACCTGACCTTGCGGAAGAGCGCTAATTCCTGGGTCAAAGTACAGGCCGGTCGCACCACGGGTCTCCTCTCTCCTTCGCTGCAATCTAATGATGGCGGATTCGGGTTCCAGGGCCCTGACGACACATCTTTCACCAACTCAAAAGCTGGGGCCTACCGCGCCGACGTGAGCGTCGGGCTCAGTGACTTCATTAAGGGGCACGACGGCCGCTTCCAGTTCTACACGCAGAGACTCGACGCTGGTTACTCCGCGCCGGGACAGTTGACGATCAAAGATACGGAGCAATATGGCGGCATCTTCAAAATGCCGGTGTCCAGCCGCCTGACTCTGATGGCCAAGGCCGATCAGAGGACTGAAGACCAAGGGCTCGACACGCGCGCGATAGAATTGGACCTGAGTTATAGGGTGACGAACAGATGGAGCTTCAGCACCGGCGTCCGCGATGATATGCGCAAGGATAATTCGCCGGTTGTCCCATTAACTCAGGAGCAGGGCGAGCGCACGGACACGGTTGCGCAGATAAAATATAGCCCGAGTGACACCTGGAGCGCTTACGTCTTTGGCCAGGACACGGTCGCGGCAAGCGGCGGCCGTCCAGATAACAGCCGCGCCGGCGTGGGCGGTTCCTATCGCCTAACAAAACGATTCCGGGTTGATGGTGAGGCGTCCGACGGAGACCTTGGTCCCGGCGGAAAAATCGGCACCAGCTTTCTCTATTCCGAACGCACCAGTCTCTACCTGAACTATTCGCTGGAAAACGAGCGGACGGACAACGATCAGCTTGTCCACAGCGGCAGCTGGGGCAACTTGGTCTCGGGCGTGAAGACGAGACTTGGCGACAGCTCCAGCGTCTACGTTGAGGAGCGTTATCAGACTGCAGCATCACAGAGCGGTCTCACGCACGCCACCGGAATCAACCTCGTGACTAAAGAGAAATGGAATTTCGGCGGCAGCGGGGAGTTCGGCAACCTGTTCGACTCAGAAACCGGCGCCGAGATCAAGCGTAAGGCAGCCGGACTCCACTTAGGGTACGGCCTGGATAAGATACAGTTCTCAAGCGCGGTGGAGCTTCGCCGCGACGATTCGGAACAGCCCGACCTGAGTCATATCACACAGAGCGTGTTGCTTCTGCGGAATAACTTCAAATACCAGATGACGCCAAGCTGGCGACTGCTCGGCAAATTGGATCACTCAATCAGTAATAGCACGCTTGGCGATTTTTATACCGGCGGCTACACCGAGGGAGTCGTCGGCTACGCATACCGGCCAGTGCGGAATGACCGGCTGAACGCGCTGGTCAAATACACATATTTCTATAACGTTCCAACCACGGATCAATTGGGATTGCAGAACACCGCGACCGAGTTCCTGCAGAAAAGCCACATCGCAGCGCTCGATGTAACCTACGACCTCACAGCCAACTGGTCGGTAGGCGGCAAGTACGCGTACCGGTTAGGTGAGGCGAGCCTGGACCGCGTAAACCCGACCTTCTTTGACAATACCGCAAATCTTTCCGTCTTGCGGCTGGATTACCGGTTCCTCAAGCAATGGGACGGCCTAGCCGAGGTTCGACAGCTTGCACTCCCGGATCTCAATCAACGCCGCCGCGGCGTCTTGACCGCGATTTACCATAACATTAGCAAAAACCTGAAGGCCGGCGTGGGCTACAACTTCACCAACTTCTCCGACGAGTTGACCGACTTGAAGTACAACCACAGAGGCATATTCGTTAATCTGATCGGAACCAAGTGATCACGTATCGTATCGTCGATACTCTTGATAAAGCAAGCCGATGAGCTAGTGCAGCTACGAGAAATCCCGATCTCTTCGGCGCTTAAATTGGGCTTACCAGCTTACGAACCCCGGGCATTGTTCCACATCATGTTTTAGCAACGCGTGTCTCAAGCTTCATCGGAGCTTCAGAATCCTCGTGGATCACGAATGATTCTCGGATCGATGCTGCCAATCGGGATTTGCAGATAACCTGGCTCTCAAAACAAGCTACTGCAAGATCCCTCTGAAAGAGCCAGAGTCAGCAACATCTTCTTCTCAGCCGTAGCGTCAATTTCCGCCAACCACCCTCCAAGGAAACATCCGAATTGCCACATTGTGTCATCCAAGTTATTGCGTTCAACAAATTACAGAATACTTGGAATCCACGGTGTGATGACCAGGGTTATAGATGAAAAATACCAATCCGCAGCTTCCATTTCCACGTCGCCGCCCTAGCAATGCCATATCCAACATTCCCTCTGCCACCCATGAGCAGGAGCTTGATTTAATCTGCTTTTCACACCTGCGATGGGATTTCGTCTATCAGCGGCCTCAACATTTAATGGGTCGTTGCGCCAAGCAGCGGCGGGTCATCTTCTGGGAGGAGCCTGTTCCCGTGATGGCCGGCAAAGAAGAATTAGTTTTGAGCCAACGGCAGGATCATCTCACAGTGGCCACACCGCATGTATCCAGTGAATGGACTCCCAATGAGATAAATTCCGTACAGCGTGAAATGCTGGATTGCCTCATGCTGGAACGGAACATTCAGCGCCATGTCAGCTGGTATTACACGCCAATGGCGCTGAACTTCAGCGACCACCTGCAACCTCTAGCCACGGTTTATGACTGCATGGACGAGCTCTCGGCATTTAAAGGAGCATCTCCTTTATTGCGAGTAATGGAAAATAATCTGTTCAGGCTGGCTGACTTGGTATTCACAGGCGGACAGAGCCTTTATGAAGCTAAGCGGCCTCAGCATCACAGTGTCCACGCCTTTCCCAGCAGCATCGACGCCGGCCATTTTGGGCGGGCGAGACAGGTGGTACAGGACCCGGGAGATCAAGCCAGTATTCCCTCGCCGAGAATGGGTTTCTTCGGTGTCCTGGATGAGCGGCTCGATCTTGAGCTTCTCCGCGGCATTGCCACCGCACGCCCTGATTGGCATTTCGTCATGATCGGTCCAGTGGTAAAGATCGATGATGCGGAGCTTCCCCGAGCTGCCAATATTCATTATCTTGGGCCGAAATCGTATGACCAGCTTCCCGATTATCTTGCAGGGTGGGATGTGGCCCTTATTCTATTTGCAAAGAACGAATCAACCAGGTTTATCAGTCCAACAAAAACCCCGGAATATCTTGCAGCAGGCAAACCGGTAGTCTCAACCTCTATTCACGATGTTGTTCATCCTTACGGTGATGCTGGTCTGGTTCGTATAGCCGACTCTGTGGAGAATTTTGCTGCGGCAATCAGCCGGTCACTGGAGGCGGTTCCGCCAGGCTGGCTGCATTCCATCGATCAATTCCTCTCCGGCAATTCCTGGGACAGCACCTGGCAACGGATGTGGGGCCTGGTGACAAAAAGGCTCGACTGCCGGCAGGAGCCATTCACGGGAAAAGATCAGCTGGAACTGGCAGTCACATCAATTAATCCAAGGAGCCCGAATGTTTGATTATCTTGTGGTGGGAGCAGGTTTTGCGGGATGCGTTATAGCGGAAAGACTAGCCCGCGTCCTTGGCCGTCGCGTACTGTTAATTGACAAGCGCTCTCATATAGGCGGCAATGCTTATGACCATTACAACGATCACGGGATTCTAGTCCACAAATATGGGCCGCACATTTTCCATACCAATTCACGCCAGGTATTTGAATATCTCTCACAATTTACGGAGTGGCGGCAGTATGAGCATCGGGTGGTCGCCAGTGTTGACGGGCAGCTCGTGCCCATTCCGATCAACCTGGATACGATCAATCGTTTATACGGGCTGACCCTGAACGCGCAACAGCTAGAAGATTTTTTTCGCTCCGTGGCTGAGCCGGTGGAGCAGGTCCGCACGTCTGAAGATGTGGTCGTAAGCCGCGTAGGCCGCGAGCTCTACCAGAAGTTCTTTCGCAATTACACGCGGAAGCAGTGGGGACTCGACCCTTCTGAGCTTGACGCGAGCGTGACGTCGCGTGTGCCCGTGCGCACCAATCGCGATGATCGCTATTTTAGTGATACGTATCAGGCAATGCCTCTTCATGGCTATACCCGCATGTTTGAAAATATGCTGGACCATCCTAATATCAAGATCATGTTGAACGCGGATTTTCAGGACCTCGATGGGGGACTGCGGGCCAAAGAAATCATTTACACCGGGCCAGTGGATGAATTCTTTGAATACCGGTTTGGCAAGCTTCCGTACCGTTCACTGCAATTCAAGCATGAAACGCATAACCGCCAACTTTATCAATCCGCGCCAGTCGTCAATTACCCTAATGAGCATCCTTATACGAGGGTGACAGAATTCAAGTATTTGACAGGCCAGGAGCACCTGAAAACCAGTATTGTCTATGAATTTCCGATGGAAGAAGGCGACCCTTATTATCCGATCCCGCGCCCGGAAAATAAGGAGATACATAAGAAATACAAGGCCCTTGCCGATATGACGACGGGAGTGCATTTTGTGGGCCGATTGGCTACTTACCAGTACTACAACATGGACCAGGTTACTGCCCAGGCGCTTACATTGTTCAACAAAATAAGCGCGGAATCCCCCGCCACCGCTCCTGAATTCACCCAAAAGATGGTTTATCCCGGCCGCGCCAATGGAGTCCTGAAAACAGCCTCGCAAGTCAAAGAAAGCAACCATAACGGCACCAAGGCCGCATGATGGAATTTAAGCAGCAAAACCGCTTTCCACATCGAAGCGACCCATGGAACTTTCAAATGACAGGTCTGGATGAGCAAAATACCGGGAGAGGCCATCCATCAGTGAAGGCATTAGGTCAGCTCTTTCGCTTCGTAAAACGCTATAACGGGGGCGCACTGCCCTAGCTCTCCAATCGCAGTTTTTGCTATGCGTGAGCAGCCCTGTCCCCACGCCTGCCATGTCCGCTGCCATCATGGCCAATTCCGACCACGTGACTGAACCCTGATTGGCCAGATGCCAAATCCCTCGCGCATCATCAACTAAAAGATTAAGAGAGGCATGGACCAGGTCAGGAACATAGGTCGGAGACACCACATAGTCGCTGACTGCAGTGACTTCCTCTCCGCGATGCAGCGCTCTTAAGGTTGCGGTAACAAAGTTGTACTCATCCCAAGGGCCGAAAAAAGCACTGGTGCGAATCATCAATGCCGTAGGCGAGAGCGCAAGCACGGCGCGCTCGGCTTCAGCTTTGGACCGCCCATACCAATTGAGCGGATTGGCTGAGTCGCTCTCCATGTAAGGAGTGGATTTCTGTCCGTCAAAAACCAGGTCAGAGGAAAAGCTCAGGAGCTTGATGCCACGATTCGCACAGGCCGCTGCAAGCATGGCCGGCCCCATAATGTTCTCGCGCGAGCACCGTTCAGTTTCAAATTCCGCGTCATCCACCCGCACGTAGCCGGCGGTGTTCACAATCGCCCAGGGCCGCCACCACTCAATTGCGGCGTTCACACTCTGCATGTCTGCAATATCCATTTGTCCGCGCGATAGCAACTGGTATTCCAATCCACGCTCGCAGCAGATTTTTGCAAACGCGCGCCCCAATGTTCCTGTGCGTCCGGTGATCAAAATTGGCCGGGCTCGCTTTGCTACTCGAAGCGGAGAGTAACCGCTTGGTGCGTCGGAAACTTTGGAATAACAAACACCGAAGGTATGGCGAGAGGGTTTGCGCCACCATCCAGGAGACTTGAGAAAAGGGGAGTCAGGTAATTTGCCTGAAGCGATCGACTGAAGGATTTTCACCATGACGGTAGGAAGAGGCTCTGCCGCGCGGATATCGTAAACACCTGGTTCGTAAGCGCCTTCACGTGTAACCAGCGTGTTCCAGTTGAAGGAGCCGAGCAATGCCCATGCGGTTACTGCACGAAGATCGACGCCTTCAGAGAGCAGCCCGGCGGCGGAACGGTATTGCTCCACAAACCAGCGCGCCTGCTCTTCACGGGTGCAACCATTATGAAGTTCAGTGAGGGCCACCGGAAGATTGAAACGCTGCCATGCTTCCCGCAGCAACGCTCCCGCACCCGCAAGATCTTCTTTCAAGACTCGGGCGGCTTCAACATCCACATAGACATCCTGGCCATTGCCTCCGATGGGACAGGCAGGGTACAAATCGACTCGATGATCCAGGAAGCGTTCGCTGGTTAAGTAATAGTTAAATCCTAAAATGTCAGGAGACAGCGGGTTCTCTAAGAACCATGCCAGTTCTCCATCGCTGATCCCCTGACGGGAAAGAAATTTCCTGAGCGGATGTTTCCCATCAACGCGACCGCTGAGCAAGTCTAGAGAGAGCCAGCGCCGCTCATTCTCAAACTCAGACTGGTAGGCAAGCTGCGCGGTGCTGTGCGTTTTGCCCAGGTCTTCTGTCTGAATGAGCTGCGCGCGCGGATTGACTTCCCGAATCTTTCTCATCGCCAGAATGGTCGCACGGCATTGGTTGAGCAATGAGCCGAGGAACTTTCTTGGATCTCTATCGTGCGGGAACCAATGCCCATAGAGGCAACTAAAGCGTGCTGTCGTGAGAGGCTCATTGATAGGCGTATACGCATCAATCCACGGATAGCGTTCCGCGACTGCACCGGCATACTCAGCAAAGAGTTCCGGAAAGCGAGGGTCGAGCAGGTTCGTATACTTTGGACCGCTGCCGTGATGCAGCAAGCCGACAATCGGACGGATGTTCAACTCACGCAGCTTTTTCAACCGCCGGTCAGGCCAGCTCCAATCGATGCAATTCATGCCTTGCGGGGCCAAACGCTCCCACAGCACCGGATAACGAACTGCTTTAAAGCCGATCTCACGCAGCAGATCCAGGTCACTTTCCCGCTGCGCGTGGCCTGAGAGCTCCAGTTGGTCCATATAACTCTCACCAACACGATTCACCGTACATTCAAAGCCGCCCCAAAGCTCTGGAGATTGCGTTGGCAGCGGCGGGTTTTCTGTTTGTGTGTGCATGATGGTCAATTATGAAGATTAAGGACTTGCCGCAAAATGTGCGCGGCTGATTCAGGTGTAATGTCTCTTTGTGGTCCCGCCAGCAACTCATAGCCAACCATGAATTTCCGCACGGTTGCTGACCGCAGGAGCGGTGGATAAAAATGGGCATGCAGATGCCACTCGCCATGGGCCTCACCGTCTGTGGGAGCCTGATGAAAACCCATGGAATATGGAAATGGAGTTTGGAAAATGCGGTCAAAGCCAGAAGTGGTCTGCTTGAGCATTTGTGCCAGTGAATCCCGTTCCGCAGACGAGAGCTCCGGCAAACTGGCCTTATGATCACGACTGACCAGCATCACTTCAAATGGCCAGATCGCCCAGAAAGGGACAAGCGCGACAAAGTGGTCATTCCTGTAAATGATTCTTTCCTGCGCTGCTGCTTCCAGTACCTGGTAATTGCACAATAAACATACGTTGTGCTTTTTCAGGTACGCCTGCTGCCTGGCTGTTTCTTTTATGGGCTCATTGGGCAAGGTAGCGTTTGCCCAAATCTGACAGTGTGGATGCGGATTGCTTGCCCCCATCATAGCGCCCCGATTCTCAAAAATCTGGACGTGGTTGATCCACTCAATGTTTCCCAGCTCCTGATACTGATTTGCCCAAACCTCGACTACATTGCGAATTGCCGGAAGTTCCATGGTGGAGAGAGTAAGATCATGGCGGGGTGAGAAGCACATGACGCGGCATATCCCGGGCTCTGACTCGGCCACGATCAGGTCGCAAGCCTGTTCCTGAAATTGCTGATCATGAGTAAGCGGGTAGAGCGCAGAGTAGTCATTCACAAAAACAAAAGTTTCCGCGTACTCTGGGTTGCGTTGTCCACCCGCCCGCTCATTGCCGGGACATAAATAGCATTGTGGATCATAAACTAATAGTTTCGCAGGCACAGACGTTTCGACTTCTCCCTGCCATGGCCGCTGCGTGCGCTGCGGGGAAACCAACACCCACTCACCCGTGAGCGGATTCCATCTCCTGTGGGGATGAGGCTTCACGCTGGACATTGCACCTGCTCTTCACGACCAGTAGTTGTGTATCCCTGAGGATGGGCCTGCAGCCAGCGCCATGCGCCTTCAATTATCTGCTCCAGCCGAGGATATTGCGGTTGCCAATGGAGTTCCCGCCGGATCTTCTCTGAACTTGCGATCAGGACTGCCGGATCGCCGGCGCGAGGTGGGGCTTCAATGACCGGGATAGGACATCCGGTGACAGAGTGGGCCGCCGCGATCACCTGCCGCACGCTGAAACCCTGGCCATTACCCAGGTTGTAAATCAGCCTGCTCTGCGAATCCAGCGCTTCAAGAGCAAGAATGTGGGCCAGAGCAAGGTCGCGCACGTGGATGTAATCTCGAACGCATGTGCCATCAGCAGTGGGATAGTTTGTGCCGAAGATGTTGATCGCCTTCCTTTGGCCTGAAGCCACTTGCAAAATAAGAGGAATCAGATGGGTTTCCGGCTGGTGGGCCTCGCCGAGATCGTCGGATGCTCCGGCAGCATTGAAATATCTCAGGCTGCAGTATCTGAGCCCATGGATACGATTCATCCAGACGAGCATTTGCTCAACAAGAAGCTTCGATGCTCCATAAGCGTTGGTAGGTATAAGCGGATCTTCTTCAGAGATGGGGACCCGCTCCGGATTACCGTAAAGCGCCGCGGTGGATGAAAATACAAGCTGCTTTACGTTGTTCGCCAACATCGATTCAATCAGTGTCAGAGTCGACGCGGAGTTGTTTCGGAAATAACGTTCCGGCACCTGCATGGATTCGCCGGCTTCAATAGAAGCAGCGAAATGCATCACCGCCTGCAAAGCCGACCGCCTGAATAGAAAGTCGAGCTTCTCACGGTCGCTGATATCCCCCTGCACCAGCTCGGCTTCTGGCGGAAGCGCGGCGGCATGCCCACGGCTTAAATTGTCATACACAAACACTTGATGATTTGCGCGTACAAGTGCCTGGACAACTACACTTCCAATGTATCCTGCACCACCGGTTACAAGTATTCTCAAAGGGTTACCCGCAATGTACGATACAAGTGAGATGTGGAATTTAGGGTAAAAGGATTACGCCAAATTACGTCAGACACGGCCCACGCCATTGGCTGCAGTTGAAACATAAATTTCAGGATGTACATTCATTTTATGGCTATATTCCTCAGCTATTTGCCTCGTGATCTGCGGCACTGCTTCTCTCTTCACCAAATTTATAGTGCAGCCGCCGAAGCCACCACCAGTCATGCGAGCGCCATATACTCCGGGTTGCTTCGATGCGATCTCCACCATTAAGTCCAGTTCAGGGCAGCTCACCTCATAGTCGTCGCGCAAGCTCGAATGAGATTGGCCCATGAGCTCTCCAAAACGGGGCAATGCCCTCTCTCGAAGAGCGACAGCAGCATCTCTGACCCGCTGAATCTCTGAGACCACGTGGCGGCAACGCCGATAGAGCTTTTCCGGAAGGGCGTGAGCATAGTGCTCAAGTTGTTCGGGGGTGATATCGCGCAGAGAAGAGGCTCCGGGAACAGACTGCTGCAGGATTGCCAGCCCTTGTTCACATTGCTGCCGGCGGATGTTGTACTCTCCGCTCGCAAGTTGATGCCGTACCATGGTGTTACATATCACCAACTCGCATGTGTCAGGCAGAGGCAGTTTTTTGTAATCGAGAGAACGACAATCGATCATCAGGCAGTGGCCCTGCTCCGCCAGACATGAAACGAACTGGTCCATGATCCCGCAGCGGGCCCCCACAAATTCATTTTCTGCGCGCTGGCAGAGTTGGGCGAGCCGAACCAGATCTATTTTTATTCCCGCCAGCTGCATCAAAGTGAATGCGGTTGCTACTTCCAGCGCAGCAGATGAGCTCAGGCCCGCGCCAATCGGTACGTTGCTGGTGATCAGCAGATTAGCGCCGGTAAGATGAAAGCCGGCACCTTCCAGAGTGACAGCCACGCCCTGTACATAGTCCGTCCAGCGCTTTTGGGGCGATGAATGTTCGTCAAGCGCAAATTCATATTCCTCCTGAAACTCCCGGGCAATCACCAATATCTTTCTATCGCTGCGCGCACTGGCGGCAACCCAGGTATCGCATTCAATTGCGACCGGCATCACCAAGCCATCGTTGTAGTCCGTATGCTCCCCGATAAGATTGACCCGGCCGGGGGCACGAAATACTTGCGGTTCCACCCCGAACCGATGCACAAATTCCGCCGCAATTGAATGAAGTATGGGATGGACGATGCTGGTCATACGCGAGGCGGCCCAGGATGAATCTGGATTTCCACTTCCCATGCTCTGCTTTCTTTTGCGGCAAGATTCCTGGCCTGGTTGAACTCGACTGCCTTCTCCAGTGAATCAGGAGCCCCGCTGCATGGCTCAAGCGCCACGGTGTAGTGCCTGGGAAGGGAGTCCGTTGGCCAGCCGCCCTGATTTATCCACATGCCGACGAATGGAACCAGGTCCGGGTCGAAGCGAAAAGTGATCGAATGATTGCTGGAAGGAGAATGTAGAGCACACCAACCTTGATCCAGCCGAGGTGTAAAAAACTTTTCTGCTGTTCCCGCGCTAGGGGGATGAAGCAAGCTTAGATCAGTAGCTGCGCCATTGCGGTCCACTGTCAGCGGCCAGGGCGTTTTCCCGCCAAATCCACCTAACCTGCCGGAGTGGGATTGATTAATGAACACTTCGCGCACTTCTGGCGGGACCATGACGCGGTCCCCCGGCCTGACCGCCAGGAGCGGGTGCGACGACCATAAATAATCGAGAGACTCGGAAGAGGTGTTTTCAATTTTGTAGCTAATGAATAGGCTGTCTTGCCTCAGCCGTAATTGTTTGTAGAAGATGAACGGCAGTTGCTTGCCACGGCAGCTAAGCTCAACGTTATTGTCTGATGCGTTCCACTCCCACGGAACAGACCACACTTCACCATGGTCGGGGAGATCGGCATGGAACTGCCTGCCAGGGTATCTGCACGCTGCCACAGTCGGCAGGCACTCGTCAAAGCCGCTATTATCAAAGTCCTTGAATAAAGCTCCATATCCGGGAATCCTGTACCCATCAGCGGGAGCAGGTGGTTGAAAGAGGAACTCGCGATTGTCGGGCCGGTACATCAGGGACGTAATCTTGCTGCCGACTTCAGGAAGCATCTCCACACGGACGAGATGGTTCTCAAGAACAATCTGCTTCAAAGCGAGATCGGTATCGGCTTTCATGGATAACCAAAGAATAAGGATTGGAACGCCTGCTGAGCACAAGGGATGTCCCGTATGCGACAGGACTAAGAAATAAAGTTGGACGGTTTAAGGCGTTTTTGTGCACCCGTCCAGCTCTAATTCCATCAAAATAAAAATAGTCCTATGGATTCCGCCTTAACCCATTCCCACACCGATGATGCGCCCCGCCTTGAACTGCTTAATGGCTGGAGCTTTCTTACTGATCTCTCAGGCATTTTAAAAGTCAGCGATCTCGATACCGTGACTGGTTGGCGGCGCGCACGTGTCGGCGTACCCTGGAACGTTCTCTACGAAGATTTGCGTGACTATATGGGAGTCGCCTGGTACCGGACCCTATTCCAAGCGCCTCAGTACAGTGACGTTCGCCAAGTCGTTCTTAAATTCGGTGCTGTCGATTATTTTGCTGAAGTGTTTGTCAACGGCATCTCAGTGGGGACGCATGAAGGAGGTTACACTCCTTTTGCGCTGGATGTGACGCAGGCGGTCAAATCAGGAATGAACGAGTTGGCTGTGAGAGTGATTGATCCGCCAATGGATGAACAGCTCAACCAGGCACTTTGCCCGGAGATGATGTATAACGAGATTCCGCACGGCAAACAGAACTGGTACTTGCAGAACGGCGGAATCTGGCAGGGAGTACGCATTGAGTTCTGTCCTGCAATTTACATCCAGCAAGTACATGTGACACCCAATGTGAGCGGCGACTTCGGCGTGGATGTACAGTTTGCCGGGCCCGGATTGATCGATTCAACCACGTGTGCCGGGACCTCAATCCAGTTCAGCGTTTACGATAGCAGCCATCGGCTGGTATTTGAAGACAGTATTCCTACTG
>JBAVLE010000209.1:0-18734 GCA_049688735.1 Candidatus Angelobacter sp. | reverse complement strand
CTGCATCTCGCCCAACAAAGGCATTTCAGCGGCGCAAGGCACACACCATGTGGCCCAGAAGTTCAGCAGCACGGGCTTGCCGCGATAGTCCTCCAGCGTGTGCGGCACGCCTTTAAGGTCATGCAGTTTAAGGCTGGGCGCAGGTTGCGGGGGCGTGGCTTGTTGTGGGTTCGTGGTCTGCTGCGGGCTTGTGGCCTGTTGCGCACTCATAAGCGCGGAGACGAACAACGCAAACATCATTGCAATGGTCTTTGCCTTGGGCATCACGCCTATATATAACACGGACTCTGCGCCACGCTCTCAGGCATAATTTAGAATCTATCTTTAAATAGTTCAAACCGGATCAATAGTTCAAACCGGAGGCAGCTTCTCTTTGCAATCTGTTGCTCAATTTTTGCCCGACGAAAGCCGCTGCTGACGATGTTTGCTGCCTGCCTTTTACTTGCCATAGCGATTCTTGGCGGTACCCTGCTCACCTTTCTCTTTGATCGCAACGCCCCTCGGGGTGCACGGATATGCACGGGGGCAACCATCGGCATGGCCCTCATGGCGACAGTCGGCTTTCTGCTGGCATTGGTTCTGGGCCTGGGCCAGGCCACGATCATTCTTAGCGCGATCATGCTCTTGTTGCCAACGCTGTTGCTGGTAAATCCAGGGCGCCGCGCGCTCATTTTAAATGCTCTGCGCTCCCCGGCTTCGGCTACTCAAAAGTCCAGCGCTACGGGCATCGGTTATCTGGTTTTTTATCTTGCTCTCGCCATTCTTCTTGCCATGGTCTTCAATCGCGCTGTTTTTGAGCGGCCTGACGGTATTTATACCGGCGTGATGAACAATCTGGGCGACCTGCCGCTGCATCTTCAGATCATTAACAGCTTTGCCCATGGGCACAACATTCCCCCGGAAGATCCTACTTTTGCCGGCGTCCGCTTCGCATATCCGTTTCTGGTCGATTTTCTTGCTGCCATGCTGGTACGCGTGAGCGCGGGAGTGATCTTTGCCATGTGGCTGCAAAACATGGTGATGGCGCTGGCTCTGGTCGGTCTGCTGCATTACTGGACGATTCTGTTCACGCGCAACCGGCTTGCCGGAGTTATTGCGCCGCTGCTGGTACTTTTCAGCGGAGGTCTGGGATGGTGCCTGCTTTTCTCTGAAAGCAGCAGCGATGGCTTCTTTGCCACGCTGAGCAATCTCCAGCACGACTACACGATTGTTCCTAATAGTATTTTGCGCTGGGGAAATTCTCTGACTACGTTGTTTGTGCCGCAGCGCAGCATTCTCTTCGGCATGCCGCTGGCCATTACCATCTTCTGCCAATGGTGGCTCGCCATATCGCAGCAGGAGGACGCAGCACCTTCAGACGCGGAGACAACTGCCACATCGGCGCTTGAACAAAAAACCAGTATTAGCGCAAAAGCTTCGAAATCCCGCCGCAAACATTCCCGTAAGGCCGCAAACGTGTTTCTGCAACCTGATCCGCCAAACTTCTATCTTCGGCGCATGCTGGCTGCCGGACTCTGCGCTGGACTGCTTCCTCTTATTCACGCGCATACTTTTCTCGTAGTGATGGCTGTCGCTGCTTGCCTTCTTGTGATCTTCCACTCCGCATGGAAAAGCTGGCTTTATTTTTTCGTGGTTGCGCTTATGGTCTCCGCACCTGAAATTTTGTGGCTGGCGAATACCGGCGGCGTGAACACCCGAAGCTATCTGGGCTGGCAGCCGGGATGGGACCACGGCCAGCACAACGTGATCTGGTTCTGGTTTGTAAACACCGGGTTGTTTATTCCGCTGCTGGTCTTTTCCCTGGCATGGCGTCGCGGCACCCTCAAACTGCCGGAACGGGTGCTTAAGTTTTATATCCCTTTTATATTTTGTTTCTTCATCCCCAACCTGATCAAAGTAGCGCCCTGGGTGTGGGACAATATCAAGGTGCTTTTCCTGTGGTATGTTGCTTCCGCCCCGCTTGTTGCATGGCTGCTGGCGCGATGGTGGCAGCAACGTTCGCTCATCCGCTGGCTCGCGCCAGTCGTGCTGGCTACTCTGCTTCTGGCAGGCGCCCTAGACGTACTGCGGGTGGTCTCTGAAGCATCTGAATACGAGGAATTTGACGCGCAGGGAGTCGCCACCGCTAAAGTGATTTCTGCCCAAACCGCTCCCCGCGCGTTGGTCTTGCATGCACCAACCTACAATTCTCCGGTATTCTTAACTGGTAGGCGTTCTCTGCTGGGTTACCCCGGTTGGATGTGGTCGCGCGGACTGGATTATTCTGAACGTAGCGCTGATATTCAACGCATCTATTCAGGAGCGCCCGAAGCAGACGCACTGTTGCGGAAGTACAAAGTGGATTACGTGCTTGTCGGACCGATGGAACTTGCGTCGTTCAAGATAAATGAGCAATTCTGGTCAAGGTACAAGACGCTGACGCAGACCGGCGCGTATCGCGTGTATCAAATTGGGGACCAAAGTAAGTGAGGTAAAAAATGAAGATTGGCATTCTTACCGGAGGCGGCGATTGTCCGGGGCTGAACGCGGTTATCCGCGCTATTGTTCGCAAGGGAATTTTTCATCATCAGGACCAGTTCGTTGGCTTTATGGAAGGCTGGCGCGGCGTGCTGGAAAACATCACGCGCCCGCTCGACCTGGAAGCAGTGAAAGGAATTCTGCCGCAGGGTGGCACGATTCTGCGCACGTCGAGGACAAATCCATCCAAGAAAGAAAATGGCATGGAGCGGTGCATTGAAAATCTAAGGAAGAATGGCGTTGAAGCGCTAATTGCGCTGGGCGGCGACGACACGCAGTCAGTTTCATTGAAGCTTTATGATCGCGGCGTGAAAGTGGTGGCCGTCCCCAAGACCATTGATAATGACCTTACGGGCACCGATCTCTGTTTTGGCTTTGATACGGCGGTGAGCATTGCCACGGAAGCCATTGATCGCGTTCATACAACAGCGGAAGCCCACAATCGCGTGATTGTGGTGGAAGTAATGGGGCGCGAAGCTGGATGGATCGCCATTTACAGCGGAGTCGCCGGAGGAGCCGACGTAATCCTGATTCCTGAGCAGCCGTTTGATATTCAGGAAATTGCTGAGACCATCAAGAACAGGCACGACCGCGGACGCTACTTCAGCATTATTGTGGTGGCGGAAGGCGCAAAGCTTGCAACTCGCACTCCCGATAACGAGCGTAGAAAGACGGATGAGTTTGGGCATGTGCGTCTGGGCGGCATCGGCAACACGCTGGCGGCCGAGATTGAGGCACGCACTGGTTTCGAAACGCGCGCCGTGGTGCTTGGCCATATCCAGCGCGGCGGATCACCAACCGCTTTTGATCGGATGCTGGCGACGCGTTATGGCATTGGAGCGATTGATCTGGTGCATCAAGGGAAGTTTGGGCGCATGGTAGCGCTCAAGGGCAACGACATCAGTTCCGTTCCTATTGCTGACGCCGTATCCAAAACGCGTTACGTAAGCCAGGAGTTCATCGACGTTGCGGAAAGCTTGCGGGAACAGCATTCTGAAGAGGTTTCCAGTTCCTGAGTTTCCCAATTCCTGACTTCGATGATCCGCGTTTAGAATGACCGCACGGATGACACAGCTTCCCGCCAAGGCCCGCAAGCGCAGGTCGCAAACGCGAGCGAATACTCCTGTTGTCCTGCAGGAATTGGTGGGGTCTTCGCGAGATATCTGGTGGTGGGGCAGCTTGGCCATTCTGCTGGCGGCTTCTTTGCTACGCCTGATTTACCTCACGCAAAAACCCTTGCATCACGACGAAGGCGTGAATGGCCTTTTTCTGGTCAACCTCTTCCGCACCGGCTATTACCACTACGATCCCAGCAACTATCATGGTCCATCGCTCTATTATTTGGCGGTAATTCCAACCGCCATCAACAATGTGTTTCACTGGGGACACGGGCTCAGCACGTTTGTTATCCGGTTTGTAACAGCTTCCTTTGGCGTCGGTGTGGTATGGCTTATGCTCTGCCTGGGCCGATTTTTAGGGTTTGCGGCTTCACTTGCCGCCGCTGCGTTCGCTACTATCTCACCCGGCTTTGTTTTCTTCTCGCGCTATTTCATCCATGAAATCCTGTTCGTGTTTTTCTCTTTAGGCGTGATCGTGGCGTGGCTCTGGTATAGGGATACAGGGAAGCCGCGTTACCTGATGCTGGCTTCCGCTTCTGCGGCAATGCTATTTGCTACCAAAGAAACCTGGATCATCACGGCGGCGGTCTGGCTCATTGCGATTCCCTGCACGAGGATTTTTTTGCGGTTGCGAAATCGTGCAGATGAAATACCGCCACTGCTGCCGGAGCGTATTGCGAGCGGCGACGCGAGAAAGCTCTACCTGCTAGCTGCTGCGCTTTTCGTGGCCATAGCGATCCTGCTCTACTCATCTTTTTTCACAAATCCCAGGGGAATTCTGGACTCGGTGCTGACGTTTACCTATTGGACCAAAACAGGACGAACGGGGATCTATAACCGTGAATGGTCAACGTATTTTTCCTGGCTGTGGCAAGAAGAAGCGCCGGTCCTGTTGCTGGGATCGCTTGGAACCGTGGTGGCCCTCATCCGCGCGCGCAGCTATCTCACGGTTTTTTGCGCTTTTTGGTCGATTGGAATTTTTGCGGCGTACTCTCTTGTTCCTTATAAAACGCCGTGGCTAACGCTGAGCATTATTCTGCCACTCATCATCATGGCAGGAGACCTGGTCGGCCAAGCCTACCAGCCGGGCACTCGCGCCATTACGGTGATCATTGCCGGAGCGGCGATTTGTTTTTCTCTTTACCAGGCAATCGACATCAGTTTCGTCAATTACGACAATGACTCTTACGCGTACATATACGCCCACACAAAACGAGATTTCCTTGGGCTGGTAAATGAAATTGACGCGATTGCAGCGGCGAATCCGGCGAAGAAGGACATTGGGATCACCGTAGTATCGCCGGAACATTGGCCGCTTCCGTGGTATCTGCGCGAATACACCCATGTGGGGTATTGGGGACATATTGTGGATACATCAGAGCCCATTGTGATCGCGTTGAAGCCGCAAGTTCCCGAGGTGGAGCGCCAGCTAGGGAAAGAGTATCGCGAGTACAGCACACATGATCTTCGTCCCGGCAATACGCTGGTGATGTTTGTGCGCAAAGATCTCCATCCGCCAATGCCTGCAAGTAACGATGAGCAGCCGCCGAAGTAAGCGTGATGGTGTTAAGAAGAGCAAAGCAGCGATCCAGGCGATTACTTTTTGCCGTAATCAGACGTCCTATAATGGAAACTCTATGCACTCATTCCTGCAAGATCTCCGCTTTGGCGTGCGTATGCTGCGCAAGAATCCGGGCTTTGCAGTTGCTGCAATCTTTACGCTGGCACTGGGCATTGGGGGCAACACCGCGATTTTCACCATTACGAGTTCTGTGTTGCTGAAAGCGCTGCCTTATAACTCACCGCAACAACTCATCTCCGTGGACGTGCAAAGCAAGGATGGCCAATCGCACTGTTGCAGCTTGAACCGGTTTGACAGTATCCATGATCACAGCCAGTCATTCTCTGGCGTGGTAGCGGCAGCCAATGACAATTTCAATCTCACAGGACAGGGCGAGCCGCTGCAAGTGCCATCGGCAAGGGTCTCAGCAAATTTTTTTGATGTTCTGGGAGTCAAGCCGCAGCTAGGCCGCTTCTTCCGCCCGGATGAAGGACAGTCTTCCGGCAAACCTGTCATCGTAATCAGTGACTCTCTCTGGCATACACGGTTCGGCGGCGATCCCAACATCCTGACTCAGACTGTGGCACTGGACGGCAATCCCTACAACATCATTGGAATGTTGCCCGCCAACGTTCAATTCCCTTTCCTTGCACCGGCCGATATTTGGAGCCCGCGATATTTTGAGCACTCGCTTTTTACCACGCAAAGGCTGCGCCAGGGCGTTGGGTATCTCAGCATCATTGCGCGCTTGCGCCCCGGTATTTCACGGGAGCGCGCTGCGGCGGAATTAACTGTACTCGATCAGCAATTTCAAAAAGATAATCCGGGCGCTCCTGACGCCAAGCCCGGTCTCTCAATGGTTGTCACTGATTTACAGGACTCGGTGGTTGCCAACATTCGGGGCAAGCTGTTGATCTTGTCGATCGCTGTGGGCGTGGTGTTACTGATTGCCTGCGCGAATGTTGCCAGCTTGCTGCTCTCACGCGCGTTGTCGCGGAGAAAAGAGATTGCAGTTCGAGCGGCGTTGGGAGCGCAACGCAGCGTCCTGATTGCTCAACTGCTGACTGAAAGTGTGCTCCTGGCTTTCCTTGGAGGATTGCTGGGGCTGGGCTTGAGCTGGGCTGCAACCCGGTACTTCACCTCGCTGGCCGATAATGCGCTGCCGCGCGGAATTCCCATCGACATGGACGCGCGTGTGCTTCTTTTCATGGTGGCGATCTCGGTGCTTACCGGGATTCTCTTCGGCATCTTTCCCGCGCTGCATCTCTCCAGGACAAACGTAAACCAAACCCTGCGCGATGAAGGCCGTGGTTCCACAGGCGGCCACAGCAGCATGCAGCTTCGGGGCTTGCTAGTGGTGGGGCAGGTAACGCTCTCCCTGATTCTGCTGATTGCGGCGGGACTGCTGATAAGAAGCTTTTCACGGTTGCTGCATGTTGATCCTGGATTTGATCCGCACAACGTTCTCACGATGAACATCTCTCTGCCGACGGTGAAATACGCAGACGCGCAGAAGCAAGTCGCATTCTTTGACGACCTCCTGCGACGCGTCTCTACGCTTCCCGGAGTGCGCTCCAGCGCTATTTCGGCGGCCTTGCCGCTGGTTCCCAAGCGCATTACGCCGGTGCTGCCGGAAGGCCAGCCAGAAGTTCCACTGGCCGAGCGCCCGTTCATCATTATTGAGGCCATCAGTCCGGCATGGTTCAAGACCATGCGCGTCCCCTTGCTGGCCGGCAGAGAATTCACGGAGGCTGATAAGGCCGGCGCTCCCAACGTACTGATTGTGAACCAAGCGCTGGCACGCCGTTACTGGCCGAATCAAAATCCTATTGGCAAGCACATCATCCTGGGACGCCAGGCGGCTTCTGAAGTTGTGGGAGTCGCGACCGATGTTCACAATCGCGGCCTCGCTCTGGACCCCGCGGTACAGCTCTATTTTCCGTTCTCACAACTGCCGTGGGGAAACATGAACTTGCTGGTGCGTACAGCGAGCGAGCCGCATGGAATGGTCTCTGCTATCCGGGCGCAAGTATCTGCTGTTGATTCTGACCAGCCGGTTACGAATATCCAAACGGTAAACGAACTGATGGAGAGCTCACGTGCTGATCCGCGGCTGTTCTTGACGTTGCTGGGAGTGCTCTCAGCGGTGGCGCTGCTGCTGGCGATCATCGGCATTTATGGCGTGCTGGCGTATTCCGTGGCCCAGCGCCGCCAGGAGCTGGGAATTCGCCTTGCTTTAGGTGCGGAGAAGGCTGACATTCTGCGCATGGTCGTGGGCTATGGCCTGAAACTTGCCGTGATTGGAATTGCCATCGGTCTGGTGATTTCTCTGGCCCTGAGCTGGGTAATGGCCAGCACGCTCTCAGGATTGTTGTACAAAATCAGCGCACGCGATTTGACTACGTTTGTCTTAGCTCCGGTGGTGTTCCTGTTGATTTCTCTTGTGGCCAGCTACCTGCCTGCACGACGGGCAACGGAGGTAGATCCGAACGAAGCTTTACGAAACGGATAAGTGCTTTCGCCGTAGATTTACGCTGAGCGCAGATTTAAGGAGCCGCAACCAGAAGAAACATCTACCACGGAGGCGCGGAGACACGGACAAAACTCAAAAGCAAAGATAGCAGTCAAGTTGAACCTCCACCCAGAAAACAAATAGAAGTTTCGGAGGATGCGGAGAGCTGAAGAAAGAACCGGAATGCGAAGGTAATTAGAATTCAAACTACTACTTGATCTGCGTTTGTCCGCGAAATCGGCGGCGAATTAGGCTTTTAAAATTTTTTCTCTCACCGTCAGTTTTTCGATCAAGTCAGTTTTGATTTTGAATCCCCTCCCAGGCGTCTGCGGGACTGTAATAAATCCTTGCGCCGACACTTCCACCGCCGGATCGATAATGTCTTCTTTCCAGTAGCGCTTTGAAGCTGAAACATCGCCGGGCAGTGTGAAATTTGGCAGGGTGGAGAGCGCGATATTGTGAGAGCGGCCGATGCCGGTTTCCAGCATGCCGCCGCACCATACGGGAATACCTCCGCGATGGGTCACGTTGTGAACGGCAATGGCTTCACTAAAGCCGCCGACGCGGCCAACTTTGATGTTAATGATCTTGCACGCGCCCAGTTCCAGCGCGGCTTGAGCGTCGCGCCAGCCATGAATCGCTTCATCCAAACAAATGCTGGACTTGAGTTGTTTTTGCAGGCGGGCATGAAAATAAAAATCATCATGCCATAGCGGCTGCTCGATCATCAGCAGATTGAAGGCATCAAACTTCTTCAAATGGTCAACCTGGTCGAGCGTGTACGCTGAGTTGGCGTCACAACTGAGCACGATTTCAGGCCAACGAGCGCGGATCTTTTCGAAGACTTCAACGTCCCAGCCCGGTTTGCACTTTACCTTGATGCGACGATAACCGGCGTTCAGTTCAGTTTCAATTTTTTCCAGCAGTTGTTCATGCGAGTTTTGAATCCCAATGGAGACGCCGCAGGGAATCTCTTTTTGCGTTCCGCCCAGCAGTTGCCACAGCGGGACGTCGCGCGCCTGAGCTTCCGCATCCCACAAGGCATTCTCGACTGCACCTTTGGCCATGCGATGACCGCGGACTTTGCCGAACAACGCAACCGCATCGCTCGCCCGGTCAATCGTTTTTCCCAAGAGCGCCGGAGCAAGATAGCGCTCGGTGGCATACCACGCCGTATCAATTGATTCTTCACTGTAGAACGGGTCTTCGCCGGCCACGCATTCTCCCCAACCTTCCGGCCCGTCCGTATGAATCGTCAGCAGAAGGATGCGGCGCTCCGTGGTGCGGCCAAAGCTAGTCTCAAAAAAATGGACCAGCGGCATATGGATTTCGCGTAGGGTAATGGCTTCAACTTTCAACGGAACTCCTTTGAGCAATTGGCAAAAACCTCTTTGCCGCAGATTTTCTCAGATCAGTGCAGATCAGGAACTTGGCCGCGAATGCACGCGAAAACACGCGAATTATTTTCGTTTTACTCGATTTCCCAGCATCATGGCGACTTTAGGGTTCCCCCACCCGCTCCTCAGATTTTGAAAAACACAACGGCTATTCGCGCTGCGGGTTCGAGATTGTAGAAAAAATCCGGCAGCTATTGCCAGATTCTTATTCTTCTTCCCTCGATGCATACGACCAATCCTCATCCCAATGTCCCAGCAGGAACGAACCGTTATCGTTCGCGTCGCGCTCGTAACCTAATGCGGCCAACCCCGCTGAGAACGATGAAAGGAAATCCTGCCGGTTGCGCTTTTGTACCTCGGCTGCCTTAGGTCTTTGTTCAGGCGAAGCTTTCCAGGCATACACCTGCGCCGGAACTTCAATTTTTTTCTGGACCTTGAATTGCGGCGGCTGTTTCTTATCCAAAAGATTGATCACACGTTTTGACTTAAGCCACCATTCCGCGACCAATCGGTCAGTAGGCAGGCCGCCTTGCAGCGGCGACGACGAATGCCCGTAATGGTTCACGCTATAGCGGCGCGCGATGGCGCCGAGCCGAGATAAGTTAAGGTGTGCGTTCTTGATTTCCAGCGGATCAAAAGTCCACTCCAGCAATTCAAAGCCTTGCTGGATGGCGTCATCGCGCTGCGCCAATTTCAACTTGCGGCCAAGGCCACGATTGCGAAAGGAGTCGCGCACCGCCAGCATGTGCGAATGCAGATAGGCGTGCCCGGCGCGGCTGCCGGGGATAGAAAATGCAAAGCCGACAAGATCGTCGTCATGGAAAGCTCCAATGGTCTGGCCGCCAATTTTCTGGCTGACAACGAACATGCGCAGGGGAATCAGATCCAGGTCACTGAAATTCCAGACTTCTTTTTGCAAGGCGACGCAGGCATTGAGTTCATCGATGCCCACGCATTTGCGGATGGTGATTTGTTCCGTCCCGTGCTCGGCGACGCTCAAGGCTTCTCTACCTCCAGCGTCTTGGCCTGCTGCCATAGGCTCTCCATCTCTTCCAGCGTAGCTTGTTCCAATGTTCGACCCTGCTCACGTAACTGCTGTTCCATCCAGCCAAAGCGGCGACGGAATTTTCTGTTGGTTTTGCGCAGAGCGGATTCCGGATCGACGGAAAGATAGCGGGCAATATTCACGAGCACAAAAAAAAGATCGCCGACTTCACCTTCCACATGCTCACGCAACGAGGCGGGAATTTCAGGTTTGGAAGATGAACGCGAACCATCGGACGGCAAGCCTGCAAGATGTTCCTGGAGTTCACGCGTTTCTTCCGTAAGTTTTTCAAACAGGCCTTGCACTTCCGGCCAGTCAAAGCCCACATGCGCGGCTTTGGAACTGATCTTGTGGGCTTCCTGCAGGGCCGGCATCCTGGAAGAAACACCCTCCAGAAGCAGAGCCGGGCTGGTCTGCAAATTTTCGCCGTTATTCAGCAAATTTTTGCGCTTTTCTTCAGCCTTCAATACTTCCCAATTCTTAAGAACCTGGGCAGAATTATCTGCTTTTGTGTCGCCAAACACGTGCGGATGCCGATAAACCAGCTTGTTGCTGAGAGCATCAAGCACATCATCGATCGTAAATGAGCCTTGTTCTTCCGCCATCTCCGCGTAAAAAAGCACTTGCAACAACAAGTCACCCAGTTCGCCGGTAAGCTCTTTCCAGTCCCTGTTATCAATAGCTTCCAGAACTTCGTACGTTTCTTCTAAGGTATACCTCTTAATGGTGTCAAAAGTTTGCTCACGGTCCCAGGGGCAGCCGCCGGGCGCCCGTAACCTAGCCATAATTGCCTTAGCACGTTCAAATTTCGCGCCCGTTGTCATGAAACTAATGCTATCATTGCGGCGATTTCCCCAATAATCCACACTTCCGGGGTCTAACAGCCCATGCGTTTTCTATTAAAAAATAGCGGCAAGAACGCGCTGCAAAGCGTACTAGACGCCCGCAGACTGCTACCATTTGCCTTTGTCCTGATCGTTGCATTTCTTGTGGCGATGGCCTGGGACAGCTTTTCTCGCACGCGCGAGTTGCTTAGCTCGCAGGCATACGTTGAGCACACGCACCAGGTGCTCTATGAAATGGATGCGATTCAAGACGGCTTGGGAGACGCACGCGAAGCCTGGCTCCACTACATCCTGACGCCGGAACAACAGGATTTGGACACGTTTGCTGAATCCTCGAAGCAAATATGGAAACGAGTTGCACGAGTTGAAGATCTTACTCGCGACGATCCCGCGCAGGCGGAGCGCGTCAGGCTGCTTCAGGTAATGATCACGGACGAATTGAAGCAGCTGAGCGACAACCTGCGCACCAACAAGACGCTGCTGATCTATCATAGCCCGGCCACCGATTTTAAGCAGGACCGCGTGCGCAACGCGGTGCAAAAATTTAAGGATGAGCAGGAAACTCTTCTGCGCGAGCGTAATCTCGCGACCCAGGCGCGCGCCGAGGAAGTGGAACGCAGCGTCTCAGTCCGCGTTCTCGTTTTCAGCGCACTGATGGCGTTTGTGTTCGTGCTGGTCCTCAGGGAATCCAAAAAGCTCCGCATCGCGGAGCAATTGGCCTTGCATTCACAAACCCGACTGGAAGGCTCGCTCCAGCAGCTCCAGATTGAAACTGAGAGCGGCAAGCTGCTGAACGAGTTGCAGGCAAACCTGCAGATTTGCGTAGACGCGCCCGAGGCCTATGGAGTTTTGGGCGGCTATGCACAGAAATTCATCCCGGGCAGCGCCGGCGCGGTGTTCGCCATTGACAGTTCGCGCAATTTGATGGGAGTAATGTCGAGCTGGGGCGATTCCTTAAGCCCCACGCAACGCATCCTTTCACCGGAAGATTGCTGCGCGATCCGCGGGGGTCGGTTGCATCTTCAAGTAGAAACTTCACGTGGGCTTACCTGCCGGCACTTCAGCGGGAGTATCCCTGAAGCATATGTTTGCCTGCCTTTGGCCGCGCTGGGTGAAACTCTGGGAATTCTGCACATCAGCACTGAAAGTTCTGACCAGCTTTCCGCTTCGCGTCTGGCAATGATCCAGCAAGCGGGTGAATATGCGGCGTTGCGCCTGGCCAATCTTCGCCTGCGCGAAAAACTGCAC
Organism: Candidatus Angelobacter sp.; assembly: GCA_049688735.1. Lineage (GTDB taxonomy): Bacteria > Acidobacteriota > Terriglobia > Terriglobales > Acidobacteriaceae > Angelobacter. Next base: position 6,491 of record JBAVLE010000209.1, on the reverse strand, counting down.
GATCAGTCAATCCGTGATCCGCTTACTGGTCTTTACAATCGCCGCTTTCTGGAAGCTACGTTGGAGCAGGAACTGCATCGCTCCGGACGCCACCACACAGGTCTTGGCGTGATCATGGCGGATATCGACAAATTCAAGATGTTCAATGACAGCTTTGGCCACACGGCTGGCGACATTGTATTAAAAGAAGTGGCTGCCATGCTTCGCCGCTCTGTGCGTACGGAAGATATTGTCTGCCGCTACGGTGGAGAAGAGTTCCTGGTGGTATTGCCAGACACTTCCCTTGAAAGCGTGAACGATCGCGCGGAACAGGTGCGCGATGCCATCGCCAAGCTGGACCTGCAACATGCAGGACACTCTCTTGGCAAAGTCACTGCGTCATTCGGCATCTCTTTCTCCCAGGATGGCGTGCTTACTCCAGAAATCTTGCTGCGCTATGCGGATGAAGCACTGTATGAATCCAAGCGCCGTGGCTGCAACTGCGTAAGCCTGAGCGATTCTGTCACCAATCTGCTGGCATCAGAAAAGCAGGAGAAGGAAGCGCCGCCAGCGCCGCTTACCTTTAAGATCGCACAGACGTAAGGGCCTGAAAGCCCTCTGGAATCAATACTTCCCCTTCTGCGCTCACCTCGTGAGCGCTGCCGCGAACTGCCCCAACCGGAAGTGTGCAGAACAGCTCACTCAGACTACTTGTAGTAAACTTGAAACTTAGGTTTCTGTTCTGCATCTCACTTAGAGAGGCGTGCGCTCTGGTAATCCTTTGATTTGGGCCGCCGATTCCCTCATGACTCCAAAAGTTGCCGATAACAAATCGTTGGGCTATGTGACGTTTGCTTTGCATTCCCATCTTCCTTATGTGGTCAACCATGGTACGTGGCCGCATGGAATGGAATGGCTGCATGAAGCCGCAGCTGAAACCTATCTTCCATTGTTGCGGGTTTTTGGCGAGCTTGAGCAGCAAGGGCTGGCGTTGCAGGCGAACGTGAATCTCTCTCCCATTCTGCTGGAGCAGCTTTCGCATCCCGAATTCAAGGACGAATTTCCGAAATACCTGCTGCGGAAGATCAAAGCCGCGCACAAAGACGCTGACGATTTCACGCTGCAAAACGATCCTCACATGGTGAACGTCGCGCATTTCTGGCGGCATTTTTATGAGCAGGCACTGCGCCAATTCGATGAGCTTGGCTCGAATATCATCCGCGGGTTCCAGCATTTTTATGATTCCGGCGCAATTGAAATTATTACCTGCGGCGCTACGCATGGTTATTTTCCGCTGCTGGGAACAGATTCTTCCATCCATGCGCAGGTAAAGACTGGCGTGGAAACGCATGAACGATTTTTTGGCCGCAAGCCGCGCGGCATATGGCTGCCGGAATGCGGCTATCGACCGGCAGGAATGTGGCAGTTTCCCGTTCCGCCGGACGGCTCTTCGCGTCCGTCTAAACCGTTTTATCGTGAAGGCGTGGAGCAGATTCTGGCGGAGCACGGAATTCAATTCTTTTACGTCGATACGCACCTGGTGGACAGCTCTACGCGTTTCACTCCGTATCAATTGCTGGCGGGCGGAATTCCCCGAGCCCTGGAGTTTGTGGAAGAGCCTCCGCATAAAAATTTTTACCGCCCGTATTATGCGGATGGTCCGGACCGCGAGGCGCAAGTAGCATTTTTCACTCGCGATCCCCGCACCAGCGTGCAGGTGTGGAGCGGCGACCAGGGATATCCCGGCGATGCAAATTATCTGGAGTTCCACAAAAAGCGCTGGCCCGGCGGGAATCGCTACTGGAGGATTACCGGCGCAAAAACTGATCTGGGCCTGAAGCAGCCATATGATCCTGCAATTGCGCTGGAGCGTACGCGCGAGCACGCCAAACATTTTGTCCGCATCACCACAGAAACGCTGGAGCGTTACGGCAAAAATGGTGCTGCTGCTTCCATCCTGACTGCGCCGTTTGATGCAGAGCTTTTTGGGCACTGGTGGTTTGAAGGTCCGGAATGGCTGAAGAACGTAGCGCTGGAATTCGGCAAGCCGGAATCGCGAGTGAAGCTGATTTCCTGCACTGACTATCTTGATCAATTTCCGCCAACCGCGTATGTGGCCCTGCCGGAAGGATCGTGGGGCGCGGAGAGCAATAACAGCGTCTGGCTCAATGACGACACAGCATGGACGTGGAAGCATATTTACGCCGCTGAGCTGGCAGTACAGCAGATGATCCGCAGCGATGTGTGGCGCGGCGATGAAACGGCTACGCGGCTGGTAAAGCAGATTTGCCGCGAACAACTGTTGCTGGAATCTTCTGACTGGCAGTTTTTGATCACTACCAAAGCCGCTCGTGACTACGCGGAAAAGCGCTTCAATACTCATCTGGAACAGTTCCGCGCCTTGCTGGATACGTGGCGTCGCTTTGAAGGGACTCGTCAGATTTCCCCAGAAAAACTGAAAGAACTGGAAGCAATTGAGCTGCGCGACTCCGTCTTTCCGGAGATTGATCCCGAATTGTGGGGCACAACACACGCCGTACTTTCGCAAGTGCGGCCCTAAGTCCTTTAGAAAGCTCATTTTCCTGTTACCTTTAGATTCCTCTAATGTGTATTCGGAAGTAATGTTGTTGTTTCCCTGAAAAAGCATCTAAATAGAGATGAACGTGAGTAGCTCAATCGAACCCAAAGACCAGAGCTTTGACGTTCTGGTGATTGGCGGCGGCATTAACGGCGTTGCCATTGCGCGCGAGTGTGCGCAATGGAGCAAGCGCACGCTGCTGGTTGAGCAAAACGATTTTTCCTCCGGCACTACCAGCCGTTCTACTCGAATCATTCACGGCGGCCTGCGCTACCTGGAGCATGCAGAGATCGGGCTGGTGCGTGAATCGCTGCGCGAACGTGAACGCTTGCTGACGCAGTCGCCGCACCTGGTGCGTCCTTTGCAATTTCTGTTGGCGCTGCCCAAAAAATCTCATTCGTTTCTTCGCAGTTCCCTTTCCATCCGCACCGGATTGTGGTTCTACCATCGCTGGGCCGGCGGCAAGCGCGAGTGCTGCGGTGACCTCAGCGCATTTGAACGCCAGCTCGACAAAGGCAATGAATGGTCGATCTACGCGTATGAAGACGCGCAATGCGAATTTCCCGAACGTCTGGTGGCAGAATGGCTGGCGGAGAGTATGGCCGCCGGAGCCGTGGTCTGCAATCACACCAAATTGCTGGAAATTTCCCGCGAAGGCGGTTCCCAGAAAACCGGTCGCGTCACCGGAGCACGGCTGCGCGACCTGATTTCCGGACAGGAATATTTTGTCCGAGCCAAGAATGTTGTGAATGCCACAGGCCCGTGGGCGGACGCGGTAATTGGTGCTTCCGGCATTGCAACGCCGCGCATGATCGGCGGCGTGCGCGGATCGCATCTGGTGCTGCCCAAGTTTGCCGGCGCTCCGCCGCAAGCCATTTACAGTGAAGCCATCGACGGTCGCCCGATTTTTGTTATTCCGTGGAATGATCAACTCCTTGTCGGCACCAGTGAAGTGGCCGACTCGAATGTGCCGGATAATCCGCAGCCCAGCGCGCAGGAGCGTGATTATCTTTTCCAAAGTTTTACGCGACTCTTTCCTCACTCCGGCCTTACGCCCGCAGATATTCGTTACAGCTTTGCCGGAATCCGTCCTCTGCCGTTTGCGCCGGGCAAAGCGTCATCTGCAATTACGCGCAAACATCTGCTGCATGACCATACCGATGACGGCGCTGCGGGACTGATATCCGTCATCGGCGGCAAGCTCACCACGGCAGCCAGCCTTGCGCGCGACGTAGTGCGCACACTCGGCGTTGACATACCGGAACCGGTAAACGTCTTTGCTTCACCCGCCGGTGAAGAGGACGTTGAAGCTACCGTTCGGCAATGGGCGCATGCGGTGGCCTGCAAAGCCAAAATTCCTGAAGGCTGCGCGCAAGCGATTGCGGAATGGCATGGCCGCCACGCTCTGGCCATTGCTCACGCCGCGTCACTCGATGAACGCCTGCGCGAACCGCTCTGTCAGCATAGCTGCCATCTCGTCGCTGAAGCGGTTGAAGCCGTGGCGCATGAAGCCGCCGTCACGCTGGGCGATATTCTTCTGCGTCGCGTGCCCGTGGCGCTGGGAGCATGCTGGTCAGAAGATTGCAGCCGAGAAGCCGCCACAAAAATCGGCAGCGCGCTGGGCTGGGACCAGACCCGCGTCCATCTCGAGCTCCTGCGACTGGAAGAAGAGCGCACACAGTTCCTGCATCCGAGCCACCGCAGCCCCGCTAATTCTCCACAGAGCTGCGTTGGCAGGCCATCGCCGCTACACACTGAAAACGCGTAGCGTTCCCGAGCTAGCGGGACAGCTGATACACATACCACCTTCAGATCTGGCTCCAGTCATTCGTCCCGAATTGTCAAAGAACTTATTCCCTGCCGCCTGGGCAGCTCTTTCCGATCAGTGTCATCAGCGTTAGTCAGTGGTGATTTGTTTTTCCAATGTCCCGATCCCCAGATGTCCCGATTTTTTTCGATCAGTGTCATCAGCGCTGATCAGCGGTAAGATTTTGCTTCCCGATTCCGGCGATCCGCCCCCCCCTCCCTTCATATCCCACCTCAACCCATGTCATCCCTGATTGGCGTGCATCTGACAAGGATCGTATGTCCCACCATGCTCATGTGGCACCGCCGCCCTCGGCGGTGTTCCGATCGCCAGATGTCCCCGTCGATTTAATGTCGCGATGTCCCGATCTCCCGATGCCCCGATCTTCACTCCAAATCTCGCCTCGTACGCCTCTCTCCCTTCCGGCGTGTCCATCCTGTACATATCCGGCGTAGGCTTCCATTCAACCGGCTTGGGCCTGTGTTCTAATCCGCGCTCGTCCGCGTTGATCAGCGGTAAGTTTTTCTCTTCCTCAGGATCTTCTCCGTGTCTCTGTGTCTCCGTGGTAGGTGTTTGCTTCTCGCTGAATACTGAGTACCGGCTGCTGCGTGCTTCTTCTCTGAGTGCTTCTTCCTCATCTACCGTCTCCCGCACCATCTCTTCGTCCTTCGCCTTGCCAAACGTCGTCTGCCCCACGTTCGTAAGCGCCAGTTGCATGGAATACAGCAACAGCCCGGCCTTCTTCGTTGAGATCGTGTCCTCAATCATTGCCTTCTGTATCCGCATCAACCCAACCTGGATCGCGTTGGCGTCTTCCGGCGGCGGTAGCAGCAGCAACAGCGTCCTGGCCTCCGCCATCTGCTTGTGAGCAAAACAATAGATGTGCCGCTTCATCTGCGGTGACCGGCATGCCGTTCCGTCCTGCTTCACCCATTGGCAGCGCGGAGCCATGTCCGCCATCTTCAGCCGCTGTTTCAGCTTCTGGTAAACCTTGTCTTCCTTCGCCTCGCCCTCCGCGATCTGCCGCTTCACCCCCGGATTCCGCTCCAACAGCCTCGTCAACTCTTCATAGGTCTGCGCCAGCTTGAGCGCCAGGGCTTCGGCCCGCTGCTGAGTCGTGGTTTGGCCTTTCTCTGTGCTCTCTGTGTCCTCTGTGGTAAAGGGTCTTTGGTTTGGGTTTTGGTGTTGATTTTGATTTTTGCTGACCGCTGAATGCTGATTGCTGAATACTGCTTCCTCATGCGCCATGGCTCAGGTCTTCTTTCCCGCCTTTTCCTCAGACACTAGACACTGCTCCAAATCTGAATTAGGCGAAAGTAATCGAGCTTAGTACAGATTTACGCCACGAATCAATAGCGAAATAGGACACTGGCCATGTCCGATAAGAATCTGCATTGTGAAAAAATGCAAACAGCAGACCTGGAAAGATTTAGAAGCCCGCGCTCTGCAGGTTCGAAATCGCTGAAATGTAATTCAAGTGCGTATTATCAGTCTTTACGAAAATCGCCGCGATCTTGGACATGTACCGCAACTTTTCGCGGCGCTCATGTGGCACAGGCACTCCATGTGGCACAGCCGCCCTCGGCTGTGCGGGCCGAGTATCCAACGAAATTTGTGTGGACCGCAGGCGCCCTCGCCTGCTCAGACTCACTCCACGAACCTACACAGAACTGCCAACCTCGCTAATTTATCCAAGCGATTTCCTGCAATCCCGGCTAAACTACGCGTTCAGAGTTGAGGACTCATGGAAACTCTTTACCACGATTTCCGTTACGCTGTGCGCCTGCTGCGCAAGTCGCCGGGCTTTGCCGTGGCTGCCGTGCTTACGCTGGCGCTGGGCATGAGCGCCAACACCGTGATGTTCAGCGTGCTCAACACGGTGCTGCTGCGGCCGCTGCCGTATCCGCAACCTGACCGTCTGGTACAGATCTGGGAGACTGACGCGCGCCGCGGCGACATGCATAACGTTGTTTCGCCCGATAACTTTCTTGACTGGCGAAGCCAAAGCCAGACCTTTGAGCAGATGACCACCTATGAGTATTCGAGCGTGGTCCTGACCGGACAGAAGGCCCCGGCCCGCCTGAGCGCGCTATTTGTTACTGCCAGTTTCTTTGACGTGTTGAAAGT
>JBAVLE010000208.1:0-25528 GCA_049688735.1 Candidatus Angelobacter sp. | reverse complement strand
AGACTGGAATCATGCCTGCATCGTGATTCAAACGGTGATGAATGAGTCCTGGGGCATTGATTTGAAAGACGCCACACAGCGCACATGGCTCAAAAATACTTTCAACTGGATCAAGGAATGTGTTCGGCCGCTGGGACGGCTGGTAATTGATAACAGCGCATGCGAGGGCAATTTCCATATCAAAAGCGACCTTGAGGATTTTCACAATTACTATTCCATGCCTGACCAGATGGAGAAATGGGAGAAGTTCGTCACGGACATAGCGAGCCGTCCGGAGTGGACCTATAGCCCTTATGGCGATGCTGAACGCACCGGCAAGGAGCCGATCTTGATCTCTGAGTTTGGAAACTGGGGTTTGCCCAAATTTCCGCAGGAAACTCCGTGGTGGTTTGACCGAGATTTTGGCGGTCGTGAGGTGACGCGGCCGGCCGGCCTGCTGGACCGTTTCCAGCAATATCATTTCAACACTCTTTTTGAGGATTACAATGCGTTGGCTGAAGAGACGCAGTGGCACCAGTTTATTTCCCTTAAACATGAAATCGAAAGTATGCGTCGCCAGGGAGAAATTCAGGGATACGTAATAACTGGCATGACAGACATTCACTGGGAGGTAAATGGCCTTCTGGATATGTGGCGCAATCCTAAAGTGTTTGCGCAAGAGCTGAAGAAGCTTCAGGATCCGGACCTGGTGCTGGTGGACATGCCGAAACGGAATTTTCTGAGTGGCGATAAAGTTGAATTGCAAACGCTTGTTTCCCATTACAGCACCCGTGAGTTCAAAGGCGCGAGGGTGCGATGGATGACCGCATCTGGAGCAGGCGGCCAATTTGAAATATCAGACACCATCCAAAGTGCGGCAGTCACGCCCCTACAGAAAATTGCTTTTGATGCCCCCAATGTCACCTCTGCAGGGCCTCAACATTTGCATATTGAGATACGCACTCGGCAAGGGGCATTGCTGGCTGGCAATGATTATCAATTGTTCATCTTCCCGCAGCCGCAGCCGGTGAAGGAAATTTGTCTGCAAGTTCACGATCCGCTTGGGACTATGCCCGAATTGAAACAAAGCCTGCAGCAGGCCGGCTATCGGCTTGATTCCAGTTTGCAACCGGACACAATGCTTATTTCATCGCAGTTGGACGAGATGACTGAAAAACATCTTGCTGCTGGCGCAAGGGCAATTTTGCTGCTCGATTCAGAAGCCGGCCTTCCTCCACATAGCCCTTTGAAAGTACTGGCGCGAGCCGGATGTGAACTGGATGGACGCTGGTTCTCCAATTTCAACTGGGTGCGGACGGATCAGGCGCCATACAATCAGCTTGATTTTGGCAAAATCCTGGGCTTTGAATCCAGCAGAGTGGCTCCGCATTATGTGATTGATGGTGTGCCGCCGGAGCAGTTCCCGAAGGCGCTGGCGGGAGTGACGTATGGATGGCTCGCCAAAAACATGGTTTTAGCCGTTCCTTTTCAATGGAAAAACGGGGAAGCACTCGTCACAACCTTTAGGTTTCATGAATACGGCCGTGATCCTTATGCCACTCATCTCCTCGATGGCTTTGTTAGATGGTTGGCTGAAACAAGGACTCCCGTGGTTAACCGGGATCGTGAGTCGGTTGAAATTGCATGATTAAATCGTGATTAACGTGAGTGCTCCCGGCATAGGTATGGGCATCGAGAGCTCCGCAATTGTTACCCGCACATTAGTTTGGCGACACGGTGGTGCCTAGGGTAGAAGGACATTAATTGCTTTTGAGCGCCGGTTTCTCCTTATGCCAATTAGTCTGTTTTTGGTAGGCGTGGGCCAGGGCCAGCACTATGCCTTCATTTCCGGGTGCTCCGATAATTTGCAGGCCTATTGGCAAACCCGATTTCGAGAATCCACAGTTCAATGAGAGTGAAGGAAGACCATAGACATTGAAGGGCCGCGTATTCCGCAGCATGATCATTTCTTGGTTGCGAAGCTGGTCAGGCGCGGCCTGAAGTTCAGTAAATGTAGGCGCGAGCAGTGGCGTTGTTGGCGTCATGACGAGGTCGACGCGTGCAAACATCTGCAAAATCTGCCGGCGTTGTTGCAATAATTCATGCTGTGCGTGGATATATTGCGGGGCAGTTACGTCGGACCCGCTGCGGATGCGCCGCAAAGTTTCGGGATTGTAATCTTTTTCGCTTCCTGCCAAAAATTTTTGGTGGTAAGCATACGCCTCGCAACGGACAAGTGTGCGATCAGTCTCAGTGGGCAGTTCAACTTCTTGAGCGCCGGATGTGAGCTTGCTGAGAGTAGCCACGGCACTGTCGACTGCTGCTGCAATTTCGCCATCAACTTCATTCCAGTAATCGCGCGCCACCCCAAGACGCAACGACGAGATACTCTCTTCCATTGCTGACGGATAGTAAACCGGAGGGAATTTCTGGCTGGCGACATCCTGGGGATCGTAAGCGGCAATGGCTTGAAGCATGAGCGCAACATCGGCGGCGGTGCGCGCCATAGGTCCAACGTGGTCGAGCGACCAGGAAAGAGGAATCACGCCGCGTGCGCTGACTAATCCATAGGTAGGTTTCAGTCCGGTGATTCCGCAGAAGGCGGCGGGCAAACGGATAGAGCCTGCCGTGTCTGTTCCGATTGCGCCATAACAAAGACACGCAGCTACGGCGACGGCCGACCCTGAAGATGATCCTCCGGTAACATGCTCGGTGTTCCACGGATTGCGCGCCGGGCCGAAGTGACCAATGATGCCGCTGCCTCCATAAGCAAACTCATGCAGATTGAGTTTGCCAAGCAGGATTGCGCCAGCGGATTTCAAGCGGCGAATGACTTCCGCGTCGGAGGCGGGGACGTAGTCTTTCAGCACGGCGCTGGCGGCAGTGGTCTTTACTCCTGCTGTTTCAACCAAATCTTTTACGGCCAGTGGGATTCCATGCAGCGGCCCTTTCCATTCTCCACGAGCGATCTCAGCTTCAGCTTTGCGTGCCGCTTCCAAGGCTGCCGTGCCAGTTACGGTAATGAAAGCCTTTAGCGTGGGATTCAGTTTCTCGATGCGCGCCAGGCAAGCCTGCGTTAGTTCAACAGGAGACACTTCTTTCTTTTGCACGGCCCGGCTGGCTTCAGAGAGATCAAGCAAATGGAATTCGCTAGCGGAATTTTTTGCGGAGGGAGACATGGCAAGTCTGAGAATATCACCAGACACGTGCGAACATTTGCCACGCCGTGCGAAAAGTGTTGGCATGCGCTTCAGCGCTGCGTTCGATTGGCCGTGAATAGCCTCCGCCGGAAGTGAGAACAAACGGCGCACCAAAATTGAGCGCCGCAGTGAATACCATGCGGTCGCGCGCGATAAGCCCTCCATGTGTGAGGGACAGACGGCCGAGAACATCAGAAGCTAGAGGATCAACGCCGGACTGATAGAAGACAATATCCGGATGGAAGCCGAAAGCGGCGGGAAGAACTTCGTCGAGACGGCGAAGATAACCATCGTCTTCAACTCCATCCGCCAATGGCACATCAAGGCGGCTTTTCTTCTTGCGAAAGGGAAAATTGCTCTCGCCGTGGATGGAAAGCGTAAAGACATCGGGATCGCCCTGAAAGATTTCCGCGGTGCCGTCACCCTGATGGACGTCGAGATCGATCACGGCGGCGCGCCGGATGACCCGGACGCACGGGAGCGGGGTCCCTCTGGATGTAATCAGGTCCACAATAGAGGGCTGGGAAAGGTTCACTTTGGTCGAGACACCGGGGAAAGCCGACCTGATTATAGAAATCTCATCCACGGGAGATTCTGGAGTACAGGTTTCAAGTTCCTCTCAGGTGTCACCTGAGACAGGGCACGAGGAGAAATCCAGTTCTACCCGCAAAGATATTTCGCCAACCGACATAAAGATGACTGTTTTTGATTCACGCAACAAACGTCCTTTATGGACTGCCACAGAGAGCGTTAAGTTTGCCATGAAGGAAAAGGGCAAAGAGAACAACCTGGTGGAAGCCGCCGAACGGCTCGCCTCGAAGTTCCATGAGCGGTTGGAAGCTCCTTCAAGATGATTACTTCTACTTAGGTCTAAGGAACTATGGCAACATGGCTGAAAGATAATTTTTGTTTTAACCCAGTGTTTATGCGGTTATTCGCACAACCCCGGACGATGCTGCTGAATCGTATCGAACATTGTGCGCCATTTATGCTCCCTTGCTCGTAGAGGGGCGTCCGCCTTCGTCATACTACTTCTGATTGTTGTAGCAGTAGCAGTACGCAGTAACGCCCAAGCTTCCACCCAAGGCCAATGGTCGGCGGTTGCCAATTGGCCCACCCGAGCTGTACACGCCACTTTGCTGCCGGATGGTCGCGTATTTTTTGTTTCTTACTACGCGGAATCGTTGCACCCGAATATTTGGGACCCGGTGAGCAATACGTTTACTGCGACGGCATCATCTTCCTATGCACTATTCTGCGCCGGCCATACCACATTGGCTGACGGACGTGTGTTTATTGCGGGCGGTCACATTGCCGACTACACGGGATATGCGCACGCGGTGATCTTCGATCCAGCGACGAATGGATTTACATCTTTGCCGGACATGAATACCGGCCGCTGGTATCCCACCACCACGACCTTGCCGAATGGCGACGTGCTGGTGGTTTCCGGCGATATCAATGCAAACACCAATGTTGATGCGCTGCCCCAAATCTTTCAGTTTGCGACAAAGACGTGGCGCAATCTCACGACGGCCCAGTTGTCTATGCCGCTTTATCCCAACATGCTGGTAGCGCCCAACGGTAAGGTCTTCGATGCCGGACCGAGCCGGCAAAGCCGCTATCTAAACACGGCGGGGACAGGCTCCTGGAGCAATGTCGCGCTAATGAATTTCACAGGATCTCGTGACTATGGTCCGGCAGTGCTATATTCTCCTGGCAAAGTAGCCTTTTTCGGCGGGTCAGATCCTCCAACTGCCACAGCAGAAACAATCGACCTGAACGCTACTACACCCGCCTGGAAGTTTACCGCAAGCATGCATTTCCCCCGCCGGCAGCACAATGCAGTCATCCTGCCGGACGGAAAAGTCTTTATCGTTGGCGGAAGTAAAGCAGGTGGCTTCGATACTTCAACGTCACCGGTGCTGCCCACCGAAATGTGGGACCCGGCCACGGGACAATTTACCGTGATGGCCAGCATCGCTGTTTATCGTGGTTATCACTCCACGGCACTGCTGCTGGCGGATGGACGCGTGCTTTCTGCAGGCGGCAACGTGGGCGGGCCAAATGCGCAGTTGTTTTCTCCTCCTTACCTTTTTGCCGGCTCGCGGCCCAGCATCACTTCAGCTCCAACCAGCGCGGGTTATGGACAGACGGTATTTGTCGGAACGCCGAACGCATCCTCGATCACCAAAGTGACCCTGTTGCGCGAAGCATCGGTTACTCATACCAATAGCATGAGCCAGAGCTTCCAGTCCTTGAGCTTTACCACAACCAGCACAGGGCTGAATGTGACCCTGCCTGCGAATGCGAACATTGCGCCGCCCGGATACTACCTGCTGTTTATCCTGAACGGCTCGGGTGTGCCATCTGTCGCCAGCATCATCCAGATGTCCACGACGGCTTCGTCAGTCGGGACCGTGACTGGAAAAGTTACAAATACAACAGGCGCGCCAATCTCCGGTGCATCCGTTTCTTCCGGCGGCAATGGAGCGATTACAGGTTCTGATGGCGCATATACCTTGCAGGTTTCGGCCGGAACAGCAACTCTTACAGCCGCTCTTGCCGGATATCAGAACGCCTCAGAGAGCGTTACCGTCACGGCGGGCCAGACCACGCAAGCAGCAACATTGCAAATCGTACCGGTGAGTCCGGGCAATGTAACAGGGTCAGTAGTGAATAGTAGCGGCACAGGGCTTTCCGGGGCTTCAGTCACCGCCGGTGGGCTAACCACGACCAGCGCAGCCGACGGCAGTTACGCACTGAATAATATGCCGGCTGGATCAACCACTATTAAGGCTTCTCTTACCGGATTTCAATCGGGTTCTACAACGGTGACCGTGGTTGCTGCGGCGACAACTCCTGCGCCAGCCATCACGCTGGTTTCAGGTAGCGGATCAATTGCTGGGAACGTGAAAAGTTCAACAGGGGCGGCGATTGCCGGCGCTTCTGTCGGGTTTGGCGGCGGCACAGCAACAACTGACGCCAATGGAAATTACACCTTGACCGGAGTTCCGGTTGGAACAGTTCAACTGGTTGCTTCCGCCAGCGGCTTCCAGAGTGTGACCCAAAGCGTTACGGTCACGGGCGGAAATACCAGCACGGCAAATTTCACGTTGGCCGCCGGCGCTGCTACTGGAACTGTGACAGGCAAAATAACCAATGCTTCCAGCGGAGCAATTGTTAGCGGAGCAACCGTAAGCTGGAGCGGGGGATCTACCACCACCAACACCAGCGGCATATATACACTCACGAACGTCACCGCCGGAACGCAGAACATTACCGCCGTAAAGACGGGCTACTTGGCACATACGCTCGCTGTCAGCGTAACTGGAGGAGCAACCAGCACTCTCAATATTCCCATCGCAACTGCCGGAAAAATCTCTGTGAAAGTTGTCACCTCCGGCGGGGCAGTGGTCAGCGGCGCTACTGTAACGATCAAGGGAGGCGTGGTTGCAACTACAGTCTCCGGATCCAGCAGTTCCACCGGATTATTCACTACCAACTGGATTCCAGTTGGTACGTATACGGTTACGGTTGCAAAGAGCGGATTTGCGACGCAGACCAAAACTACAACCGTTTCCAGCGGCGTAACCACGTCGCTCACATTTACAGGATTCTAGAGGAGAACACAATGAAAAACGGCCAAAATACCAACTTGCTTATGATCGCCGTCATCGTTTCTTTTCTGGCTTTCTGTCTGGCGCCAGGCGCGGCGGCGCAAACTTATACCGCTGCCGATCTGGGTACTCTCCACGCAGGCAGCGCCCGTGTGCACGGCGTGAATGACTCAGGGCAGGCTGTGGGCGGTTCTGGGCATCCGCACGGAGCGGATACGCATGCATTTTTTTGGCAAAAGCAGGGTGGCATTCGCGATCTGGGCACTCTGCCCGGAGGCGATTACAGCGCTGCTTATGCCATCAATAACTCGGGCGTGGTGGTTGGCACTTCAAACACGGCAACCACCATGCACGCATTCTCCTGGACGTCAGCCCAGGGGCTTACCGATCTTGGAACCTTGGCGGGCACAGATGCGAGTTCCGCGTTGGCCATTAATAATCAAGGACAGATCGTGGGCAGCTCCGGCGGACATGCAGCCCTTTGGTCCGGCGGTAGCATTCAGGACCTGGGCACTCTTGGCGGCGCGCTCAGTGAAGCCCACGGCATCAATAATTTGGGTGCAGTTGTTGGAGTGTCTGACACCAGCTCCGGCCCACACGCTTTTCTGTGGCAAAACGGCGCAATGCAAGACCTCGGCGTTCTTTCCGGTGACACCAGCAGCCGCGCCGATCATGTGAATGACAGCGGAATGGTCGTTGGATCGTCAGAAGGCAGCGGAGGCGTTCGCGCCTTCGTGTGGACAAGCGCCGCCGGAATGCAGCCGCTGGCTTCCGACGGAATTTACACTGAAGCCTTTGACGTCAACAATGAAGGCCAAGTGGTCGGTCAGCAGGCCACATCGCTCGGTATGCGGGCATTTTTGTGGACCAGCGCAGCTGGTTTGATTGATCTCAACACAAAAGTGACTAATCTCCCAGGGGACGTGGTGTTGATAGGCGCTTTTTCCATCAACGATAAAGGCCAGATCGTCGCTTTTGGGTTGAAAAATCCGAATGTGAGTCAACACCAGGAAGTGACGGCGGATAGCCACGTGCATGCTGGGCCGACGCGAGTGTTTTTGCTGACTCCGCAGTAAGGCCGCTTTCGAACCGGTGGGATGACAAGGCGTGGTGGTGTGAGACATGGGTTATAATCCGCGCATGTTAGGCGGACGCACTAGCGAACAGTGGATCGCGCAGTACGCAAGCAGCCATACCCATCCGGTCAACCGCCTCTGCCATAGCCTTGGCATTCCGCTGATTGTGCTCTCGCTGGCGCTTGCGGTGAGCGCCATCTTTTATCATCGGCTTTGGATGCTTGCCGCCGGACTCTTCACTTTTGGGTGGCTGTTGCAGTTCATCGGGCACGCATTTGAGCACAAGCCACCTGAATTCTTCCAGGACTGGCGTTTTCTGCTCGTCGGTGTCCGCTGGTGGTGGGCCAAGATGCGCGGAAGGGCGTAGCGGTGCCTTGTGGTACATCCGGCGGCGCGCCCCATGAAGAACAGCTCTCACTCTAGGTTCGCGCTCCCGGTCCAGCAGCCCTTTGACTGGGACTCTCTACTTGCATTCCTGCGATTGCGCGCGACTCCCGGTGTGGAAGTCGTCACGCATTCCGCATACACGCGGACGATTGCTGACAGCGCCCCGGCAGAGACGTTTTCTGTGACTTACAACGCCGCAACCGCAGCTTTGCAAGTTGAGTATTCCGGGAGGATCAGTGAGCAAAACCTTGTCGGGTGCCGCGTAAAACAAATCTTTAAACCAGATGTAAGCACCGTATCGATCGAAGCTTTCCTTGGTTGTGATCCTTGGCTCGGTGGCTTTGCGAAGCGGCAGGCAGGCTTGCGAGTACCGGGCGGATGGTCTGCCCTGGAAATTTCCATGCGCGCAATCCTTGGCCAGCAGGTTTCAGTCCCAGCCGCAACTACGCTGATGGGGCGCCTGGTGCGCGCTGCTGGAACACGTGTGAGTGAATCGTCATGGCTTTTCCCGAGCGCCGAGCAGATAACGCAAGCCGATCTCAGTGGTCTGGGTGTTCCCGGTAGTCGAATGGAAACGGTGAAGACGTTGGCCGCATTCTTTGCAGAACACGGCGAAGAATGTCTCGACCAGACCGATATTAAGGATTGTCTGCTGGCGTTGAAAGGAATAGGGAAGTGGACAGCCGGCTATATTCTGATGCGCACCTCCGCCAACCATGACCATTGGCCTGAAGGCGACCTGATTTTGCGCAAGGCTTTAAGCAAAGGCAAAACCATGATTCCGCATGCCGCGCTGGAGCAGTCCTTTAGCCGCTGGAGCCCGTATCGGAGTTACGCGACTATCCATATCTGGAAGGGATACGCGCCTCGCGTAATGAGCGGCAAACCGTGAATTATCGCGGTCATCTGATCGAGTGGGGAGCCGAGGCATGGGATAATGAATGTGACATCCATGCTAAGGCAGGTTCGCAAGGAGGTATTTGCAATGGATCCCAAAAAAGATGAACTAAAAGCTGGCAATCAACCTCTCTCTGAACCGATACAGCACATCACAGGCGCTCATCAGCTTTTGAAGACGCTGAATGAGAAATTTGGCGCAGTGCATCCCGAGTTGAACGAGGCGATTACCAAGCTGGAGCTTGCCCTGAGCGCGCTCAGTGTAAATACTGGCGGAATGTTTTAGCTCATTTATCGACGTGGCGTATCACTGCCGCATCGGTGAGAACCCACCACCTAAAGAGGGTGCTGATGACGTGGAATTGTGGACTGCGGTAATCTCTCCCATTGTGGTCCCCATGATGGCCACAGGTTCAGCTTTTACTTCCACCGTGGTATTTACAGGCGCGACTGGCAGCTTCACGTTCAACCCCAACAGCGTTCCTTCACGCACTTCAACGACAGTGTTGAACGTGCTAAAGCCTGGGGCTTTGACCGTAACTTTGTACCGGCCTGCCGTGAGCTTCGGCTGGCTCCATTCGCCCGATGGCCCTGTCACGCCGGCGATTGGTTCTTTGCTCAGTTTTCCTTCTACCGCGATTACCGCTTTAGGAATGACCGCGCCATGCTGGTCCATCACCACGAGCTTGATCCCTGAGTCCTTCTGCTGATTCTGGCTGCATTCGCAAGTTGCGGGCTGGGCCTTGTTTTTAGCCATCGCGACCGTTACTCCCATGATGACAGTCAAAACGGCTGCACTCAGGCGTGAAACTTTCCGGGTGAGCGCGCGAAAACTCCATGGGCAATCCTGAGTAAGCACCGTGCCGTCTACGCGCCGATACAAGCGTGTGCAGAGACGCTTTCCGCGACTGGCAGCAATCAGCTCCTGAACTTGCCGCTCCGTCATTGCAGACAGGTTGTAAACGTTGAGATTGCATTCAGAGCAATGTCGCACGCGCTCATCGCCCACCATTTTTTTCCAATCAGCCGGGCATGGGGATGCGATGCGGAGATTGCTCAGGTCGATGGATTCAGGCTTAGATCTGTGGTGAAAAGCGTTTAAGAATGCATGCATAAGAGCGCCCCCGCAGTTCAGAACGGCGTTTGAGGCGAACTTTGCGCGCTATTTCTCAGAATTTCACCGATTTTCTCTTGGTGATACGGCACCCTTATTTCGATTTCTTGGCCGCTTTGCCCGACGCAGAAGCTTTTTTGAGCTTATTGAAGTCCACCATATAAACATTCAGCCCGAATGACGGCGTGGTCTTGCTATACCCGGCCACCAGCTGATCTTTATAGTGATCCAGATAAAAGTCGAACGGATCCTTGGGCGCGGGATCAATTAATACAAGATCTGTATCAGACATCAGCAGCTTTCCGAATTGCAGCTTGTTGCCCCGATATGCCATATAGTTCTGCGCAGGGGCCTTGATCCAG
Source organism: Candidatus Angelobacter sp. (assembly GCA_049688735.1). Lineage (GTDB taxonomy): Bacteria > Acidobacteriota > Terriglobia > Terriglobales > Acidobacteriaceae > Angelobacter. The sequence goes on along the minus strand of JBAVLE010000208.1, from coordinate 14,893 downwards.
GGATATTTCTTGGGCTCGCCAAAGATCTGCACAATGTTGTTGCCTTCCAGATGAATGTCTGTAATCTTGCCGGAAATCTTTGGCGGAGGAAGAATCTCTGCGGGATCAAGGATCAGGTCATCTTTTTCCGCTTGCACGCCTCGCACCTTGCCGTTCTTGATCAGGTCGGCGATGTCGAGCCCGAACAAATCCATCAGCCCTTTCACCGGCAAATGCAGGGCTTTGATCTTTTCCGCGTGTAGACGAATCTTCCCGTCGGCGGTTGCGCTGAGTTGGCCTTCCGTCTCAAATCCGATATCACCTTTCTTATGCAGCTTGCCCTTCACCTTTAATCGGCCATTTTCAATGGTGACAGCAATGTCTTTCAGTGGCGCGTCTTTGGCAGAGAAGACATGAGAGTTCAGGACGTTTGCCAGCGATTGGGGATCCATTGTCATTTCAGCGGCGGTAATCTGCAGCTTAAAAGAGTTCTTGTCGTCAAACACTGGTATGTGGCCCACCCGCGTAGGCACCAGGCTGCCGCCAACATTGATCAGGTGCACCGCTATCTGATCAGTGAAGTGATACATCACATTGTGCATCTGAACCTTCACCGCGCCGCCTTCCGAGTCGGATGACGCATGTTCTTGTGCACGAGCACCGCAAAGAGCGATGATGCAGGCAATCAAAGATACGAAGACAACTTTCTTCATCATGAGTAGGACTCTGGAATTCGCTTTTGGGTTGGTAAGTAGCTGCTGAATCGGCTGCTGACATTATCAGAGACCTCTCTGGATGGCCCAGCGGTGTAAAATTTATGAATATCCAGTGAGGTCCCTAAATGACGCCCAGCGCAACCGCAGCCGAACTGAAATCCTGCCCACTCTATATCGATGGAAAAGCTGTGATATCGACTGGGCCAAAAGATATACAGCACAATCCCGCCACGGGTGAAGCAGTAGCTGAGATTCCGCGCTGCACGCCTGAAGAGATTTCCGCCGCTATTGAGGCCGCGCACAAGGCGTTTCCCGCCTGGAGCAAAACGCCGGTCGTTCAACGCTGCAAGGTGTTATTCAAGTTTCGTGAGCTGCTGGAGGCGAATGTGCAGGACCTGGTTGGCCTGATCATAGAAGAAAACGGCAAGACGCGTGACGAAGCGCAGGGATCGTTTGATCGCGGAATCGAATGCATTGAGTTTGCCTGCGGTGCTCCGACATTGATGATGGGCGACACCGTAGATCGAGTCGGAACCTCGGTCGATAGCTGGTCGGTTCGCTATCCGATAGGCGTTTGTGTAGGCATAACGCCATTTAATTTTCCGATGATGGTTCCACTGTGGATGTTTCCGCTGGCCATTGCATGTGGCAACACCTTTATCCTGAAGCCCTCAGACAAAGTTCCCCGAACGGCCGCGCGCATGGTTGAGCTGGCGCATGAAGCCGGAATGCCGCCGGGAGTGCTCAACCTGGTGCACGGCGCAAAGAGCACGGTTGACCAGCTACTGACCGATCCACGAGTACGGTCCGTATCGTTCGTCGGCTCCAGCGCAGTGGCAAAATACATTTATGAGACCGCAGCCAAAAACGGCAAGCGGGTGCAGGCGCTGGGCGGAGCCAAAAACCACTCTGTTGTCCTGCCGGATGCCGACATGAAATCGACTGTGGCCGCGGTAATGGGTTCAGGCTTTGGCTGCGCCGGCGAACGCTGCCTTGCGACGAGCGTGGTCATTGCCGTGGGTGAGATCGGCGATCCGCTGGTAAAAGCGCTGGTGCGCGCCGCTGACAACCTGACCGTCGGCAATGGCTGCGACGTAAAGACTGGCATGGGGCCGGTGATTACCGACGAATCCAGGAAGCGCATTCTCAGTTACATCGAACTCGGAGAAAAAGAAGGCGCGGTGTTGGCGCGCGATGGCCGCAAAGATCTCGTCGCCAACGGCAAAGGTTATTTCGTCGGGCCAACGATCCTGGACAAGGTAAATCCCGAGTCGCGCGTGGCCAAGGAAGAAATTTTTGGACCGGTGCTCTCCGTGATCCGTGTGAAAGACCTGAAAGAAGCGATCGAGGTTGTGAGCCAGTCCGAGTACGGCAACGCTGCTTCAGTGTTTACGCGCTCCGGCGGCGCGGCGCGGCAGTTTACTCAGAATGTGACTGCCGGGATGGTCGGAATCAACGTAGGCGTGCCTGCGCCGGTAGCGTTCTTTCCATTTACAGGATGGAAGAGCTCCTTCTTCGGCGACCTGCACGCGCTGGGCAAAGATGGCGTGAATTTTTATACGGAGACCAAGGTCGTAACCTGCCGCTGGCCGGACTAGGGACTCCAATCCTACCGACACAAGACCCTTCTGCGCACCTCAAAAAGCGATGCCTCACCATAGCGATTACTGAGGCATTATGAATGCCTGCATGAAACAGATGCTCACGCGGAAGAAGTGGCCTGTATTATTATTTCCACCCCGAAAGGAGCGTTTGAACTATGGAACGCAGAAAAGTCTTGCAGGGAGCAGGTGCAATTGTGGCCATGGCCGCCACAGGAGGCTTTACAATGGCGCATGAAGGCGTTGGCGCTGACGAAGGACGTAAACGCGGCATGGCGCACGGACTCACCGTATTGAACCTTCGCCGCAATGGCGGGTATGAGCTGGCGGTCAAAACCGATAGAGGCATCCTGATGGTCAGGGAAGCAGCGAAGTTGCTGAAGATGCATGCGCCGGTAACCATGGATGATCTGCTCCAGCATGAAGACGGTCCGAGCTTAAACGCGCTTGTGGATGCCGCGCTTAAATCAGGTTCTGCGCATTCGGCGTTCATCAAGGAAGATGGCATTGAGTATGGGCCGGTGGTGGTGCATCCGGAAAAGATTGTCTGTGTTGGCCTGAACTACCGCAAGCACGCTCAGGAGATTGGGTCGCCGATTCCCAAGGCTCCGGTGCTCTTCAATAAGTTCAACGTCGCGCTGAATCATCACAAAGGCACAATCAAGCTGCCGGTGGAAGATGCCAAGAAGTTTGATTATGAATGTGAACTGGTGATGGTGATCGGCAAGGAAGCAAGAAACGTTAGCGAGGCCGACGCCCTTTCCTACGTGGCCGGATACTGCACCGGCAATGACTTTACCGCGCGCGACCTGCAGCTTGAAACTGGCGGCCAATGGATGATCGGCAAGACGCCCGATCAGTTTGCGCCACTCGGCCCGTACATGGTTACTGCTGACCAGATCAATCCTGACAACCTGAAACTAGAGACGCGGGTGAATGGCGAGACGCGGCAGTCATCGAATACCAGCGATTTCATCTTTAACAGCAAGCAGATGGTCAGCTACATTTCCCGCTACATTACGTTGCGCCCCGGCGACATTATTTTTACCGGAACGCCTGAAGGCGTGATTCAGGGCAAGCCTAGAGATCAGCAGGTCTGGTTGAAGCCCGGAGACAAGATCGCATGCAGTCTGGAAAAGTTGGGCGAGCTGAAGTTTGATCTGGTGTGATCCGGGAGACTCAATGGCGTTTCTTCAAAATCAGGGCGCGCGGATTTACTGGGACGAACAGGGAAGCGGCGATCCCATTTTGCTCATCATGGGACTCGGCTATCCTTCGTACCTTTGGCATCGCACACGTCCTGTGCTCAACAAAGGCTATCGAACCATCGCGCTCGATAATCGCGGCAGCGGCCAAAGCGATGCGCCTGCCGGACCATACTCCATCGCGCTGATGGCTTGTGATGCCGCTGCCGCGCTGGACGCCGCAGGAGTGGAACGCGCGCATGTCTTTGGCTTGTCAATGGGCGGAATGATCGCGCAGGAGTTCGCACTGCAATATCCGGCGCGTGTGCGCTCGCTGATTCTGGGATGCACCGCGCCCGGCGGTCCCAACGCCGTGCGCGCAGAGAAGCGCGTTACTGAGATACTTATGGGAATCGGTTTGGGGCCAGAGGAACATGCTCGCGCCATGCGGCCTTATGTCTATGATTCATCCACGCCGCTGGAGAGCATTGAAGAGGACCTTTCGATTCGCCGGCAATGGTTCCCCAAACCAGAGGCTTATAAAGCGCAGTTGCAGGGAATTTACGAATGGGAAGCGTATAGCCGATTGCCTCAGATTGCGGCGCCTACGCTGGTTATCCACGGCAAAACGGATCAGTTGGTTCCGGTAGGGAATGCCGATCTGATTGCTTCGCGGATCGATGGGTCTAAACTGGCGAAAATACCGCATGCGAGCCACATCTTCACTACCGATCAGCCAGAGGCTTCGACTAAAGCCGTCATGGATTTTCTTAGCAGCCAGTCTTTGTGAATCATTTATGTGCTAACTCCCCGTCACCCTTCATTCGTCCCATAGTGTACCTGCGCTGAACATTTGTGAATCCTATTATCTTCAATTGAATCAACTCATGGGCGACCTAATCGGATGAAAATCGGCATAACTTGTTATCCCACGTACGGCGGGAGCGGAGTTGTGGGCACGGAACTCGGTATTGAGCTGGCGCAACGAGGCCATGAAGTGCATTTCATCGCTTACCAGCAGCCCATCCGCCTCAATACCAAACAGCCTCGCATCTTCTTTCATGAAGTCACCGTCTCGCAGTATCCGCTCTTTGAGTATCCGCCATATGATCTGGCGCTGGCGACCCGTATGGCGGAGGTGGCTGAAATCTACAATTTGGATATCCTGCACGTGCACTACGCCATTCCGCATTCCGTAAGCGCGCTGCTGGCGCGACAGATGCTGGCGGCCCAGCCTAACGGCAAAGCGCGCAAGCTGCCCTTTGTGACCACTCTTCATGGCACCGACATAACGATTGTGGGCGCGGACCGCTCGTATCTGCCAGTAACGCGTTACTCGATTGAGCAGAGCGACGGCGTAACGGCGATCTCCAGCTACCTGAAGCAGCGCACGGTACAGGAATTCGAGATCAAGAATCCGATTGAAGTGATTTACAACTTTGTGAATTGTGACACCTACATGCGCGACCCAAAAGCAGCGGAAAACCGCGCGGAATATGCGGGAAAAGACGAGCGCATTCTGGTCCATGTTTCGAACTTTCGTCCGGTCAAGCGACTCGGGGACGTGATTGAAATCTTCGATCGTGTGCAGAAGGTAATGCCAGCGCGGCTGCTGCTGATGGGAGATGGGCCTGAGCGTTCGCGCGCAGAGTGGCTGGTGAACCAGAAGGGCCTGCGGAATCGCGTAGAGTTTCTGGGCAAAGTAGACCGCGTTTATGAAAAGCTTTCCATTGCTGACCTGCTGCTGGTACCCAGCGAAATGGAATCGTTTGGACTGGCAGCGCTGGAAGGAATGGCGTGCGAAGTGCCGACTGTGGGGACCGCCGTCGGGGGCGTTGCCGAAGTGGTTGACCACGGGCGCAGCGGCTACCTGGCTGAAGTAGGCGATGTGGACACGATGTCACGCTATGCGATCGACATTCTTTCCGACGAAAAGCGCTTGCGCGAGATGGGAAAAATAGCGCGCTGGGAGGCACAGACAAGATTCTGTTCGACCAAGATTATTCCAGAATATGAAACTTTCTATGAGCGAGTGTTGGAGCGCGCAGCATAGATCGCGGCGGCAGCGCCGGGAGCAGACTGCTCCGTATCGAGCACGGGCATTTCAAGCATGACAAGCGTGCCGTGGCCGTCACGGCTTTGCACGGTGAGTTTGCCTTCCTCGCCAAACAACACATGCAGGCGCTCTGCCACATTGACCATGCCGATGCCGCGACCTGAACCCATCTGCTCAGCCACAACCGCCGGAGGAGCACTCATACCTACGCCATCATCTTCCACCTGGATCATCAGTTTGTTGTCCTGAATGCGGCTGCGGATAGTGATGCTTCCGCCATCCACCTTTGGGGCAAGGCCGTGCTTGATGCAGTTTTCCACCAATGGCTGCAGCAGGATCGCGGGAATCACGATGTCCAGCGTTTCAGGATCAAGGTGCTTATAGACGCGAAGCTTGTCTCGGCCAAAGCGTACGACTTCGATATCCAGATAGTCGTCGACAAATTCAATCTCATCGCGCAACTGGACAAATTCATCATGCTTGCCCAACAGTCTACGCAGAATCTTGGAGAGCTTTAAAATCAATTCGCGTGCTCGGTCAGGATCAAAGCGCACAAGAGAAGAGACTGAATTCAGCGTATTGAACAGAAAATGCGGATTGATCTGGCTCTGCAGCGCGTCAAGACGGGCTTCAAGAAGCAGGCGCTCCTGCTCTTCCAGTTTCATCTCAATGCGCGTGAGGTTCCAGATCTTGATTGGGATGGCGATGGTTGCCACAGTCGCCGCAAAGCCCGCGAGCAGAGCGACGGGAGTATTAATGGAAAGGGCCCACAGCCATTTGGGCGAGGCATAGTGCAGTTCGAGACGGGCGGCCTGCAGAGCAATAATCATCAGAAAGAATGCGGTCTGCCAGTCAATACGCGGACGGCTCAGGTTGCGCTTTACCCAGCGGTAGACGCTGAGGTCGATGAATGGAGAGAATGTCCAGATCTCTTCTTCATTACGGCAGAAATGGCGCAACGAACCGGCCAGCATTCCCGCTCCGGCGTTTACGGGAAGGGTGAGCCATTCACCGTGAATGAGCGCCGGGATTGCCATTATGGAGCCCCCAAGGGTTCCGGCAACGCGTCCGCCCAGGACGCCTACAAGGATGGCGGCCTCAAAGCCAAGATCAGCGCATTGAAAGTTTTTTACACGAAAGCGGAAGTACACGCCAAGAGCAAAAGGGATGCAGGTAAACAGGACAAAGAGGATGTTGCGTTCACGGGACCGCCGCCGGGCGAACAGCAACTTCTTGAATTCATAAGAGCGGCCCAACGCGCTGGCAACAGCCGTGGCTACGCCCAATTTGAGCAGAAGCTGTATGAGTAGATACTCGAGGTCCACAGAGCTATTCTTGCACAGAACAGGCGCGGTTAAAACGCGGTTTGCAGGCGTTGCCTTACTTCGGCGTGCTATAAAAGCGCCTGGGCGAGAACGCGAGGATGTTCAGAGAGGGAGCCCGGCCCTGAACCAGATCGGCCACGATTTGTGCCGTAATCGGAGCCAAGAGGATGCCGTTGCGAAAGTGGCCGGTCGCCAAGAATCCGCCAGGAATATTGGTTGGTCCCAGGATGGGCAGATCGTCTTGTGTGCCGGGGCGCAAGCCTGCCCAGCTCTGGGTGATTGGAGCAGAGGCAAGTTCAGGCACATATTTCGCAGCCTTGTATAGCAACTGGCTTAAGGTGGATTGATCCACAGATTTGTCAAACCCCACATCTTCCACGGTTGCGCCGATAAGGATTTTTCCCGAACTGCGAGGGACAATGTAAACATCCGGTGCGCGCAGCACGTGCTGTAGCGCGCTGGCATGAGGATGGATGTAGAGCATCTGGCCTTTGCGCGGGCGCACGGGTGCCCCTGACCATGCGCCCCGACAATCGACAGCAGAGGCGGCGGAAAAAGTCTCCGTCTGAGTTACGACTTCAACTGCATCGTGTGTGCGGATTTCCGTGACTGCTGTATTCCCCCGGATTTCTACTCCCAGGCTGCGGGCGGCTGCCAATGCGGCCTTCATCAGCAAGATCGGATCGACACTATCTTCCTGGACGAGGAACGCGGAATGTCCAGCGCTTTGGAGCGAAGGCTCCAGCCGTTGAAGCTCCACAAGAGAAAGGCTGCGATATTCGCTCGGCGCCGCATCTTTTTCCAAGAGGGCAATCGTGCCTAGGCGGCGAAAATCCACCTGCATGTTGCCGGCAGATTCCAGCTTCTGCACGAATGCAGGGAACATCCGCGCACTTTCCATTGCCAGCGGACGCAAAGCTTCAGGCGTCTCGGGGTCGGCTGCCGCCAACATTCCAGCCGCGGCGGAAGATGCTTCAGAACCGGGCTCTCCGCGATCGAGCACGAGCACGGTTGCGCCGCGTTCGCGCAACTCCAGCGCCAGGGACACGCCGATAATTCCGGCGCCTGCGATGATGACATCCCAGGACTTCACATTGCCATTGTAATAAGAAGAGAGCTATTGGCCCTTTGCGCGGGCTTGTGTGGCTTCGTTCACCGGCTGGCCGTCACTCTCCACCAATTTCGAAAATACCACCAGACGCTTGGGCGCGGGGCCAATGTAATATGTGGGGTAGCAGGTGATCAGCGTGAGCTGCGGGTTATTTGTCGGCTTAATTACGCTGATGTCTTCGGGCATTACGATCTTTCGTCCAGTCACTTCATAGGTAAAAGTTCGCCCGCTACGCCGGACCTGTATCTGGTCACCCTTGTTGAGTTCATAGATGTGGCGGAAAAAAGTGTCACGATGGCCCGTGATCACCGCGTTTCCGGTCTCTCCCGGCTGCGCGGTCTGCTTCATATGTCCGGGACCTTCTGAAAGTTCGCGGCGTGAAGCGCCTTCCACCACGATTGCGTCCACCTGGATTTTAGGAATCTGCAAGCGCGTGAGAAGTTGGTCAGGTGAAACCGGGGCTTTTCCGGGAACACTTATTGTGGCCGCCTGATGCTGCCATTCAGCCTCAAGGTTCTTCTGGCTGCGGTACATTCCCCAGTATTCCCCAGCGACGTATCCGAGCAGAACAACGCCGATGACTATCAAGGCAAGAGAGATTAAGCGTCGATTTACGAATGGCCTCGCCTCGCCATACAAAGCTCGGGCGCGCTCCATGATTTGGGGATATCTGTCGCGAATTGACATCTCTTGATTAGATGCAGAATTCAGGCGCTCGCGCTGTAAGGTGTGTGGTTATATGGGCTTGCGTCAGGTCTGTGGGGTACAGTGGTCGTTAGAGCGCCCTTTGGATTGACAGAGCAGCAGTTCTGCTCAACAATAATCGGCATAAATCCCAAAGCTCAGTTCACTGGAGATAACTATGTCCGATGTGCCGCACGATGGCGGAAGCCCGGTGGTGCGCAACATTTTGATGGTGTTCGGGGTAGTGTATTTGATCGGCACGGTGATCTTCATGGTCCAGGCGCAAGGCCGCATCAATGACCTGGAGAAAAAGCAGGCTACGGCTCAGGCGGAACAGGCCAAGAAAATGACGGAGCTTAAGGCCACACTCAACGTGCTGGCAGATCGCGCCGGAATGAACCATAAAGAGCTAAGTAAAAAGGCGCTGGAACTGCAAACCAAAGAGCATGAAACCGAAAGTCGCCTGAAGGCCGATGAAGAAGCCACCAAGCAGCAGATTGGCGCGGTGAATAATGATGTTAACGGGGTCAAAGGGGAAGTGGTAAAAGTAAGCGCTGACATGACCGACACGCGGAACGACCTGGCCGTAACCAAAGGAAAGCTGGATCATGCCATTGGCGACCTGAACAAGCACAGCGAATTGATTGCCACATCCCACGACGAATTAGAGATGCTGAAGCATCGCGGCGACCGCGATTATTTTGAGTTCACCCTGCAAAAAGATAAAACTCCCACGCATCTCTCGATCGTGAGCCTGCAGCTTAAGAAGACCGATCCCAAGAAGAGCAAGTTCACGTTGTACGTGCTGGCGGAAGACAAGAAGATCGAGAAGAAAGACCGCACCATCAACGAGCCGCTGCAGTTCTATACGGGCCGCGACCGCGCATTGTTTGAAGTGGTGGTGAACAGCGTGGACAAGAACACCGTAACCGGCTATCTCTCAACACCCAAGAATGTAGCGACGACACAGATGCCGAGCCACACGCCCAGTTCGCAGTAAAAGAGTATCTGGGACGAATGAAAGGCCCGGGCAGCCGTGCCTTTTTTGGGGGCTCTGCAATCCGCGTTAACACGGGAGAATCGATTAGACTGATTGATCGCATGGCAGGAGCCACCCCACAAAGTTCATCGTTGAGCGGCCGTCAACTGGCCGGTTACATTGCGCTTTGCCTGATTTGGGGCACCACGTGGTTGGGAATTCGCCTGGTTGTCCGTGACGTGCCGCCGTTTGAAGCGCTAGCACTCCGTTTGTTTGCCGCCGGAGTGCTGCTGCTGGTGATAGCGTTGTCGCAGAAAAGGCGCTGGCCCACGGATGGCGGTGAGTGGAATGCGATCCTTATCCTTACCGTGACTATTATAGCTGTGCCGTATGCGTTGCTGTTTTGGGCAGAACAATATATCACTTCTTCAATGAGCGCGGTTTTATATTCCGCCTCTCCGCTGGCAGTTTCGCTCATCACGCCGACCATGATGCATCGCAAAGTCCCACGCCGCGCCGTATATGCCATGGTGATGGCTTTTGGAGGAATCCTGGTCCTCTTCTATGAGAACCCGAGCACCAACCGGATGGTAATCATCGGAGGATCAGCGGTACTGGCTTCTATGCTGTTTACCTCATGGTCAATCGTCTATGCAAAGCAGCGGTTGCACAATGTTGACTCCGTTGTTGCCACTGGACTTCAATCTCTTCTGGGCTCCGTTGCGTTGTTATGGGCGACGTGGGCCCTGGAGGCACATAGGCATGCGGTTTGGACAAAGACGGCAATGATAGGCCTGGGGTACCTGACCATCTTTGGATCAGCCACCGCGTTCGTTATTTATTATTGGTTGTTGAAGAAGCTCCAGCCTTACCAGATTTCCACCATCAGCTTGATTATTCCTCTGGTGGCGATTCTCGCAGGGTTGCTGGACGGAGAACGCATCCCGTTGCTGATGCTGCTTGCGGTGGTGGTGGTGCTTGGTTCGGTATGGTCAGTATTGCGGGCGGAAACTGACAAAGATCCGGAAGGTGATGACATTCTAATACTGCGGGATAGGGCGCAATGACGCTGGCGGCGATGCTCCTGCTGGTGGCGATTGGGTTTTGCGCGGGTGGTTTTGGCGCGCTGGCCGGGGTGGGCGGCGGCATTATCGTCACGCCACTGCTGGCCATTTATTTTGGATTGCCAATGCATCAGGCCATTGGCGTGACCCTGCTTTGTGTGATCGCCACTTCCACCGCGACCTCTTCGATGTACGTGGAGCGGCATGTTACCGACGTTCGTCTGGGGATGACGCTGGAACTGGCGACTACCGTGGGCGCTTTGATCGCGGCCCTGGTGGCGCATCATGTCAATCGCCGGACGCTGGCAGTATTGTTTGCATGCTTTCTTCTTTATAGCGCCAGCTCCATGATCAAGAAAGCCTGGAACTCGCGAAACGCCAAGAGGGAAGAAGTAATTCCGGACTACACGCCGCAGAACTATCCGGCGGGGCTTGCGGCTTCACTGATCGCCGGCGGATTTTCCGGGCTGCTGGGGATCGGTGGCGGCCCAATCAAAGTCCCGGTGATGCTGCTCTTCATGAAAGTTCCGCTCCGCGTGGCTGCGGCGACAAGCAATTTTATGATCGGCGTTACGGCGGCTACCAGCGCTTACGTTTACTGGGGACACGGCGACGTTCGCGTAGATATTGCAGCGCCGCTTGTGGCGGGAGTTTTTACCGGATCACTTCTGGGCGCAAGAGTCTCACCTAAAATCCGCTCGTTTTATATTCTGATGTTGCTGGTATGCATTACCGGGTGGCTGGCCGCACAGATGATTTACAAGTTATTAACGGGAGGCTTCCAATGAGCCGCCAGGACCTCGCCGCTGATAGAGTGTTGTCTCTTACGCTGAAGTTTGGCGCGTATACGGCTTTCGCACTGATCGTTGCGGGATTGATTTTGCAATTGGCCGTGCCGTGGGGCCCGAAAGTGACTGCTGTTGGGTTGCTGGTTCTGTTGGCGACACCCGCGCTACGCATTATTGTGGCCTGCCTGCAGTTTTTGCGCCAGCGCGATTTCAAATATGCTCTGGTTTCAGCTGGCGTGCTGGCAATTGTGGTGCTGGCGTATGTGCTGGGCGTACAGTCGTGAAGGCGTTGGAGATGAAGAAGCTGTTTTTGTGGATGGCCCTTGTTCTTCTCACTTTGACGGAACTCTATCTCTGTTTCGCGTTTGTTGGCTTGAACGAACCGCCAAGAAGGGGATCTCTAACTTTTCGGATAGTTGTTAACGCAGTGTTTGTTCTACTGTTCATTAGTAATACAGCTATGTGGCTACAGGCTTGGCGAACTCTACTCAGGGGGTGAAAGGAAAAAATGAGAAAATTGACGTTCACGTTGTGTCTTCTGTTAGCGAGCGCGGCTGTCGCGCAGTCGCTGCCGACGGTCTCCACATTTTCAATCGTCGCAATTGACCCGCAAACGGGTGAGATGGGTGTGGCAGTAGCTTCACGATATTTCTCTGTGGGATCGGTGGTGCCGTGGGCCATGGCGGATGTGGGCGCGGTGGCGACGCAGGCGAATGTCAATGTCGGCTATGGACAGCAGGCACTGGACCTGTTGCGGCAAGGGCTGACTGCGCCAGAGGTCCTGAAAAAGATCCTGGCCGACGACAAGTTTGAAGGCAAAGACGGGCGGCAGGTGGCAATCGTGGACGCGAAGGGAAATGTTGCGGCTTATACCGGGCCGAAAGCGCCGACGTGGGCCGGCGATCGACAGGGCAAAACATGGTCAGCACAAGGGAACATTCTTGTAGGCGCGCAAGTGCCGGAAGCCATGGGAAAAGCTTTTGATGCCACGCAGGGAGAGCTGGCAGAAAAGCTTTTTGCTGCGCTCAAAGCCGGAGACGCGGTGGGCGGCGATGCGCGGGGACGCCAATCGGCCTCAATGCTGGTGGTGAAAAAGCTGGGCGGACGCAACATCAACAACGACCGCTATGTGTATATCAATGTCGACGACAATCCTGATCCGTTTACCGAGTTGCGGCGGCTGCTGGATTTAAACCTCGCCTACAACTACGGCGACCAGACGTTCAAAGCGCTGGATGCCGGCAACATGCAGAAAGCGCGCGCCGCTTCGCAGAAAGCTGTCCAGTATGCACCCAATCGTGCGGGCGGGCATATGACCTTGGCATTCCTGGACTATTTCACCGGTGACAAAGCGGCATCATTGGAGGAATTCGGCAAAGCCAGAACGATCAATCCTAAAGATTTCGACAAGCAATGGAAGGAAGAAGTGGATTTTGATCGCTTCAAGCCCATGGCCAGCGACAAAGAGTTTCTGCAAAAGCTATTTCCGAATGGGGTGCCGCAATAACAGCAGACCAGATGTAATACTACAGAGGCACGGAGGAGAGAAATTCCGCGCCTGCGTTCTTGAGATCGATATAGCGATTACTTGCGCGCCTGCTTTTCCGTACCTACGGCGGATGGCACCGCATCCTTCCCGTTTGGCTCGTATTCAACAATGTATCCCGCCACGGCGCTTGCCGCCACGGTGTAAGGGCTAGCCAGATACATCAGTCCGGGGCCGCTGCGGCCGGGGAAATTTCGGTTCTGAGCGCTAATTACCACCTGGTCTGGACGGGTGGAAACTCCCGGCCCGGCGTTGATGCACGCGCCGCAACTCGGCTCGATAACGATTGCGCCAACGCGCTTAAAAATGTCGAGATAGCCTTTGCGCACGCAGTACTCACGCGTTTCTTGCGAGCCAAACTGGATGTAAAACTTGCAGGAATCGGCCACACGCTTGCCTTGTTGCAATGCGTCAGAGAGCACCTGAGCATACATATCCATGTCAGCATTCTTACCGGCCGTGCAGGTACCACCGTAAGCGATCTCTACCGGGACAGGCGTGTTGAGGTCGCGAATAAACTTGCCGTTGCCGGGATCACCAGGCGTTGCGACCATCGGCGTAATGTCATCGGCATTCAACTCGATCACGTGCGCGTATTGCGCGTCCGGATCGCTGAAGAGTCCTTCGCAATACTTCTCCGCTTCCGCACGTGACATGCCGCGGCGCTCCATCAGGAATTCCACTGTCTTCTGGTCAGGCGCAACAATGCCGGTGAACCCGCCAATCTCCGCCGCCATATTGGTCATGGTGGCGCGTTCGTCTACGCTCAAGGCTTCAATGGCCTCGCCCGAATACTCCATCACTTTGGCCAGGGCCTTGCCGCTGCGGATGTATTCCATGCTCAGCAAGAGCAGAATGAAATCTTTCGCAGTTACATTTGGCTTTCGCTTGCCGCGAACGATTACCTTCACGGATTCCGGCACTTTTACGCGAACGTCCTTGGTGATCCATGAATTGAAAACGTCAGTGGTTCCAATCCCAAACGCAATGCAGCCCACAGCGCCAACATGCGGCGTATGTGAGTCGGACCCGACATTCAACTGTCCGGGAAGAGCATATGTCTCAGCGACAATCGAATGGCAGATTCCTTCAGAACCCTTGCGGTCTTTCAGTTCGCCGTGCAGCCGGATGCCCTGCTTGGCGGCAAAGTCTTCCTGCTTATATTTGAGCTGGCCTGCCAGATCGAGCAGCCCCATTTTCTTCTTTTCTTCAGAAATCACTTCATCAAGAAAGGTCAGGTGATCGCGGAAAAAGAGAATCGTTGCGGGATCATTGACCTTGGCCTGCTTGCCTACAAAATGCTCAAAGAAGATTGCCGACATCGGCGTGACATACTCATGACTGAAACGAAGATCGGTGCGCGCAAAGCCTGAATCAGCGGGTTTTACGTAAGGAACGCCTTGTTCATTTTCTGCATTCAGCATGTGCCGGGCAAAAATCTTCTCCGCGATGGTCATGGGCCGCTTTGTGGTTGTGATTGGCGGCAGAAAAACTTTCTTCTGCATGCGCGCCACATTGAACGGAAACAGCCCGCCATATTCGATGATCTGGCGCGTAATATCGTCTTCGCCTTCGGTGAATTTATTAAGCGGAATTACTTCTCCGGCGCGGACCTTGTCAATCAAACTGAAGTCCGTCGACGTGAGCACGCCCAGGTTCTGGCAGTTCTGCTTGTAAATACGCTCAATGTTTTCTGCGATCACCAGCTTAATGCCCGCACTAAGCTCGGCATAGGGAGACTGCTCGCGGCTGGAGCCCTTGCCGCGACGCTTGCCGCTCACGGCAGCCACAAAGCCGCCCTTCTTTACGTCTCCGCGTTTGATTGGAATTTCATTGCCGCACTTCAGGCCCGTATAAGGC
>JBAVLE010000207.1:0-2864 GCA_049688735.1 Candidatus Angelobacter sp. | reverse complement strand
AGTTGGGCCGCTCAAGGGCCGCACGTTTCTGCCCGATGAAGACCTGCCGGGTAAACCCCGCGTGGCCGTGCTGGGATACGGAGCGTGGCAGCGGCATTTTGGTGGCGATCCTGAGATCGTCGGCAAGTCGGTGCTCTTCGATGATCAGGCCTATTCGCTTGTGGGGGTAATGCCAGCCAACTTCGGCCTGCCACGCGATCCAACAGACGTTTGGTGCCTTCCCGGATTCGAGTTGAAGGGCACCAGCCGCCGCAGCCACTATCTGCAGTCTCTGGGAAGACTGAAGCCGGGCGTGAGCTTGCAGCAGGCACAGATGGAAATGAACACCATTGCTGAGCGGCTGGCTACAACGTATAACCAGGCCGGCTTCGGCGTGCGGCTGGTGTCACTGCAGGATGAAATCGTTGGCAATTCGCGGCGCAGTTTGCTGGTGCTGTGGGTTGCGGTGCTGGCCGTTCTGCTGATTGCCTGCGCCAACGTGGCAGGTCTCCTGTTGGCTCGTGCCGTAGGTCGGCAAAAAGAAGTTGCTATTCGCAGCGCGCTGGGCGGAAGCCGTGCGCGGTTGATGCAGCAGTTCCTGGCAGAGAGCGTTTTGCTGGCAACTCTCGGCGGAATTCTTGGCGTGGCTCTTTCGTATTCCGCGGGGCGCTTTGTTGTCGCGGCCAGTCAGGGCGCCGTGCCGCGCTTGCGTGATCTGCAAATGGACGGCCGCGTACTCGCATTTACCGCCATCGCATGCGTGCTTACCGGACTTGCGTTTGGATTGGCGCCCGCGCTCAGCGCGCTGCGCGTTGATCTGAATTCGTCGTTAAAAGAAGGCGGCGCGGCGTCGCAGATTACTGACCGCCTGCATTTGCGCAGCCTGTTTGTCGTCGCGGAAGTGGCGCTGGCCATGGTGTTGCTCGTCGGTGGTAGCCTGCTGGCGAAAACGCTTTGGCGCTTGCAGCATGTTGATACCGGCTTCCGCGCCGAAGATATTTTGACTTTCCGTTTCAACGCGCCGCCGAAGAAGTTTGCCACATCCGCGCAAAGAAGCGATCTGTATGAACGCGTCGCGGAACAGCTTGCCGCGCTGCCCGGAGTCGAGTCCGTCGGCGCGACGAATGACTTACCTTTTGGCGGCTCAAGCAGTGGATCGTCATTTGATATTGAAGGCCGCGCTCCCGACCCGCAACTGCTGCTTAACGCGGGTTATCGCACCGTGAACCCCGGCTACTTTCACACCATGCGAATCCGCCTGCTGCAAGGCCGCGAGTTCTCTCTGCACGATAATCATGACGGAGTTCCTGTCGCCGTGGTGAATCAGGCATTCGCAAAAAAATTCTTTGCCAATGAAGATCCGCTGGGACATCGCTTGAAAAGCCATGATCACGTTTATGAAATTGTGGGCGTAGTGGGCGACGTAAAACATCAAGACCTGGGCGCGCCCAGCTTTCCTGAACTGTATTTGTGCTATTTGCAGGCTGAAGTGCAGCCCTGGACATTTTTTGAAGTTCGCAGCCGCACTGAGCCTAAAGCACTGGCAAGTTCAATCCGCGAAGCGATGAAGCAAATCGCGCCGGAAGAGCCTCTTTACGGCCTGAACACGATGTCTGACCTGGTTGAATATTGGATGTCGCCACAAAAATTCAACAGCCTGCTGCTGGCTATCTTTGCCGGATTGGCGCTGGTGCTGGCCGCAATTGGAATTTATGGCGTTATCGCTTATAGCGTGGTGCAGCGCACACGGGAAATTGGCATCCGCATGGCTCTTGGCGCAGATCGAGTCGATGTTCTGCGCCTGATCTTGCGCCAGGGCGCGCGGATCGGAATGCTCGGCCTGCTGCTCGGGACCGTTGCGGCGTATTTTTCCACGCGCGCGCTTTCCAGCATGTTGTACGGCGTTGATCCGCATGATCCGCTGGTTTTTGCCGCAATAGCTGTGTCTCTATTCTTAGTGGTGGTACTGGCCAGTTACATCCCAGCGCGTAGAGCAACGCGCGTCGATCCGCTAATCGCCCTGCGGTATGAATAATGGTGAGTGTGACTCAGCGAAATCTATCGCGCCGTTTCGGCAATCCATCCGCCGCCGACGACCAGATCGTCCTGGTAAAACACCACGGCCTGTCCGGGAGTAATGGCGCGCTGCGGCTCGTCGAACGTCACGCGGACTTCGCCATTAGGAGCGTTCTCCACCACGGCTGGCGCAGGCTCATGGCGATGGCGGATCTTTGCTGCCACGCGCAAACCTTTAGAGAATCGTGGAGCGCAGGCGCCCTCGTCCGCGAAGCCAGACTGGTCGGAAGGCGCAGCCGGGGGCGGCTGCGGTCCACACTCCTTACTGGAGCGAACAGCAATTTCGTCCTCGAGATTGTCAATCGCGATCCAGTTCAGGTCGCGGGCAATCAGCGTGCGTGAGAGCAGATCATCATTTCCGCCCACGGTAACCTTGCCCTCAGCACCATTGATGTTAATTACATAAAGCGGCGAGCCCGTGGCCACGCCCAGTCCCTTGCGCTGGCCCACGGTAAAGTTGTGGATGCCTTCATGATGTCCCAGCACCTTGCCATCGGTAGTGACGAGTTCGCCGGAGGTATCCGGCAGCTGCTCACCCTGCTCACTGAGGTAAGCGTCGATGAAGCGCTTGTAATCACCGCCCGGAACAAAGCATATTTCCTGAGAGTCGGGCTTTTCCGCCAGGGCCAGGTGATGCTCGCGCGCCAGCTCGCGTACCTGTGGCTTGTTCATGTGTCCCAGCGGAAAAAGCGTACGGCTGAGCTGCTCCTGCGTGAGCCCAAAAAGAAAATACGTCTGGTCCTTGGCCGGATCGGCGGCGCGGCGCAGCAGCCAGCGATTGCGCTCCGCAGAAAACTCGCAGCGCGCAT
>JBAVLE010000206.1:0-17274 GCA_049688735.1 Candidatus Angelobacter sp. | reverse complement strand
TTGGAGACGCCGCTCTGGTTATTCACATAGGCGAAGTTCTGCCCATAGAGGCCAAGTGGGCATAGCACTACAAACAAAAACAAAAGTCTTGCGAGTGACCAAGCCGTGCGGGACGACAGTCTGACTTGATGCATTGCGATTCCCGTACAAACCCTGGTTTCAGTCGTGCGCATACGTTTTGCCTCCAACAGCTCTTACTCAAAATTGCTAAGACGAGAAGTTGCTCTGGCCTGCCTGGCTCGTGTCGGCCAGGACTATTGCGTCGAACCGGGGCTTCGCCCTGCGGCCTCTCGACCTGGGCATGTTTTCGGGAGCTTCTCTGAAAGAAAGCGGGTTCAGGTACTCTCAAAAATATGCTTCACCGTACAAATTCCCATCGGATGAATCGCAGATGTGATTGCGGCAGACTTTTAGCCCGCAAAACGGCGATTGAACCGTACTGCCGTGCTGGTGCAGATCAAACATCTTTGACAAGCAGGCATGATTGACTGGCTGCAAGATATTGTTTCTGAAACAGCACCAATGAATTTTTAGAAAAGCATCCCGGGAAGAAATTCGGAGTTAATGCCGAATTAACACTTTCATCAGCCTCAGTGACGATGGCGCGGTCACTGCAGCGAATTTTTTCAACTGGTTTTTTCACCAGAAGCGATGAATCAACTTCAAAATGGTAATGATCAGAATCGATGGATTGAATTAAACGCAGATTAGAAAAACATTAGTGTTGCTAATTTCCTTGTGGCCGAAAGAAAATTTTTGTTTTGCTGGAAGAAGGCAAACCTTTCTTTTCATCAATGGGGGTTTTTCAATGGGAACCCCGAATCAGTCTGCACAAGAAAACATGTGGTTTTGGTACGGTGCCGCAGTGATTGCGCACAGTTTAGAACCAACTACTTGCCGCGGAAGGTTTAGCAGGGTTTCTGGACAAGTGTGCCATGCTTCGCGCCAACGGCTAGGACATTGGAACCCAAGCCGAAGTGCTGCGCGACCTGTGTATGTGAAATCAAACCGTAGATGCCGAGGTAATCATCTGCCGTTCGATGAACCCGAAAGAGTTGCTCAAAGTGCCGACGGCATTGCTCTCGGCAGATCTGTTGAATGTTCCTCACTGCCGCCGCACCTTCGTCAACGCACGTACCATAAACCGGAAATCCCTTGATCCACGATTTCAAGCACAGACCCATTCGGGTAAGCGATCACCGGAGTATTGCAAGCCATTGACTCAATCATCACGCGTCAAAGAGCTTCGGCCAGTTAACGGGAAAAGAAGCGCGCTAGCCTTTCCGAGAAATGCGCTCTTCGCTCGCCGTGAATGACATTTCGATTAGGCGCATCGAAAGTATGTTGCCCGATCCAGCAGCGCAATTGTGCGCTTCCAGGTCAACCAGCATGGTTCAGCGATGGGAACGGAACCAAACCCCTATTGAGTAGCTTCTCGGGAGGCCCAGCGCGGTATCGGAAAGTGCACCGGCGAAGTTGATAAGGTGAAAGGAATTTAAGACGTTGGTCACACTCGCCTCTAAAGTCAACGATCCCTCCCCCGTTTTATGCAAATCGAGCCCTGACTGTAGATCGAGGGAGTAGAACGGACGAACACGTTTTCGTTCGAAGTCCACAGATCGAAGAATCTGCGGATCAATGCCGGACGCTGTGAGTGTACTTTCTTCAAAAGGCAATCCGCTGCTATAGGACTGCGTGGTTGCCAGCCAGAACCTCTGAAGGACCCGGTAGCGAGCGCTGGCGGCCACAGTATTCCTTTGATCCTGGGTGATCGGGATCCACGCCCTTGAAGTAAACAAAGAGGGTGAATCTTCAAGGAGCAACCCACCCGTAATTGGAAGCTGGGCCCTTCCCACCATGTTCGAGTACGCGATTTCCAAAGTGATCCGTTTGAATTCCGGGATTCGCAGTTTCGATTCCACGCCATAGATATGTGCCCGACGGAATGAAATCGGGAAACTGATTCCGCTATTTAAAAACGTGTCATCGTCCGCGAAGTTATCGCTGCGGCGGTCATACCAAGAGACGTCTAGCCGCACATGGTGCCCCAGCATCTTGGCCGCACCGATCTCAAAAAAGTTTGCATGAGATGGCAGAACGGGCAATCCAGTGGTTTGCGTGGTGAGATGAGTAGCTGCGAAAGAGCTGGACAACAGCAGGTTTTCAGAAGCGGGAGTCTGGAACACGCGGTCATACGAGGCGTGCACGCTCAGTTTCGCACCATCGGAGTGCCAGACTACCGCGAATCGGGGACTCCATGCGTGATCGTCCACAATTAGATGGTAGCCGTCCCAGCGAATGCCAGCTTGAATGCTCCAATTCCGAAAAGTGATGCGATCCTGCAGGAACACAGCAGGCTCGGTGGCTCCCGCGCGGCCATGGAATCCAAAACTCCGAGGCACAACTGGATCGAAAGCAGAGGGGTCTGTTATGTCATAGCTGAACGACTCATGCAACCACTGGACCAGAAGATCCGCCCCCGCACTCCACTCTTGTCGACCCAGCTCCCATGTTGCGATGACCGAGTCGTATGCTTCGCTGAACCCGCGCTGCTGGGCGGGTCGGATCGGCGTGGACGACACGTTAGCGTCGAGTCTACTCGACAGATCTCGTATCGAACTCCTGACGTTTAGCAGAGCTTTGGGACTAAGGACACGCTGATACGTGATTCTTCCATCGAATTCCGTTGTCCCACGCTGTTGGTCTTGTCCGGCCTCTTGCTGATTAAGCAGATTTGGGACGTGATAAGCCAAAGCCGACGCATCGAACGCGAACCGAAGGCGATCCGCGGCTGTAGGATCTAAATCGACCCAGGCACTTCCCGCAGTGTCTACTCCGTCGTTGTTAAAGTTCTGCTGCAACGGCGGATCCAGAAATCGGCTGGATCGTTCGTTTTTGACGGAAGCTCCGACATCATACGATTTCGCTCCGTAACCGAGCACCGCCGATGCGGAGACCTCCCCGAAGCTGCCGCCGTTAAGTGAGAAGTCGGAACGGAACCCGGGTTGCGGTGGTTCGGAAGCAACCTCAATCACGCCTCCCAGTTTCCGCCCGTACTCCGCCGGGTATCCTGCAGTCCACACCGTGAACGACTGCGCGTCCGCCAGGTCCGGGGACACAACGAAAGCGGGAGATCGGTTGTCAGTCACAGGAAATCCGTCTACCACCCACTGGGTCTGATACTCAGACCCGCGTGGATGCAGAACCCCATTCGATTCCAGTATCCAACCAGGCTGCATAGAAACCAGGTTTGCACCCGTACGCGCGATTTGGGCGGACTGGAATGATCGGATCTGCTCGTCCGACACGTAGTCACGCATTTGAGGATCCGTGGTAAGTTGCGAAGGCACTGCGGAAACTTCAATCGTCTGTTCAATTGTGGCAAGCGACAGCGTGATTTCAACCTCGACTGATAAAGCAGAACGAAGCTGGAGTTGGGTGTTTGCTGAATGGAACTCCGGCGCAGAGGCAGAGACCGTATACCATCCAAAGGGGAGTGCTCGAATCACGCAATTTCCTGCGCGGTCGGTTTGCAGGGTCCGATGTAGCCGCCCGCTGCTGTCCATTATTGTGACGATGCTTTGGACGGCCTCTCCGGCAGTATCTCGAATCTTAACGTGAAGTTCGCCCGCCCCAACCTGGCTCATCACCGGCAATGAGCAGAAGATTAGTATCACTGCAGCAATCCAGTAGACTGCTCGAAGAGTGACTCGCATCCGGAAATCCTAACCAAGTCCATTAAGGACAAGCACGATGAGAAGCAGGGGAAGGTAAAGTACACTCGCCCGCAGAAGATTGCGGCTCAAACGATGCACATCGCTGGAATTACGCAGCGCCGCCGCAACCCGAAGCGCGTGCAATCCAAACCATGTTCCCGCCCCTATTGTGGTGGCGAGATACACCGGATTCCCTGTATGTAGTAAAAATGGCAAAGTGCTGACACAAAGAAGAAGCGTGACACAAATGAGGATCTCGCGGCCTATCATGTACCCGGATATATCTGTGACTGCGAGCATGCGAATATCTGCGCGTCGATAGTCCTCGCGATACAGCAATGCGATCGCGTGGAAATGCGGGAATTGCCACAAATATAAAATCAAGAATAGCAAAGCAGCTCGACCGTCGAGTTGCCCTCCGACGGCGCACCATCCAAGTACGATCGGCATGGCACCCGAAACCGCTCCGACGGTGGTACACCAAGGGCCGAGCTTTTTGGAGGGCGTGTAGATGAGCAGATATATAAGTGAAGTGAGAAGTGCGAGCGATCCGGTGAGAAGATTCGCACTCAATGCCAGGTACGCCACTCCGCCGAAGACAAGTCCGATCGCGAGCATCAGTGCCGTTGAATATTTGATCGCGCCTGTGACGAGAGGACGACGCGCTGTTCGAATCATTTTCCCGTCAACGTCTCGCTCCAGAATTTGGTTGAACGCTGCAGTTCCAGCTGCAACTGACGCCACTCCCAATGTGGTTACGAATAGGTCTCCTGACGACAAATGACGCCTGTAAAGAAAGGCGCCACACCAGGCCGTGAGCACAACCAGGCTGTTGACGCGAAGTTTCAGCAGATCCGCGAAATCAGCAACGCTTGCGGCAGGCCTAATGACTGCATTGACACTTACACTCGCCACTTGATAAGCCTCACTACCCCTTAGAGCCGGTCGGATAATTCTTCGACAATCCCTTGATGATGTCGTCGGCAGGATTCCCGCCCTTGCAAGATGGATGTCCGAATCCGCTGGGGCTGTTGTTGTTGGTCCAGTCGAGGATCATGTTGTCGTTGTGGTCGGGCGACACGCCCATTGGTACCGAATCAAGTTGCAGTTGATGTCTGACTTTCCATGCCATGATGTGATCCGCACATGAAGTGTCACCACTTAACCCCAAACCTCCGACGATCTTGCCCTTGGAATAGAGCGGCAGTCCTCCCCCGAAAACGATCACGCCTCCTATTGCTTTTCCTAACATTGGGTCATTCGGCGTGCCAAACGACGTTGCGGGACCAAATACCGCCTGTGCGTTAGGCGGCGCGCTGGTCGCCAGACCATAGAGACTCTGCCCAGGTTGCGAGGGCGCATACAGGTTTGCCGTTGATAGAGCAAAATCAGGAGAACTCAAGGCGTTCGCGGTGTTTGCTTTTTCGCCGGCGATGATGCGACTCCCGGGCCACTGCTGTCCGCGATCGGTTCCGCTATAAACGATGGCACAGACGATCCCGTCACGGTTCACAACAGCCGCCCATTCCTGGTTTCCCAGACCGCTGTTTCCCTTCGCGCCTTCTTTAACCACGGACTGCAATATCGAACGTAAGCGAGTGTGATCTGGCAGGGAGGTGCAATCTGGCTTTTGCTGGGCAAAAAGTGGCGTCCCGGTCAGCGCGGAAAGACCAAGCATGGCAATGAGACGAAGAAAATTCGAGCTAAAGAACCGCATGTATCTCCCTTTCTTATTTCAGTTGTCGAACGTACGCGACTACATCTCGCAATTGCTCACCGTTGAATTGGGTCAGATTGGGCATTTCCGCTTCCGGTTTCAGCGATTGGGCGTGGGTAATCCATGCTTCGAGATACGCTTCATTATTGGGATAGGAGTTTGCGGCAATATACTGGCGGCTGCCAAAGTGCGTGAGGTCCGGCGCAACGCGTCCCCCAGCTAATGTTCCCCGCACCTGGTGACACATTGAACAAGGGCCGCTCATGAAGATTTGTCGCCCTCGTTTCGCGTCCTCGGTCGTGGGCTCACTTCCGGGCTGCAACTGCTGTCGCACCCATGCCTCATATTGCTCGGGCTGCTGCGCCACGACCAGCAGCCGCATATGCGCATGTTGCGCACCGCAATATTCCGCACACGTTCCCTGGAACGTGCCTTCACGATCTGCCGAGATACGTATGAAATTCGGGTGCCCGGGGACGAGGTCCACCTTTCCATGCAGTGCCGGAACCCAGAAAGAATGAATCACGTCTTGAGAGCGCAACTCGATGTTTACTGCGCGACCCACAGGTATGTGGATCTCGTTCGCTGTTGTGAACATCTGCGACGGCTGACCTTCTCCCATGTACTGCACTTCCCACCACCACTGGTGCCCGATGATCTTAATGTCAGATCTCAAATCGTGCTGGTGAGCTTCATGCACCGGGAACGCAGCCAACAAACGAACTCCCAGGATGAACAAGACCGTAAGCACCACTAGCGGGAATGCCAGACCACCCCAGCCAATCCAGCCTTGTCCACCTCCGATGTCCACAGGAGCATGCTCCTCCAAAGTTCCTTTATTCCGCGCCACCGCCCATGCGATCAGGAGCCACATAAAGACTGTAATTACAAGGAACAAGATCAACATGAGCCACGTCATATTTGCGATCTTGTCGGCAGCCGGCCCCTTCGGATACAGCGTCGATTGCGGTTTGCTGCACCCAATCAGGAATAAGACGAAGCCAGACCATATCGCGCGTTTCATTACTTACTCCCTTGTTGTGCCGAGCCAGCATGAATGATCGAAGGTGGCGCAACTTGCTCCCGCTCCGGAACCATGGGAGGATCAGGTTCCTGCGGAGTCCGCATGGATTTCACATATGCGACCAGCTTCCATATTTGCTCTTCCGGGATCTTTGTTCCCCAGGAAGGCATCCCTTTGCCACGACCCGCCGCGATGGAATCGAATATTTGATCATCTCGATTCCCGTACAGCCAGACCTGATCGCGTAAGCTCGGACCCATACCTCCGCCCGCGTGGCCTCCGTGACAGCCGGAGCAGTTGTACCAATTGAAGAGTTTCCTTCCTTCTTGGAGTGCAACAGGATCGTTCGCAAATGGGTTCTTGCGGAAAGCGACAGGTTCGCGTCCGCCCGGTATCGGTCCCACAGCTGTCGGCACAGGTGGAATCGCACTTGCGGCTGCGGACGGCGCAGCCTCATTCTGGCATCCCGTTGCCATGGCAAATGCTGCGGCCGTGAGTAACAGCATTAACTTTTTCATAGTGCACCTGACTCGCATTGCTCCCCGCGCGAACTCGCGATCGGAACTCCGAACGACTGAAGCAACTGCTGAATGTCACTCCTACGACGGGCGATCTCCGCGTTCAGTTTGTTGCGTAGTGCGACGTCATTCGGGCGAACCCCCATGGAAATATCGAATTCCAAGGGCAACTGCTGGTCGGCGGCCGAGCCACAAACTGCGGTTACGTCCAGCGGGACAGCTGAGCGGGCCGCAAAGTAGCCGCCCAGTGGCCCCCAAACCACCGCAAGATCCACGGCTTTGTCTGCTACCGCCCGAATGATGTTTGCTGACGGATTCTTGTCAGATAAGTTTCCGAAGACGCTGTAGCCGGCAAGATTGCGGACCAAGCCCCGTTTGAGCAGCGCTGCTGTGGCTGGCACTCGATCATCGTTGTCTCCGGTTACTTGCACGCCGATCCGCAGATCGTGCAGCCGCGCATCATCGAATGAACGGATACGCAGATTGCGCGTGTGAGGTGAAACGAAAACGTAGCTCGACCGGTAGTAGGGGACCGTTGTGGCAGCAAACGCAACTTTGGTCGGAACTTCCATCACCACGTCGCATTCGCCCGCGAAAAGTGTCTTGGCAAAAAACTTGTGCCGCTGTGGGAACCAGTAGTACGAAAGTGTCATGCCGAGATCGTGGGCGACTAATCGCGCCAGCGCGTTCTCGAATCCCGCCTGCTGGCGATTGGAATAAGGAAGGTTGTTCGGGTCAGCGCACACTCGCAGAACAGGCGGCGCGGCGAATGCGGAAACCGAAAAGAAGGTCAGAAGCAGCAAGAGCCTAGTAGCCGAAAACATACAAAACGCCTCCTGGAGAAGTCATTTGTTTGATCTTCTTCATCGCTCCCACTACGCCTAGCGCCGCATATTCGTCGTCTGTCGAAACACTCGGAAGAGCTGTGGCTCCCATCCATCCGCCGATTCCGGCATAGATAGCAACGTACTGTTTCCCGTCCGGGCCAAGAAAGGTCATGGGATTACCGACAATGCCCGAAGCGAGTTTCTGTTCCCAAAGTATCTTTCCGCTACGTGCGTCAACAGCCCGAAAGTGACCGTCCATGGTTCCGTAGAAGACAAGGTCGCCTCCAGTGGCGAGCACCCCGCTATAGACAGGCAGATCCGGGTCTTTTATGCCCCAAACCTTTTTCGCATGTTGCACATCCCAGGCAATCAATTCGCCCTGATATCCTCCTGGGCCGGGGTACATACGTACGCTTGCGCCCAAATAGGGAGTGCCCGCGATGTAGTTCACGGTTTCTCCGGAATAGTCCATGCAGGTGTTGTGCGCCGGAATGTAGAGAAGGCCTGTTTTGGGTGAGAAGGCAGACGGCACGAATTCTTTTCCGCCGGTCGATGACGGACAAATTCCCCGCGCGTAGCTGTTCGTGTGGGGACGCTTGTCTGCATTTTCAATCGGAAGTCCCGTCTTCAGGTCAAAGCCCTTTGCCCATGTGACGGGAACAAAATTCTCAGCCGATAACACTTCTCCCGTTTCACGATCTAGGACGAACATGAATCCAGTTCGGCCCGGATGCAGCAATAGCTTGCGCTGGCGGCCCTGCCATGGCATGTCGACGAGCACGTTCTCCATGATTTCGTCGTAATCCCAACCATCATGGGGCTCAACCTGGTAAGCCCATTTCGCATATCCAGTTTCCGGATTGCGTGCCCATATCGTGACTGACCATTTGTTATCGCCCGGGCGCATGTCGTCATTCCATACACCAGGATTTCCAGTGCCGTAGTAGATGAGGTTCGCTTCGGGATCGTACGAGATCCATCCCCAGATCGTTCCTCCACCCATGTGCCACTGATCAGGCGTCCATGTGCTTACTCCAAGGTCCTTGCCCTGATCTTTCTTGTAGAACGGTTTGAAGTCCGGTCCGATACGCGCATCGGAATCGGGACCGCTGTTATAGGCGCGCCAGAGGATCTTGCCGGTTTTTACGTCCAGCGCAGTCAATTTGCCGCGGACGCCAAGTTCGCCGCCGCTGTCGCCTACGAGCACAACGTTCTTCACCACCACGGGAGCCATCGTGATGGTTTCACCCAAGTCAGTTTCTCCAACCTGGGTCTTCCAAACGAGCTTGCCGGAATTCGCATCCACTGCAACCGTGTTCGCGTCGAGTGTGTTGTAAATGATCTTTCCGTCCGCAAAGCTTGCGCCTCGGTTGACCACGTCGCAGCATGCGATCCCGATCGATCTCGGATCGGGATTGGGTTCGAACTTCCATTTCATCGGGAACTCGGGCTTGCTTAAATCCAGCGCGATCAGATTGTTGGGATACGGAGTCACCATGTAGAGCGTGTTGTTCACTACCAGCGGCTGCCCTTCATGCCCATGAGGAATTCCCGTTGAAGTCTGGCTCACAATATGAAGGTTCTTTACATTTCCGGTATTGATCTGCGCCAGCGGGCTGAACCTCGTGTTTGCATAATCGCCAGAAGGGATGGTCCATTCACCATTCGCCAGTGGGCTGATTATGCGGATACCCGGTTGGGCTCCGTCGACCTGCATGGTACTGCCGTTCTGTCCCCAAAGAACCGGGGTCGTCAGAAATGTCGCCAAAATGAATCCATACAACCGCATAAAGTCTCTCCGATTCATTCCACATCAATGCAAGGTGTAAAGATACGCAGCCGCGTCTCGAGCGTCTCTTTCTGAAAGCCCAAGCTTTGGCATCGCCGTTCCTGGCTCCACGGAAGGAGGATCTTCGATCCACCGAACCAGGTTTCCAGGCGTATTGGGTAGTTCTCCCGCTATCATGGTTCGCCGCGCCATAAAGAATAGCGGCGGACCGACCACTCCATTGGCCGAATGAATTCCTGGAATGGTGTGGCAAGCGCCACAACCGTAAGCCTGTATGACCTGCTTGCCAGCTTGCGTGTTTCCCCCGGTGCCAGGTTCGTAGACGGGGGTGGCCTTGCCGCCGGTACAGCCTGCAAGACCGACAACCGTCAACTCAATCAACGCTGCAATCCAGGCTCTCATCTTGCCCTCACGCACATGTTGAGAAGGCCAATTGGTATGGCAAGCCAGATAATGCCTATCCCCAGGGTGAAGCTGATGAACACGCCGGCAAGCGCCATATACTCGGCCCGGCCACGGCCCTCTGCCTGGGACAACTCATGCTCCGCCGATAGCTGTTGCCAATTTTTGTAAGAGACAAAACCCGCAACGATTGCCCCGACGAACAGCGCCAGGGTGACTACGATGTAGAGCGCGCGAAACCCCGGTTGCATATGTGCACCGCCATACTGTTCCTCGCCGAGACACGCCCGCCAGGTAATCAATAGATCGGCGATTCCAAGCCCGATCCATGCGCAGGCCGAACCAGCAAAGCCAAACCAGAGGCGCTTGGGGGAGATACTGTTTCCGGATTGTGTCTTTATATTCATATCAATCAAAGATGTGGTCCGATATAAAGAATCGCTACCACGAAGATCCAGATGACGTCTACGAAGTGCCAGTACATCGCACCCACGTGATAGGGCCGGTACGGTGTTTCCCCCGCAGGCGCATATCGCGGCATCGCAAGCACATAGAGCAGGATGAGCAGCCCCACAAACACGTGCGCTCCATGAAATGTGGTAATGGTGTAGAAAATGGAGCCGTACGAATCGGTATACGGCGTCAAATGCTCCCAGTGTTCCTTGTACTCGAACGATTGCAAGACAAGGAATACGAGCCCGAGCAGTACTGTTATCACAACTCCGACACGGCCCGCCCTGTACCGTTGCTTCTTCACCTGCCGCTCGCCCCAGTGCAGGACCAGGCTGCTGATGATCAGGATGATCAGCATCGGAATCGCGTAATGCAGTTTAGGCAGTTCTTCGGTCTTCCATCGCTGCTTGTTGTTTCCCAGGAAGAAATATGCCGAGAAGAAAGAGATAAATAAAAATCCTTCGGTCAGGATCGTCAGCATCATCGCGTAGGTGCCGCGCTCCCGTTCCAGCAGTGGCTGAAGAGTTTGACCTGTAAGCGTTGTCGTGCTCATGCGGCCTTCTCTTCTGCGCTGGGCCACGACCAGTAAAACGCGGCGAACACAGCCGCGATGAAGCCCACCAGTGCCCACCATAACAACTGAAACACCAGCGCGATAAACAGCAGGGCGAGTGCGAGGGCCAGGAAAAGTGGCGCTAAAGTATCTTCTGGCATCTTCATGATGGATTTCAGCTCAGCGTCAAGCCAGGTTGTAGAGAGGGTCAATCGCCCTTGATCGAGGACGCGATCATCGTTGGGATCGTGTTCTTCGTCATGGTCGTCCCAGAGCGGATGGCGCGATCGCACGGTGGGGATATGAACGGTCGCATATGACTCTGGAGGGGACGATGTTTCCCACTCAAGAGTATCTGCATTCCAGGGGTTCGGTCCCGCAAGCCTACCAACTCTCAGGCTTCGAAAAAAATTGATGATGGTCATCAGAATTCCGATGCCGAAAATAAATGCTCCTATGGTTGCGAGCCAATTCAGTCCATCAAGCCCGAGGCCTGCCGGATACGTGTATATCCTGCGTGGCATTCCACCAAGCCCGGCCAGATGCATCGGGAAGAACCCGAGATTGAAACCTATGAACATGACCCAGAAGCTCCATTTCCCGAGCGCTTCGTTCATCATTCTTCCAGTGATCTTTGGGATCCAGTAGTAGAGTGCGGCAAAAACAGGGAAAACATTAGCCCCTATAAGAACGTAATGCAGGTGCGCCACCACAAAGTACGTGTCATGCACCTGCCAGTCGACTGGGATGATCGCCGTGAAAATGCCGTTTAGGCCTCCAATCACGAGAAGTGCTATGAATCCCATCGCGTAGTACATAGCAGCCGTCATCACAGGCCGCCCTTTCCACACAGTCGCGACCCAGCAAAATACCTGCACTGCACTGAAAATGGAAATTGTCATGCTGCCCGCGCTGAAGAAACTCATCGCCATATCCGACATGCCCACGGCGAACATGTGATGCAGCCAGACTCCGAATCCGACAACGCCGGTGAGCACCGTCGAAATCGCCACGAACGGATAACCAACGATTGGCCGGCGGGAGAAGACGGGGATGATCATTGAAACCATCCCAGTTGCGGGCAGGAACACCACGTAGACCCACGGGTGGCCAAAGAACCAGAACAATTGTTGCCAGAGAAGCGGACTGCCGCCGAGCCGCGGATCAAAAAAATGAAATCCCCAACGCCTGTCCAGTTCGAGGAAAACGCACGAGGCGGTGAGTGCCGGCATCGAGATCAGAATCGCCCATGAAATTGTCATCGTGCTGTACATAAACAGCGGCATGCGACTGATCGTCATGCCCGGCGCGCGAAGGCGAAAAATTGAAACAATAAAATTGATGGCGCCAACCGTCGTGGACACGGTAAGAAAGATCAGCGACAAAGCATAGAAATCCATACCGTATCCGGGCGAATATCGGAACTCCGTGTAAGGCGTGTAAGCAAACCATCCCCCATGCGGGGACTGCCCCATAAACGCACTAACATACAAAATGATTCCCGACAGCACGAACGCCCAATAGGAAAAGGCATTTAATCGAGGGAAGGCCATATCGCGCGCACCGAGCATGAGCGGGATTAAATAGTTCGCAAATCCAGAGAGAATCGGCGCGGCATACCAGAAAATCATGGTGATGCCATGCATTGTGAAGATCTGGTCGTAAGCCTCGGGACTCAAAAACGACTGATCAGAGCGCACCAACTGCACTCGCATGATCAGAGCTTCTACGCCGCCCAGGATCAAAAAGATGAAAGCCGTCGCTATGTAGCGCCGGCCGATTTCTTTGTGGTCTACCGTCGCGAACCAACCGTAGGTCGTCTTTGGAGTTTCCCAGATTGCTCTTAGGCGTTGCTGAACCGCAGCCGTGCTCATTAAAACCTCTCCAGCCAACTCACGATTTTGGCGTAGATGCGAGAGCAACTTCATCAAGATGTCCTATGAAGTCGTCCAACGCTTGCTCGTCTCGCAGAAGGCGTAAGTTGGCGTACGACGTGCAACTTTCAAACTCCTCTGCCCGGCAGACTCAGTAAACAAAACAATCACGTTTGCTCTCCATAAGAAGCAGGCGCTCGGAACTTCTGCTCGTAAGTCTCGATAGAAGGGTCGAGGTTGGCCTGCTTTCAGTCGCTGTAAGTTTGCCTCGTGGCGTCGCGGCTGAAAACACCCCAAGCAGCACGGACACTCGGCACATCGCCAAACACGCTGAAGAAATGGCGCTACGACGGAGTAGGCCTAGTTGGAGAAAAATCGAAGAACATGGCAGCTAGGATATTTCTGTTCTGGAGGAATACATTTCTCGAGAGAGCCTTTCAGCTTCAGCCAACTCCAGTTTAGGGCGAACCTGCAACAAGTCGACACGCACAAGTTGAGGGAAGGAGCCTACTTTCGGGTCGCGCCCACGCGCCTCGCGAGTTGCCAACCATCTTGAAACGAATCGCCGTGCTATGTTTCAAGATGGCGCTGAAGTATCCACTCTCGACTGGTCACAACCGATGTGTCGATTCATCGAGCCGCGAAAAGCGTTTCGGGAGATCAAGGCTCAACTGGGTATCTCCTCAATTACCGAAATCTCTTGGATTGTCGCGGATGACGCGCTTCTCAGCCGCATCCTCGCGCAAACAAGGTAAGTCACAACGGCGGCGATTGGGGGAGCAATTAAGACGAGGAGGCGCAGAATCGCACGCATCTCAACCACAGAGCTGCCTGTCGCCACCGCAATCACGTCATCACCACCGGCGATCAGGAGCACCAGCATGAACACCAAGACGCCAATCCCGAGCGCGGTCTTGAACGGCTGTTGATATGGAAGCCGCAGCACGTTCTGATCGCCCTTGTCGCTGGAGAAAAGTTTTTCTACGAATGGATAGAGATACAACGCTGCGAAAACCAGGCTGGGCATCAACACAGCTGGGAAGAAGAGTTCAGGAATCAGCCAATGCCCAACGTGCAGGTTGGTTCCCGGAAAGAGCCGTATCGCTCCCTCCACCCAGCCCAGATACCAATCCGGTTGTGCCCCCGCCGTGATCGCAGCCGGATCATACGGCCCGTAGATCCAGACAGGATCGATCTGGGCAAATCCGCCAAGTGCGGCCACCACGGAAAAGACCAGCAGAAGCAGGCCGACCGACTTGGCCGCGTAAGAAGGCCACAGCCGCGAACCGGCAATTGTTCGATTCGTTCGCTTTGGCCCAGGATAGTTGGTATGCAACTGCCGCCAGATAATGCCCAGGTGAAGCGCCAAAAGCCCCGCAATCAGCGCCGGAACCACAAAGATGTGGAGAGCATACATTCGCGGGATAGCCGCCGGATTTGGTATGGTTCCCCCCATGAACAGGAAGGCCAGCCGTGGACCAATCACCGGCACCGAGAGAAGAATCGCGTAGCCAACGCGCAGTCCGGTTCCTGACAGCAGATCGTCCGCAATCGAGTATCCGAAAAAGCCATTGATCAGGGCCAGCAGCAACAGCGTCAACCCAATAATCCAGTTGATCTCGCGCGGCTTCCGGTAGGCTGCCGTAAAGAAGATGCGCGCCAAATGCGCCAGGATCGCCCACAGAAAAATCAGCGCGGCCCAATGGTGCATCTGGCGAATGAGCAGGCCGGCAGGGACATCCAGGCTGATATGCAACACGGACTTGTATGCCGCGGAGACCGTCTGACCATCAAGCGCATGGTATGAGCCGTGGTAGATCACCTTCTCGGAACTCGCGTGAAAGAACAATGCCAGATAGGTTCCGGTGATCACTAGAATCATGAATGCGTAGAGCGCAATCTCTCCCAGCATGAATGACCAATGATCGGGAAAGACGTGGTTCAGCGCGCTCCGCACAAACTTCGCCGCATGTAGGCGCGAATCGACCCAGCGACTGACCATCTCGGTGATCACAAAATTCCCCAAAATCCCGGACCGGGCGGTGCCGTGAACTCCCCTCCAGCGCGCAGGGTTCCATCCGCATCTGCATAGAGCGGCAGCTGCGGAAGAGGGCGAGCGGCTGGTCCACCGGTTGGGGCTGCGGCTCGCAGGACATCGAACGTGGACTGGTGGCAGGGGCACAAAAGAAGCGATTGCTCCGCCTCAAACTCGCCTACTGGGCATCCGGCGTGAGTACACACGCGCGAATACGCAACATACCCGCCTGGCGCCCAGCTTGCACGGTCCTCCGGCAACTGCAAGAACTGCTCCTTTACTCGGATAAGCACTGTCTGGGCGCGCTCAGAGCCGATGTTGTCCTCCGGGAAGACCGTGACCGTGCTGCCGGGGGCAAGCGAAGTCAGCGACACCGGCTTGCCGTCAATAGTGACCAGCCGTTGCCCTCCCTTCCAGACCTTGCTATACAACGAGGGGTCGGGCGACATTCCGAGTGATCGCATCAGCGAGACCACCATCGCCCCGAGAATGCCGGCACCCATCAGACCGAACCATCTCAGCAGCCTTCGGCGCCGCACATCCCGCGCTCCGCCGCAAAAAGCCTCGGCTGCGCCCTCCCGCACGCCGGGCCTCGATTGAAGAACGTGACGTGGTTCGACAGCCTGCTTGTGGCTCATCAACCAGCGCGCCCACAGCACCAGCGTGATGCCGAGCCCACCCAAAAAGAGCGCCAGGCTGCCGCCTAACAACTGCGTACTGGTAGCGCCCGACCAATAGAAGATCAAAAATCCAACGCCGCCCAGAATAGCCAGCAGAAAGGCACAGAGGACGAACAGCGTTCCCCACCACTCACGGCGCTTCATCTGGGATTCGCTTTCCATCTCATGGTCCGCAGCTCGGCCGCTCTCAGGAGTAGCCTTTAGCCTCACCTTAGCGGGAAGCAAACGGTTCAACGTTCCAAAGAACGTTGACACTATCCAGCTGAGCCCCATCCAGCCGATTCCCAGCAGCCCCCAGCCGACGAATGAGCCGACTCCGCCATCCCGCCGCTCCTCGTTTTCGCTCATCCCTTACCTCCTTTTTCGATCCACACTGTCAATCCGATCAAGATCAGCAAAACGGCTGCCCCCGCGAAGCCCTCCGAAACCGGCCCATAATATTTGAGAGGATTGCCTCCAGGAGCAGGCGGTTGTTGGATGAACTTGACGTACTGGACTACCGAGTTCAATTGTTGGTCGTCGAGTACCTCAGGGGGGAAGGAAGGCATTGTTCCCGGACCCCAACGGATCGCTCCTGCCACCAACGCTGCCGATTTTTGCGTGAGGGCAGGGGCATTTCTGCCGGCAAAGGCCAGCGCGCCGCCTCGGACAGCGGCCCGGTGGCAGGCTGCGCAGTATACTCGGAAGAGTTTGCCGCCGTCGCTAAGATTCCCTCCAGCCAGAGGGATTACCGCAATTTGGGTGGAAACATACTGGGATACAGCTCGAATTTGCGCAACGGAAAGCACTCTTGAGAAGGCCGGCATATGGCTCGGTCCCGACTCAACGGCTGTCATTACCCTGCCCACGTCGTGCTCCGCTTGCAAAG
This sequence comes from Candidatus Angelobacter sp., assembly GCA_049688735.1. Classification (GTDB taxonomy): domain Bacteria; phylum Acidobacteriota; class Terriglobia; order Terriglobales; family Acidobacteriaceae; genus Angelobacter. The sequence continues at coordinate 818 of JBAVLE010000206.1, read as the reverse complement.
ATGGTCCGGCGATCGTCACGGCAGCGGCGATCCCCTCGCCACTTTTGCCGTGACACACGGCGCACCTCTCCGCGAAGATCATTGCTCCGTCCGGAGTCGTGCCGCCCGCCACCTGACCAGCGGCAAACGGCGAGGCCAACATCATCAGCAGCGAGATTTGAAGCAAGCCAGGAACAGCCATTGAGGTCTCACGCAGACCGCGTTCGGTCGCGGCCGCCCCACGCCTACTTCGATGCGTACTCTGCGGTAACAACAAGCCTCGAGTTAATCGAAACTTTTCCCGTCTCGATCTTGCAGCCACCGAGGAGTAGAGCTTCGACGCGCAATTTGTGCATCTATCTAAAAAATGGGCTCAATGCGGTTGGACCCGGCCCTTCCGCCAAAGTGAAGTAAATCGAGATCGCTTTCGTCTCACCGTCGCTTCTGCCGAAACGATTCTCGAATTGTGAAAGGACGTGTTGACATGCGCACCCGTCTCTGGAAGCTGAATGCTCTCTGGAAGCTGAATGTCTGCCTGGGCGCAGGACTAATCTGCGGATGCAAGGGCGGCCAGACCACTCTTCCGTACACCGTAACAACCGGCGGTTCTCCAGATCAAGGAAAAGCGACCATTGTCGCGTACAGATGCGGAGAATGCCACACTATCCCCGGAGTCCCCGACGCGAAGGGCGTCTTTGGTCCTCCCCTGATGTCGCTCTCTCGACGTACTTATATTGGCGGAAACTTTCCGAACACCCCTGAGAATCTCGTCCATTGGGTGATGTCTCCAAAGTCGATGAAGCCCAGGACTGCCATGCCAGAGCTTGGGCTCTCAGAAC
>JBAVLE010000205.1:0-8505 GCA_049688735.1 Candidatus Angelobacter sp. | reverse complement strand
GTCCGGCTACCAGCATGGTCGAGGTTTCAAAGCTGATTTCGCCGGAGATGCTGGTGGAGATTGAAGCGGAAGCGATTGTCGACTAATAGGCATTGTTCAAGCTTTTAGCCTGAATTTCGCGATTGTTCCTTGTTTGTGCCGATGCCCTGTGTCAAAATCGCCGCAAAATATGCCCACAATTGGAGTTCAGAAAATGCGCGTTCCCATTATTTATGTATTGCTGCTACTCTGCCTGGCGGCTCCAATTGCCGGCCAGACCGACGAATGGAAAAGATACAAGAACGCCGAGGGCAATTTTTCTGTGCTCTTCCCCACCGAGCCCACTGACACGATCAACAAAAGTGAAGAGGGGATACAAGCGCACACGCTTACCTCCGCGGTGCGGCCCAATTTTTATAGCGTTGTGTATACGACGATGACACAAGAGCAGCCTGTGAACGATGCCACTTATGAGACCTTCAAAAATGCGGTCTTCAAGGAACTGCCGAAATGCAGCGTCATCTCCGACAAGGCGGGCTCACACCTCATCCAAGGTTACATCAGCCACGAGTATCGCCTTAGCTGCGCATTGAATGTCACGGTGACGATTGTCGGAAATCTGTACTGGGGCAAACATTACTCCTATGCTGTGATGGTAATGTTTACTACTCCGTCAGATCCGCCCACCATCAGGAAATTTACGGATTCATTTGAGATCACGGATATGAGCAAATAGATATTCAACTTCGCCATTTGGGGCAAGTCCGGTTTTGGGCGGTGAACCTACCTGCATCAGGCGCAGAACAAGTTTCAAATAAGAGTTGCACTCCAGCGGTGTGGAGCGAAGCGACAAGAAAGAAGAAAAGGCCAGCTCATATCGGCTGACCTTTGGAGTTTGCTGTTTACGGTGAAAAGTTACTTTTTGGGAGCGATTACGTCTTTCACGGCCTTGGCAACGCGGAACTTTACCACGGTCTTGGCCGCGATTTTAATGGGTTCTCCAGTTTGCGGATTGCGTCCCATGCGCGCTTTCCGGTTGGACTTTACCAGGCGTCCCAGGCCAGGAATCACGAACACACCGTTCTTTTTGGTTTCCTTGATCGCGGTTTCCGCCAACGTTTCCAGGAACGTTGCTGCGGTCTTGTTGTTCGTTTCCAGTTTCTCCGCCATGTGGCGAACGAGTTGGGTCTTGGTCATGCCTGCTGCCATCTTTCCTCCTTGAAAATTGAGCACTTGCGTCGGATTGTGAGCACGTTTTTCAGTGCACTCATTGGGTATATTACATCTTCAAGGGCCGATGCAAGCATTTTCGCCTGATTTTATGCGGCTTTTTCTAGGGCCTCTGTGGAAAACAGGCATAAACAGCGGTGATAATCGATTGCACACCCCTAACGCTTATAAAAACTCAGGACCGCGTCACCCTGCCGCAGCGTGCGATGCCGCCGCAGTGAACCAAATTCATTTCCCGGATCAAAGTGCTTGTCGTGCTCGGCAATGACCTGGCTTTCCGGGCCCAACAATTGCGATTGCGACAGAAATCCAAGCACCTGCTCGTAGTCGCCCATTTTGCGGTACGGTGGATCAAGGAAGACAAAGTCACATACAACGGCCTGTGAATCCAGCATGCGCAACGCCACGGCGGCATCGCGTTCAATCACCTCTGCGCCTTCATTGATCGCAAGGGTGTGCAGGTTTTGGCGGATAGTCCGGGCCCCGGCGCTGGCAGATTCTACAAAATACACGTTTCGAGCACCCCGGCTGAGCGCTTCAATCCCCACTGCTCCGCTCCCGGCAAACACGTCCAGCCAGACGGAATCGGCAACTAACGGTGCGACTACGTTAAAGAGCGTTTCCCGCAACCGGTCAGAGGTCGGACGGGTCTGCATGCCAGCTGGCGCTTCCAGCTTGCGGCTTTTATATTTTCCTGCGATCACGCGCATGGATCTGCACTCCGCTGCCTGACATCTAATTTACCGTATAGAATCACAGGTCGGACTCGGCCGCCCTGATTAAGGATCGTAGCGAACCCGACTCGCGCGGCGAGCTGCCTGCCACGAGCGCAAAAGGGACTACTGGGCGGCAATTGCAGTTTAGCGGTGTTGGAGCGTAGCAAGAAAATTTGCTATTGCACCAGCAGCGAACCCGACTTGCGCGGTGAGCTGTCCGCTACAGGTGCGGAAAGGCTTCTAAAGAACGCGGGACACCTAAGCGGTGTGGAGCGCAGCGACAAGGAAAAATGAGAAATTGGTCAATATTCACGGCGAGGTTCGGTGGAAGAGAAATCCGCATTCACCTTACGTTTGTGGTCCTGCTGCTTTTTCTGTTGCTGGTGGAAGTCAACCGTAGCGGTCCGCGGGTGATTACACGGGTCGTCATCATTACCGGCTTGATTTTGCTCTCGGCCATGCTGCATGAATTTGGTCACGTATGGGTTTCCGCGCGTCAGGGATTTCTCATCAAGGGTTTTGTGCTGCTGCCCATCGGTGGACTTACCATGGGCGATCCTGCGCTCCAGGAAGAAAGCGCCCGCAATCTGCGCAAGGAGATATCCATCGCGCTGGCTGGCCCCCTGGTAAATGCGGTTCTGGCGGGCATCACGGCAGCAGCTATCTTTGCCATGGGCATGGTGCACACCATTCGTCTCACGTCCCTGGTGCTTACACCGGCGAACTTGGTCACCAGTTTTTTCTGGATCAACACCTGCCTGTTCGTTGTGAACCTGTTGCCAGCTTTTCCGCTGGATGGTGGCCGGATACTTCGCGCCTTTCTGGCCCGGCGCATGGATTTCCGCCTGGCCACACGAAGAGCGGTTAGCATTGGGCAAATATTTGCCGGACTCTTCATGCTGGCCGGTGCCGCGCTGAATATCCAGGGGCTGATGCTGATTGGCTTCTTCATTTTTATCGCTGCCCAGATGGAAGAACGCACCGTAATGTTCCAGACCGTGGTGGAAGCGGTGCAGATGGAAGACATCATGCTTACGGAGTTTTCCATCCTCTCACCGGCGGACACCTTGGAAGACGCGCTGAACAAAGCCGTCCACTGTCTGCAGGATGATTTTCCCGTGGTCAGTGGCGGCGATCTTGTCGGGGTCATCACACGCCAGACGATTGTGGATCGGCTCCGCGCTGAAGGAAACGGTTACGTTCAAGGCGCAATGAGCAAGGCCTTTGAAATCGCGTCACGCACGGAATCGCTCGGCTCGGCTTTTCGTAAGCTCACGTCACGCGGCCTGAGCTTAATCCCTGTGGTCGATCAGGAACGGCTGGTGGGAATTGTGACGCTCCAGCACCTGATGCACAGCATGGGATTGCTGAATGAGTCGCGCAGGCTGAGAAGACAGATGGAAGAGCAGTCGTAAAAAGCCATCGGCATTCGGTTATCAGGCATTCAGCCGGGCTATTTCACCGCAAAGGCCGCAAAGTGCGCGAAGAAAAATCTTAATTGTTTCTTCATTCCTTTGCGTGCTTCGCGTCCGTTGCGGTAAATGGTTTTGGCTGGCCGCTGACCGCTAGTGTTAAACTTCTTGGTTTCACCGCACCGCCTGGAGACCACCCGTGAAGAGGCTTTTTCTTTCTGTTTTTCTGATGACGTGCGCCTGTGCCGTCGCCACCGCGCAAGAGCTGACGATCCAATCCATTTATGCCCCGGCTGGGCTCACCGGGCGCGCGCCGGACACGATTGAGTGGAGCCCTGACGCCAAGAAAGTTTCTTACTTCCTGCATCAGGAGCAGGGTGACAAGGCCGACCTCTATTACATTGACGTGACCTCGGGCAAGCCGGCGGTGCTGGTGGCGTCAGAAAAAATTGCCGCCATGAAGCCGCCGAGCACGGGATCCAAGGATGATCGCGAGAAGGACAATCGCGAACGCTACCACGTTGCAGGCTACCACTGGGCGCCGGATTCCGAGCATATCCTGTTCGATACAAATGGCCAGCTCTGGTACTTCACGCTTGCTTCAGGCAAATACGTTGCGCTGAGCTCTCCCGGCGAATCCGCAGCGGACCCTAAATTCTCAACCGATGGCAAAAGCGTTTCTTATATCCGCAAGCACAACCTGGTGGTAAAGCACATTGACGGCGGCGCCGAGAAAGCGCTCACCACAAACGGCGACGACAATCTGCTTAACGGCGAAGTGGATTGGGTCTATAGCGAAGAACTGGAGGTCCGCAGCAATTATTTCTGGTCGCCGGATTCGAAAAGGATCGCGCTGTTGCAAATGGACCAGACGAAGGTCCCCACATATCCCATTACGGATTACATCCCGCAGCATCCCACGGTTTACAACGAAAAATATCCCAAGGTGGGCGATCCCAATCCGCAGGTCAAGCTTGGCGTGGTAAGCGCCGGCGGCGGAGCGGTGAAGTGGTTTCACCTGACTGACGACAAAGACATGTACATGCCGCGTTTCGGCTGGGTCAGCGATAACGTGATCTGGGCCACGGTCCTCAGCCGCGCACAGAACCAGCTTGATCTCTATTTTGTTGACGCATCCAGCGGCAAGTCGCGTCGCGTGCTGCGCGAGACGAGTGACACATGGATCGAGACCGACAACAACCTGCAATTCCTGAAGTCCGGCGACAAATTCACATGGCCAAGTTGGCGTGACGGCCACACGCATCTTTATCTTTATTCCTTTGACAAAGCCAACCCACTTGCCGCAGACGCAAAACTGGTCAACCAGATCACCAAGGGCGACTTTGAAGTACAAAAAGTCGAAGGCTTTGACGACGATAGCGGAACCGTCTTCTTCACGGCGAATGCGGGAGATGATCGCCAGGGACATCTCTGCAGCGTCAAACTGGATGGCAGCAACTTTCAGATCCTGACTCAGAACAGACCCGGGATGCACGATGCCGCGCTGTCCCCCAATGCCAAAAACTACGTCGACCACTTTTCCGCGATCATGACTCCTCCGGAGCTGGCCTTCTGCCATGTGGGTGGAAGCTGCGATACATTTTGGCGATCCAAGAGTGTCGATTCCCTCAACCTGATCGCGCCGCAATTTGTGGACTTCAAAGCTGAAGATGGCACAACACTGCACGGAATGTTATTTCTTCCACCCAATAGCGAAGGGAAGAAAATTCCGCTGCTCAACAATCCGTACGGAGGTCCGCACGGGCAGAGCGTGCGCAATGTGTGGGGCGGCGCTAATTTCCTGTTCAATGAAATCCTCATGCGAGACGGCATCGCCGTTTTGATCGTGGATAACCGGGGCATGGGCGGGCGCGGGAAAAAGTTTGCTGCCGCGCTGATGCATAACTTCGGCGAGGTTGAATTGAAAGACCAGCTTGCTTCCATCGACCAGGCCCTGCAGAAATTCCCGCAGCTGGATGGTTCGCGCATGGGCTGGTGGGGCTGGAGTTATGGCGGCTACATGACGCTTGAGGCAATGACGCACTCTGATCGCTTCAAAGCCGGTGTTGCCGTAGCGCCGGTGACTGACTGGCGCGATTACGATTCAATCTATACGGAGCGTTATGCAGGTCTGGTGCCGCAATATGAAGAAGGATACAAAAAGGGCTCGCCGATTACGTATGCGGCCAACCTGAAAGGCCATTTGCTGGAGGTCCATGGCACCAGTGACGACAATGTTCACATGCAGAACACTATGCAGATGATCAATGCCTTTATCAATGCGGGCAAGCAATTTGATTTGCAGCTTTATCCGCGGAAGACCCATAGCATCTCCGGGCCTGGAACGCGCGTCCATCTGTTTACACGCATACGGTCGCACTTCCATCGCGAGCTTTTGGGCACGGAGTAGCCGGCATTGAAAAACCAGACCATCACACTGGGTGAATTTAAGCTCACCGCGCTTTCAGATGGAACGTATGTGGGCGATGGCGGCGCTTTTTTCGGCATCATCCCAAAAGTGATGTGGCAGCGCAAGGTTCCCGCCGATGACTTAAACCGCATCCGGGTAAGCTGCAATTCCGTGCTCGTCCGTACCGGCAAGCAGACAGTGCTGATTGAAACTGGTCTCGGAAATAAATTGTCCGAACGGACGAAGAGCTTTTACCTTCCTGAAGAAAAGCTTTTGGAGAGCCTGCGCGGGACAGGCACTAAGCCGGAAGAGATCAATATAGTCATCAATTCGCATCTGCATTTTGACCATTGCGGCTGGAACACCGTTTACAAAGACGGCGCCGCGGTGGCCACGTTTCCCAATGCCAGATACTTCGCTCCCAAAGGCGAATGGGAACATGGCAACCTTCAGACGGATCGCGACCGCATCAGCTACATCAGTGATAACTATGATCCGCTCATCCGCAGCGGGCAGATGACATTGCTCAAGGGCGACCAGGAGCAAGAAATCGTGCCGGGAATCTCCGTGGGGGTGTGGCCTGGGCACACCCGAAACATGTGGGCGGTATTTGTGCGCAGCGGAGGCAAGACCGCATGCTACATTTCAGACCTGATTCCTACCACCTGGCACCTGGAACCTACGTGGTCTATGGCCTATGACCTGTTTCCCTTGGAAGTATTGGACAATCGCAAGCGATATTACGCTCGCGCCATTCCTGAAAATTGGCTCACTATGTTCACCCATGATCCCCATGTGCCATGGGCTTACCTGGATAAGATTAAAGATAAGATGACTTTCAGAGTCGCGTAACTCCCGTGTTCATTTGGAACATAGGACTGCATCGAAATCACCCATCCATGAGCATCAGAAGCTTGGCCCTTGCTCGCTTTCATTGGCTATGCTGCAGGCAGCAATGGTTGATTAATTGCTAAGACCAACAATGCTTCTGCTTTAAAAGTATTCTCATGGGAGGTTAGTTCCATGCATATGAAAGCTTTTTTTACCATCGTTATCTCAGTCTCTCTCCTCGTTTTGCCAGTAAGCGCAAGGGCCTTCCAGGGAACTCCGACGTTCAGTGCGACGCCTACTTCGGTGGATATGGGGCCTGTCGCCGTAGGTGTTGCCACGCCGTTTTTCGGTGTTCCGCCTCCATTTTTTCAGCCATTGCAGATCAGCAATTCCGGCACGGCGCCTTTGACGGCCACTTTCAGCTTCAGTTCTTCCGAGTTCAGCTTTGATCCTGCCACCAATCTTGCGAACCCGGTAACCGTGGCAGCTGGGTCAAGTGTTACGGGCGGGCTGCAATTTAAGCCGTCCGCCGCCGGTACCAGGACAGGACAATTCATCAGCACTGACAACGCTCCTGGAAGTCCCCATACGGTCCAGCTCACGGGGACCGGGATGAACGTACCGAGCAACGACTTTGCTGTTGTTCTGGATCCGGGCGCGCCGGCAACAATTACAGTAAGCCGGGGACAAACAGCCACATTTACCGTTTGGTCTTTGGCCGGACTTGGATTGAACACGCCTGTAAGCGCATTCGCCCAGGTCCAATGTACTGGTGGCCCATCTGGGACCATGTGTACAACAAACCCGTCGGGGTTCTTTGCCTTGAATGCAGGCAATAATCCACGAGAGAAGATAACAGTCTCGGTGACTCCGCCTGCTGCTGCGGCGTCGTTGCATCGGAGCTTGCCCGTGTTATGGGGTCTGGTGTGCTTATCGGGAATCGTACTGGCCTTCCAGCGGCGCTGGACGTGGGGCACGGCGGCACTGGCCGCCGTAATGATATTTGCGGGTTTCCTGGTTGCCTGTGGAGGAAGCTCCAAGGGAGGCAACACAACGCCGCTTACAATCACAGTTGGCCAGCAGGTTGGACCAATCGGTGTTAGCCATACGCTTACTGTTCCAATGAATGTCCAGTGATTTCCTGGCGGTATTTCAAGACATTCCCATTCGCCGTGTAAGATAGCCAGACCATGCGCGGGAAGGCTCTGATTTATCAACTCCTGGTTCTTATCCTATGCGGGGCCTCTCCGGCGCAAAGGGTCCAATTTACCCCTGTCGAAAAAGCCGCGGTCCTGGAACGAATGAAGACCATTCCGGAGACGAATGCAGAGCGCGCATTAAAACTGAAGGATCTCTTCAGTACTGCCGGGTGCAACGGAAAGTCTCTGGTGGAGCAGAAGGTTGAGGGCGTTGACAGCCCAAACATTATCTGCCGCCTTGGCACTGAAGATGGCGATACCGTAATTGTGGGCGCGCACTATGACCGCAATTCTTCCGCGCAACGCCCCTTGGACAACTGGAGCGGAGCGGCAATTCTTCCGGCGCTATACCAAAGTTTGCGGACCAGAAAGCGCAGCCACAGTTTTATTTTCGTGGCATTTGCCGATAGCGGCGATCATCCTGTGGGAGCTGAGTTTTTTGCCGATCATCTGGGACACAAGCAATTGGAGCGCACTGAAGCCATGGTCAATGTGGATGCGCTTGGCCTTTCCCCGACAAAAGTATGGAGCGACCATTCCGACAAAGACCTGGTCCATGACCTGGTGGTGATGGTTTATGCGTTGAAGCTTTCTGCCAGCCAGATCGATATCGCGGCCGCCGGCTCTACGGATTCTGATCCCTTTGCGGCGCGGCACATCCCGCAAATCACGATTCATTCGCTTACGCAGCAGAACGTTGCCACCGGCGCAACCACGCAGTTCCGGCC
>JBAVLE010000204.1:0-5609 GCA_049688735.1 Candidatus Angelobacter sp. | reverse complement strand
GCGCAGCATGTAAAGAGGTTCAGCATTGTTGCTCCACAGAAAGGGATCTTGCGTGGGACTGAGCCAGAGAGTCTGCTTGCCGAATGAGGTCTGCCAGCCTTTGATGTTCAGAGAAATAGAAGCATCGATCAAGCGGAACTGATTGAACGCAGGAATGGCTGCGGCGGGTTGCGGGCCTTTGAAGTCGGTGACTTGGATGGCATCCTGCACGGCCTGGGAATAACCGGCGGCAGAGGGAGCGTGTTCATATTCGCCGCGCACGGAGAATGCCAGCACGCCGGCAACGCCGCTGGAGGAAAATCCACCCAAGCCGTTGGTGCCGCGCTGAAAGGGCCGCCCATAATCGTTCACGATGGTCTGGCCGAAGTGATAGCTATCTGTGAGAGGAGGGCCGGAGATGGAGGTAGTGCGAGCGTACACGGAATCTAATCCAATGTAATCGTTCTGCTCTCCCGATACTTCTGTGCCAAATTCACGGGCAAGTGAGGAGTAAACGATATACGCTTCATCGGGATTAGACTCATCGACTTCGCCCGATATTTCTTCAACCAGCCGGGAACACTCTTTGCGCGTCCATGGACGGAGCCCTACGATTCCACTGTTGAGGACGCCGAGAGCGGCAAGGCGATCAAAAGCGGGATAGACCCAGCTATCAATTGGAACGTATGGTGAACCGCGCTCCGCATGAGGAAATCCTTCAGATCCAGGATCGGAGTCACGGACAAATTTTCCGTAGCCGGCGCCCGGCAGTTCAGGATCGTGATGGGCCTTGTAGGCTTGCCATCCAATCAGCCATCCCATGGAACTACCAACCACTACATCGCTGGGGAAATGGTTGCGCCCAGAGACACGGGCCACGCTAACGCCTGTTGCGAGTCCATAGGCAAGAACCTGGGTCAGAGGGCCGGGATATTCATGGGCCAGGACGCTGGCGGCTGACCAGGCCAGCAATGCATGGACGGAAGGAAAGGATGAATTAGAGATTGAGGAGCTGTTGAAAAATTCGCCCTTGAAGTTGCCATCCGTTGGACGCGCGCGTTGCGTGACCGCCTTCAGCACCTCGCCCACGATCAGGCTATTGGTGGCAGCTTCAACGGCAAGAATGCCCGTCTCTTTTTTGTGATCATCGCCCGTGTATTTCCCTAGTAAATAAAGAGAGCCGCTGCCGCCGAGCAACAGAGCTACGCCGCCGTTAGAGAGCGTGCTGGAGTGTTTACCCAGCGTACTTGTTCCCTTGACTCGCGATGCCAGCTCTGCATCGGCGTTAATGAGGCCGGCACTCACGCCAATGAGCGGGACAATCCAATTCAGATCCTCAACACGAGCTTTAAAGGGGCTGGTCCAGATATCTTTCTGGTCATACCCAAGGTTGCGTAGGAATTTAACAGGATTGTCGCTGGCATAGTGAGAATCGTCTGCATGATGTGCTGCTGGAATAGGGGTGGGGCTTGGCGTGGAAGGAGCAGTCGAGCTATCACTCGACTGCCCCCATGTTGCTGGTGCTGCGAAAAAAATGACTAGTAAAAGAGCAAGCCTGCAATTTCCCATTCGGGTCAACTCATTCTTTCAGTTAAAAAGTCCTGATAACGCTCACGGCAACGGCGGCCCCGGAAAGCAATGAAATCGTCTGGGTCAGGTTTTTGAAAATTCCTGCGCCTGCCCCCTTCTCAGGAACGAAAATGGTGTCTCCGGCTTGCAGGGTTGTGCTTAAAACATTGCCAGACCACCATTCCCCGGAACCGCGGCCCACAACAGTTCCATTGGCGCGGACAACGAATATCTCTTTCTTGTTGGCAAGAGAAGTTGGACCGCCCGCCTGCTTGAGATACCAGCCAGCATGTTTGCCGGTGCTGAACGTGATAGCGATGGGGTTATAAACCTGTCCGGCGACCATGACAAAGGTCGGCCTCTTGGGAATATAAAGCGTATCGCCCGCCCTGACTTCCACATCCGCCTGCGTGCCTTCCCACTTTTCAATTTGCGAGCTCACATGAATCAGCATTCGGCCGTTGGGCTGAAGCTGTTTGAGCTTAGCGAGCAGTTGCAGGCGTTCACGCTCCTGGGCGACGGCGCTGGCACCTGAAGAGGAGGTTGAGGAGGAAGACCCAGCAGAGCCGGAAGCGCCAGCATTTTGCGCCTGAATCTGCGCAACCATCCCTTCCCGGCTTTTGGCTGCGGCCTCGCGAACTTGTGCGCGATCCAGAATTGCGGCGTAAGGATAGGCCTCATTAGAGAATCCACCGGCGCGTTTCAGGATGGAGCTGAGATGTTCGCCGCGCTGAATGCCATAGCGGCCCGGATGCATGACTTCACCACTCACAGACACCGCGCCGCCGATATCATTCCAGCCGCCGATTTGGCGGATAGTAAGAACGTCTCCGGGTTTCAGCACGACATCGGTATCGGCTTCGCCGGCCAGGGCGCGTCCAATAGGAATTTCGCGATGATCCAAATCCACGTGATCGCCATCAATCACGGAATAGCTGGTAAGGTCCGCTGCTTGTTGATATGCGGATCGCTTAAAACCGCCAGACATACGCAGAAGATCGGATGCCGTCATTCTTTCCGAAAGAGGATACTCGCCGGGGCGCAGAACTTCGCCAAAGATCGAGACTTTAGGCCCATCAGTTTCATAGCGGCCAAAAATGCGGACGGTATCAAAAGGCTCCAGGCTGGGAGCTTCTACCTTTTTCGAAAGAACTTCAGGAAGGTTGAAAGGAATTACAAACGGGATGAAATCCGGTGGGTGCAGACGGACGATTTCTGCGCGATCCGCCGGTTCGGGCAAAAGATCGTCATAGGAAGCGATAAGATCGGTAACTTTCTCGCCGTCTTTATAAGAGAATTTTCCCGGACGGAAGACATGGCCCTCAAGGTAAACCGCGCGATTGCTGTAGGGGAGAATAGGAAGGACAGTAACGACATCGCCATCCTGTATGCGGAAGCGTTTGAAGGCGTCATCGGCAGCCTGAATTCCCGCTCCGTCAGACACGTTGACGCTCATCATCTCTTTGCGTTCGTGGGCCTGAACGCGCTCAACTGTGATCCGGCTCAACTCTCCAGTGACCGGAACACCGCCTGCCAAGTCAAGTATCTGATCCAGCGTTTGCTCTTTTCGCAGCTCGTAAATTGCCGGACGGCGAACTTTGCCCGCAACCGTCACTTGTGGGCCGATAGGCGGCACCAGAATGCTGTCACCAGATTCAATGTGCACTTCATTGGAACTAACGCCCTTCAACATCAGATCGTATAGGTCGACTTCTTCAACCAGGGCCTTGCCACGATAATGTTTTACCGTGCGGTACGACCCGGTATCGGTCGGACCCCCGGCGGCGATCAAGGCGCTTAGGGCCGTAGAGAGCGAGCTGATGTCATACGCAGCGGGATTCTTTACGTCACCAACAACGTAAACTCGCACAGTACGCAGCTTCCCCAGTGTCACGTCCACCGAAATCCCGCGCAACTGGTGGCTCAGCATTTTTTGAATAGTCTGCTGGACTTCGCCGAGGGTACGACCAGCCACCACCACAGAGCCGGCTTCAGGGATTGCGACGCGTCCTTCGCGATCGACCGAGCGTTGAATATGTTGTGAAGACGTTCCCCAATAATCGATCACCAATTCATCGCCGGGACCGAGGATATAGTCGGGACCAACGGGGACGCTTAGCGTAGATTTATCGGCAACGGCGGCGCTGTTGCGAAAAAGAGCTGCGCCAAAGCGCTCCAGTTTCGTTTCATCTACTGTGGCTTGGGTATAAAGATCGCGCAAAGCGGGCAGGTTGCGCAAAGGGTATTGTTCCTGGCTTGGGGCCTTGTCAGTCTGGGGTCTGCGCGGACCCGTTTGGCCATTCATTCCGCGCTGGCCGCTTTGAATTCGTTGCTGCCCGGCAGTGCCTTGGCGTTGGGTGCTTTGCGGAAATGGCAACTGATTGTTCTGTTGACCATTCTGCTGACCGTTTTGTTGGCCCATTTGCTGATTGTTTTGCTTGCCGGGCTGGGCCGAAGGCACAATCTGTTCATCGGGAAGTTGGCCGGTTTCCTGTGCTGGGCCAAAACCGCGCTTGGCAAGTTCGTTGGCAGCAAGCTGACGTACCCTGTCGTCTGAGCGGATCTGGTTAAAGAGACGATCATCCGTTATATCTCTCTCAGAGACGTTGTAACCGCGGTCTTGCAGCTGACTTACGATTTCAGCTTTGGCTTCAGCAAGAACATCGGGATTTTCCTGCAGAATCTGAATAATCTCATTGGCCGAAAGCTCGGAGTCCTGGGCAAAGGATTTTCCGGCAACAACAATGGAGAACACTACAAGAGCTAATAAGAAACCGAGCCTCATATGGCTACGAAATAACGATAAGTTCAAGTCTCTTCCCCTTCAAAGACAATAAAAACGTACGATTCGGTGAGTACAGGTGTTGACCAGCTTACAGTGGAGACTCACATTTTAGTGTAAGGTACAGGCGGAAGAATAGAAGCAAACCACTCCATTTGTCCATTGCGCGATCAAGCGAGTTTATCCATTGTATGAGCAGGCGAGCAGAAAGCACGGAAGTTTGTAGCCGGAAGGCCGCAAATAATTAATCCGGCAACTCTGCCTGCTACATCTGCCCTCCCGGGAAACGCATCCCATATTTAACCGAAGTTTTGAGTGATTTGACATTTTGTGGCCGGAAACCCCGGACACGCAAGTTCACAAGGAGCAGCTTTCTATGCGCAAGATTTTACTCGCGGCATCAGTGTTCGCACTGTCGGTAGGCATTGCTATGGCACAAAGCACGGGCTCAGTTACCCCAAGCTCAGCAACGCCTAGCACAACAGGCACTTCAAGCAGCACCAGCACACAGCCCGGGACAACCTCAAGTCAGACAGGAACAACCTCGACTACCGGCACGGGTACGACTTCCACTACAGGTTCCAGTTCAATGGGAACATTGCAAACTTCGCAGCCTGGAGCTACCTCCACCAGCAGCCCAGCGGCCACCCAGGGAACGCCGGGCGTAGCGGGTAGCGCAGGGTCAGTAACCGGCACCACGCAAAGCACAAGTCCGTCGGCGACCGGGACAATGTCCACGACAGCGCCATGTACGCCTGCGAACAGCACCGGAACGTCGACAACGGCTAGCAGCACACCATCCACGGGCAATACGTCAGCAACCGCGAATAACGGGACCGGCAGCTCCAGCAGTTCTACCATGGGATCACAGCCCAGCGGAACTTCCACGACCGTTGCCAGCGCTCCGTGTGCACCAGGCAGCACCACCACTCCGAGCAGCACAAACCCGAGCTCGACAGCACCCAGCAATCCTCCAGCACCAAGCGATATGGGAACCGGATCTTCAACTTCAACTCAGCCATCGAAACCGCCTCTTAGCTAAGGGCGAGCTTTCTGAACTAACTCAAACCGGCTGCCTCAGGGTAGCCGTTTTGCTTTTGTGTTGGACAGACAAACTGTCGGCCTACAATCGCAATCATGGACGCTCCCGCTGTAGAGCAGCCGATGCCAGCCTCCCCAAAACCCATCGCTCCGGTTTGGCATACCGTTCTGTTTCTGCTTGCGCTAAGTGGGATTGGCGCGTGGGGCGCGTATCGGCACGGCTTGCCCGCTTTTGGAT
>JBAVLE010000203.1:0-8987 GCA_049688735.1 Candidatus Angelobacter sp. | reverse complement strand
AGCTTGGGCTCTCAGAACCGCAGGCCCGAGGAGTCGCGGCTTACCTGTATACCCTGAGGTAGATTGCACGACGGACGAAGTCAACCTCCTTAAGTTTAAGCGCTTCTTGCTGATCAGGTCCGTGTGAACGACACGTAGCCACATCAGATGGGACGTGTCTGACGCCTCTTGCGGAAGAAGAAATAGATAATTACGCTCACCAACGCGGCATAAGCGCACCACAGAGAAGTGAACGCATATGACCTTAAGAGCATCACTACGACTAGACCCGCCACGTTGACAAATCCAAGCAGGACAACAGCGCGGAATCCCGAGAAGAACAAAGCGCCGCAGGTGGCAACCACATAAAGCACCGCAACCACCATTGTTGTCGTCGCTGCATTCACGTACACAATGCTGTGGTGCTGCAGGTAAACCTGAAGCGGATACGCAGTGAGTCCCCACAAAATGTACAGTGTCAACAATGCTCCGAGGATCAGAAAGCCGAGCATCCGGCGCCTTCGGTGCGGCGTTGGCTCAATCAGGAAGATACTTAAGGGTATTAAGAACGGCAACAGGCCCTGCGCATACAACACGAATGCCGCTCCAGCGTCATGTGCCACCATCGACGAAAGCCTATGATCGAGTCCCAGCCAGACAAACCCCTCGGTGAACTGATGTAGGGCAAACAGGACTGGCAGCGCCGCAAACAGCACCTCGCGCTTGTCCTTTACCTCTTTCAGCGTGGCGACGCCAATTGTCCCCAGTACGGCGCTTCCCACAAAGTTGGCAGTAGCCGAAAAACACATGACCGAAGACCCACCTTATTAGCTCGCGTGTAATCCGAATGTAAGCTATTTGGTTGATGCGCGTCTGATGACATTTGTGGCCCCGTAGGGCCTGATCTTATTTTCTCGATTTTCAATCGATCGCCTTTCTGGAAATCCCGAATGAAATGCACGTTTGGCTTCGCTCTGCCGGACGAGTGGACAAACCGGTTTGGCGCGAAGTGGCTGCACGATGCAAGCGCATCGGCGCCCCTGGTCGCTCGTCACCATGGGTCGAAACTGATAGCGAGGCTGCTAACAGGCTTCTTGCGCTTGTGTACCTTTACTTCGAATGCACAATCGACCATCATGATCTTGTTCCTTTTTAGAATGCAGATTGGATGCAACATTCCGATCAATTAAGGCTTCAACAATCAGTAAGCGAAATCAATTCCAGTTACACTCGAGTTCCGGATGAAAGAGCGGAGTTAAAGCCCACACGCGTCACGATGAACTAACACCTGAACGGCCCTTACACATGTCCTCTCAGGAAGGAGACCGATTGAGCGAGAATGCCAACTGGCCAAAACGCCTGATTGTTAATGCTTCAATAGCGGCGATCTTGTTTCTGTGCTTTTGGTATGTTTTCGACATTATCCTTCTGGCATTTGCCGGCGCCTTGGTCGCGATCATTCTCCACGCCTGTGTAGACTGGGTGCAGCGGCATACTCCTAAGTACATTGGTCCGAGGCTCTCTTACGCGGCAACAGTTCTGGGATTTGTAATTTTGATTTGCTTGATAGGTTACTGGATTGTTCCACGCGCGATTTCCGAAGCCGGTCAGATTGTCCAAATCATTCCTCAATCCGTAGCGCAACTCACTGCTCACCTCGACAAGACAGATTGGGGACGACATGTTGAGCATGGCGCTCATCAATTAATGAGCGGATCCAATGCAGGTTCGCGAATAAGCACGCTAACCCGCGATGCCGCGACAGCTTTGGAGTATACGATTGTCATTGTGGTGGTCGGCCTTTATGGGGCATTCAACGCTCGCGAATATAGCAATGGATTGCTCCGTTGGATCCCTGAAGGGCAACGCCAGAACTTCCTGAAGATCTCGCGAGGAGTCGCCTATACTCTGCGCTGGTGGCTTATAGGCCAGTTAGTCCCTATGGTCGTTCTTGGCATTGCCAGCATGATTGGGCTTTGGGCCCTGGGGGTTCCCTTGGCTTTCACTCTGGGGCTGCTCACCGGTGTCATGATCTTCATACCTTACGTCGGCAGTTGGATTGCCTTTATCCCGACGGTGCTCGTTTCCTTGACCAGGGGGCCCCAGACAGCAATTTATGTCACGATACTCTATTTGGTCATTCATCTCCTTGAAGGATACGTATTGACACCCATCGTGCAGAAGCGAGCTGTTTTAGTGCCACCCACGCTTACGATCCTGGCCCTTTTGTTTATGTGGAAAGTATCCGGTCTTCTGGGGGCGTCCCTCGCCACCCCGATCGTTGCTGCGTCTCTTGCTCTGGGGAAAATGCTCTATTTGCACAAGGATGTAGGGCATTAGACGAGAGCACCCTCAAGAGCTTTTTCGGCGTGACGCAGTGTGGCGGATCCCGCGCCAAGACAAGGAATACACTCCAGCAAGGCAAGAGCTACGAAACTAAACATCACATACCTGAATCATTGGATTTAGCCACTTGCTCTCGCCGCTTCCGCTTCTACTGATCCTGTAAATGCAATCCGGGGATCACGAGTCCGGTTGCTAGCCTTCGCCGTTAACTGTCAGTGGCGGTCATCATTTCGCAGGCTCTTTCGGATGTGCTTCATGAAATTGTTTTTGCCTGCGTCGCCGCTTCTTGTGGCGATGCCAAAACCAATATCCCAGCGCAGCCACAGCGACCATCATGGCGATGTCGGCCTTTTTGAAGAAGCCGAGAAGGGTGTTGAAGTGGCTGGCGAAGTTGTAGCCGAACAGCACGATTGCGGTGACCCATACAGTTGCGCCTAAAAAATTGAACACCAGGAATCGTCGCCAATCCATCTTCAGAGTACCGGACAATGGACCCGCAATCATCCTCAGTCCCCAGATGAATCGCGCAAAGAAGACGGCCTTGGCGCCTTTTCGTTTAATGAGTTCCTCACCCGCGGCAATATCATCGTCGTTGACGCGAAAGAACCGCTTCCATTTTTCCAGGAGAGGCCGGCCGCCTTTGCGGCCAATCCAATATCCGATGTTGTCGCCAAGTGTTGCGGCAATCACACCTGCCACAATGATCCAGACAACCTGTAACTCGTGATGTTTATAGGCGAGAAAACTGGCGAAGATCAGGATGGTCTCGCCAGGCAACGGCACACCGGCATCTTCTCCGATCAGCCCGAGAACGATGGCCCAGTATCCCCAAGCCACGAGGAAGTGCCGCACGGTATCGACTATCCAATGCATCCGGCAGGGCCTCGATTGCCCAACGAGGTTGCCTTCCAAATAGCCGCAATTCCATTCACCGCAAACGATCGCGGGCTCCGAGCCTCCATAAGGCCTTTGGAACGCAGCTACATTGAAGGCTTAAATGGCCTGCTTGATTCCTTCATAAGTGGCTTCCCCGACTCGCTGGCCAATGTGGCCAGCCTGTTGACGCGCAGCTTCGTCCGCGCGATTGAGCAACTTCTGTCTGAGTTCAGCGCCAGGCATCGGCGCGATCATTATGCCCAGCAAATATCCAGCGGCCAATCCAAGCAACATTTTCATTGCGTTCCTTTCCCCATTAACTGGAAGAACTTCTGACGCAAGTGCTTCCAGTATTTTCGTGACGTGTAACACCCTATCTGCTGGTATGTCAGATCGGAACAAAGTCAACCTGCACCATACGGCCTAGTTTGGTCAGATGCCAGCCTTTATTGCGTCGTTGTTCTCCATCGGGCGGTCGGGATATGTGTTCTCGTGTGCGGTCATTTACGATGTCAAATCCGGCTGTCGCCACCGCGAGCATCGTTATGGGCATCCTGAAAGGCATGACTGCCGCATATCTCGCGTGGTTGCACCTAAGCTTCTTTTATTAATCTACTCCGGTTACGCGAGCCCAATGATCGAGTCTGCCGATCAAAAGTAGTTACTGTAGGCCTGCGACTCATTTCAGTCTCGGAACGCCCTTGCCCCAGGTCTCCGGCGGGGCAAGTTCATGCCGAATCGGCGGTGTGGTTAAGTCTCGTTGGTTTGAATTGAAAATCCTGTTTCCTTGAGAGATCAAGTAGTCCGCAGTCCGTGCGGCCAACGCCTGAATTGTCAGTCCGGGATTGGCTGAACCCTGCGTCGGCATGATACTGCCGTCACAGACAAACAGGTTGGGGATATCGTGCGTGCGCCCGTACTTATCCACCACAGAATTCCTGGTATCCAAACCCATGCGCGCAGCGCCGACCAGGTGTGCGTAGCGGGCTTCCTGTACCACCTCGGTTGCGCCTGCGGCGCACATGACTTCCATTGTTTTTTCTTTTGAGTGTTTGATCAGCTTCTTGTCATTGTCGTGCAGACTGAAACTGACGTGGGCCACAGGCAGGCCAAAGCGATCTTTTTCTTCGGCAAGAGTCACCCGGTTATCTGCCCAAGGCAGGATCTCACCGAGAAGACCGAAACAAGCCCAGTGGTTATAATCCATCATTTCCCGGCGAAGCCCCCAACCCCAGGCCTTTTTTGCAGCCAACATCTGCTTTGCAAAAGCGATCGGCAGAGGACCAACTGTCTGAATCGCGAAGCCGCGCGCAAAATCATTCTTTGGATCGGTTTCATAAAACTCTTCAGTCAAAGCGTGCGCTGGCGGAGCTTTGTACATACGCACCGGTTGGTCGAAGCGTCCTAATACTACGTTGCCCGCCTGCGCCATCAGGTAACGGCCAACAGTGCCGCTGGAATTAGCCAGTCCGTTCTCAAAGCCTGGACAAGCAGAGTTGAGAAGCAATCTTGGGGTTTCAATGGCGTACCCGGAGACGATCACGGCTTGCGATTTCTGAAAATGTGGCTCGCCATCGTGGTCGAAGTAATGAACGCCCGTCACTCGGCCCTGCTTGCCAAGTTCAATACGAAAGGCCATGCAAGAGTCACGTATTTCAGCGCCTTTTCTTAGAGCATCGGGAACGTGAGTGATCAGAGTGCTCGCCTTTGCGCCCACTTTGCATCCCTGTATGCAGAACCCGCGATAGATGCAGTGAGGTCGGTCTCCATGAGAGCCGGAAAGAATCGCCACGGGGCCGCCGATGGAAACGGGAATATTGAGTGCAGTGCAACCACGGATGAGCGCATTGCCCACTCCACCCATCGGATGCGGACCATAGGCGTATCCGTGTGGATGTCCCCACGGATAGTAAGCCGGCCCGGCCACTGGCATTTCGAGTTCGAGTTGCTCGTAGTAAGGAAGGAGGTCGTTATAGGTAATCGGCCAATCTGCGCCTACGCCATCGCGGGTGTAAACCTCAAAATCTGAGGGATGAAGGCGTGGTGTAAACGCCGCCCAATGTACCGAACCTCCTCCCACTCCCTTCCCGCAGTTATTCGCGCCAAGTGCAAGGGGATCCGATCCGCCGGTGACTCTGGGATCTTCCCAATAAAGCTGGTGAGACCCGGATTCGTCGCTCACCCAGTCGCGCTCTGTATCCCAGAAAGGCCCGGCCTCCACCCCGACGACGCTGAATCCAGCACGAGCCAGGCGTTGCAGGAGAACGCCACCCGCCGCACCAACGCCGACGATTACGTAGTCAACTTCGTCCGCTTCCTTGAACCTCCGCATCGGCAGATCAATGTTCTGTAACGACCCCAGCATATGCTTGCCGTTACTCGAAGCTCGAAATGATCCTAAAATGGGTTCTTTCAACTTTGCCTCATGATTCTTGTTCACTTATGCTGATCGGCCTCGCTATGCAGGTGCGCGGCTGACTCCACTTCATCGGAAACCGCCGAATCCGGAGCAATCCACTCATAGCGCTGCTCTGCCACCTCCCAGGGCTCCGGTTCACCCCGCTCGAGGCGGGTGTATGCGCGAGGATACGCGGGGCCTCCAAAACCGATTTCGTCCCATGCCCATGGGTGTGCGTAGTAGCCGTCTATAGCATCGCCCATCAGCAACTGCCAAAAGCGATGGACCGACATCGCTTTCCATATCTCCCCTGCCGACTTAGGCTTCCCGTCATGCAACGCCCGGAGTACGAGATCCTGCTCGCGATGCTGCAGGCTGAGAAAATTTCCGCCGAACTGTTGCGCCGCTTCTTGATCAATCGCTTCGCGGCCAAGACGGTAAGCCTCGCGATCCTGCGGCATGTTTTCGTAGCGATACCCGACCGTGTGATTGATGTGGAGCCGGTGGTCAAGAGGAGCCACGATTGGAATTTGACGGTCAGGAGTGCGGTCTGTCTGCGGAATAAGATGATTAAACACCGCCGTCCAGAACTCCCGTTCTCCGGGAGAAAAAAACTTCATCTCCGGCTGCGACTCCACCCGCTCGGTCACAACTTGACGGGTCGCGTCATCCCAAAAGGGACTCTGGGAAAGAGTGCTAAAGCCCGGGTAATATCCAGGTTGGCGGCGTGGGGCAAGTGGCTCGCGGGCCGCAGCATCCCGTTGGCGAAGAGAAACATCGGGATTGTTTTTTGGCGTACTCATGCTTTTTTTCTGCGAAGCAGGCTGGCCAGCAGGCCGAGCATTCCGGCTGCGCCAAACAACAACGGCGCAAAGATCGGCGGCCCGTACATCACGTTATAAAGAAGATGCTTTGTCCCTCCTGGCCGGCGCAGCACGCCGCGACAGTGATAGTAAAAACCGACGCCTGCGTCGGCGAAGGCCAGCATCGAGAGCGCCGGCAAAGCCGTTGTCGCAACCCGTCGGCTCTTAACGGAAGAGAACGCGGCCGCTGCCAGCGCGGGCGCAAGGATAATGGGCGTCCATTGTGCGGTGTAACGAAAGTTGTTTTTGTAATGCGAGTAGAAGGCTTCGAAACCGCTGAGCAAGGCGCTGACGCCGGTAACCACCGCAACCTGGCGCTGAAAGCGCCCTTCACGAATGTCCTGCTCTTTGGAGAGCAATCTGCGGCTCTCCTTTGCAGGCAGAAGTTTTGCCAGAAATTTGTCTTTCCCCGAATCGGAGACTCGAGATGCATCTTCGCGTTGCAAATAAGAGGCAATCAATCCAAGATAGGCGCTCGTACCGAACAGCAAAGGAGCAAAGACCGGAGGCCCCATGATCATATTTGTCATTGGGAGTCGCCACCCCCCAGGTTTTCGTTTGATACCTCGAACGTGAAAATAGAAACCTACGGCAGCGTCGATCAGCGTCACTGCCGAAACAGTACGAAGCACTGTTTGCGCCGCCCTCCGGCTGAAAAAACCTGCGATACCCGCGCCCGCCAGAACAACGCTCATGATGACCGGGGTATACATCACTCTCCGGCTGTAGCTTCCGCGATAGTGCTCGTAAGCGACTTCGAGGCCGCTCACGATGCTTGTTCCAGCAGTGAGCAGCGCCATGCTCCGCTGAAAACGTCCTTCCCTGATCTGATTTGCAAGGAGTTCCAAATCCTGGAGTGGACGGCGAATTGAAAGAGCAACAGGCCTCGACATCCGCTTACACGACCTCACGAACTTCGTCTAGGGCAATTGTTTTGATAATCTTCATTGCGTCTTTCTGGCCACGGAGCAGGGCCTTGGCGAAATGCATTGCCTGTTCAGTCGTAGCTTTGCCCGGCATGGGCGGCTCATTCGGATCGACGACAGCCTGCACTACGCTCGGACCCTTGTGGCTTAAGGCCTCGCGCAATACGCGCTCCGCATCTTCAGGACGCTCTATTGTGAAACCGCGCGCACCGCACGCCTCCGCTATCCTGGCGAACTCGATGGGCTGCAGTTCGACGCCAAACTCAGGGTTCCCCTCTAAAATCATCTGCTCCCATTTGATCTGGCCGAGCACGTTGTTTTTGATGACAATCACCGTCACCTGCAAGTTGTATTTCACCAGGGTCGCGATCTCTCCCATCAACATGGTCAGGCCGCCGTCACCCACCACGCAGACTACCTGCCGCCCGGGATATGCCACGGCTGCACCGATGCTGTATGGCAAACCGTTGGCCATGGTTGCGAGCAGACCGGAAAGCGAGAATTGCATGTTTCCGCGAATCTCTACATATCGTGCCGTCCAAGTTGCGATCGTTCCACTGTCGGAAGAGACGATGGCATCGTCATTCAGAAGTTTATTGAGCGTGTAAGTCACCACCTGCGGTTTCATCGGCATGTCTTTGCGGGTACCGCGTTCTTCCATTAAGTCGTTCCAATCCTTCATGCGATCCTGGGATTTTTTCAGAAATCCCTGCTTCTTGTGTTTAAGAAGAGGTAACAGGGCCGTGAGGATGGTCTTAGCGTCGCCCACCAATCCAACATCGACTGGATGCCGCAAACCAATGCGCGTAGCGTCGATTTCAATCTGCACGCACTTCGCCTGACCAGGCTTCGGCAGAAACTCCATGTAGGGATAACTGGTCCCGATCATGATCAGGGTGTCGCAATCATTCATGGCATCCACTGAAGGCGACGTGCCAAGCAACCCGATTCCGCCGGTCGTATAAGGACTGCGATCCGGGAGCACGGCTTTACCAAGGAGAGCTTTGACGACTGGACCGCCGACAATGCCAGCCAGTTGCGCGACCTCTTCTCTGGCTCCGAGCGCGCCGCGTCCCACAAAGACGGTCACTTTCGAGCCTGCATTGATAATTTCTGCGGCCTGGCGCAAGAGCGAATCGGCCGGCTTTGCTGTCGAAGGGGCGCTCCAATCTCCACTGTGGTGCAAAACGTTGGCACTACTGCGGTGCTTGTCCGTTACTGGCCATTCCTGTATATCTTTCGGAATGCAAATATGCGAGACTCCGTGGCGCGCGTAGGCCGTGCGCACAGCCATATCCACCACGTTCACCGCATGCGCTGGTCCCATCACGCGTTCATTAAAGACCGCAACATCCATGTAAAGCTTGTCGAGATCAACGTCTTGCTGATAATCCATTCCGATCAGATCGTGAAACGTGTGCCCAGTAATTGCGAGCACAGGTTGCTGATCGCATTTCGCGTCGTAAAGACCATTTAGCAGATGGATTCCGCCAGGTCCGGAAGTCGCGCAGCACACTCCAATTCGCCCGGTGTATTTCGCGTAGCCTACGGCCGCGAATGCCGCAGCCTCCTCGTGACGCACCTGGATAAATTTCAGCT
>JBAVLE010000202.1:0-22445 GCA_049688735.1 Candidatus Angelobacter sp. | reverse complement strand
TACCCTCATGCTCAATCAACAACCTCGATTCGTCGAGCTTATTGCAACGAACGGTAACCAGGGAGTTCCCGCACTGTCTCAATCGAGGGGTTCGCTCCAGTGACCATGCTGATTCAGGGAGTTCTACCGAAACACTTTTCTTGCTTTTTTCCTCGTCACCTGATCACTCGCCATGTCGGCGATCTCCGCGATGCTCTCTCCCTCTGTCATCCTGAGCGACGTGCGCGTGACCGCGCGCGCGAGTCGAAGGACCCCGTTACAGCCGTTGGTGATCGTGCCGACTCAGGGAGTTCTACCGAAACACTTTTCTTGCTTTTTCCCGATCACCCCTGATTCCCGATCACACGATCGACATTAGGCTTGTCTTTGTCGCTCCGCTTCGCTGCGCGACGGCTTGCGGCGCAAGGCTTGTTAGCATGCCCTGAGCGAGCTCAATCAGGCGAAGGGCCGCGAGAATGCCTCAACTTCAAAACAGCGAGAGTTAGCTTTGCTGGCTCTGGTGAGTTCGACTCTCACACGCTTCCGCCATATTTCACTAGAGTTCCTCCCGATATATCACAATAGTGGGTTTTGACTGCATGCAGGGCTTATCGAAAGCGTTCCCCCTGCATAAGCGAATGCGAGACCAGTCTAATGAGTGCCCATAACAAAGGCACCAACCAGCCAATTACCAGTACGAAATAGGCAAGAAAAACGACAACCGTCACGATGCCCCACGCTTGATGCTGGAACGCCATGAGCCAGCCATGCGTGAGCCACAGGCACAACAGCGCGAGGCTGAACCAGATGCCGGAGATCAGGAACAATGTTCGTTGACGTGTTTTGGTCATTTCGCCTCTCCTTGCCAGAGCTATCATGTTGCGAAGTATTTCTCGCCAGTACCAGCGGCGTGCCGCTGGAAGTCCGTTGGAATGTACGCGCTCGTTGAACTCTTCCATCAGATCCCCAAGAATCTGCGGCACGTGAGGATTGCAAAAGCAGGAGAGAAGCCGTGAAGCTGCCCGAGGTGGGTGTAGATTCTCAGGCACGGGCGGCTCCTTTCTCAGTGCGTGATCGGGCTGACAACTGACGGACTGCCCGATCCATGTCCGCAAGGGAACGGCGACCTGCTGAAGTAACGCGGTAGATGCGCTTGCCGCGCCCTCCGCGCTTCGCTGTCGGCTCGCCCATCCACGACTCAACGAAGCCTTTTTCTTCTAGCCGATCAAGGCCTGTGTAGATAGCGCCGACAGCCACGTCTTTGTGAGCGCATTCGATAAGTTCCCGGCGAACCGTAGCTCCATAAGCATTGTCTTCAAGCCGGAGGATTGCAAGGAGCAGGAGGTGTTCAAAGCCGCCAAGCAGGCGATCACATGTCATAACAACTGCAAAGTAGTACAAAAAGATTGGGCTGTCAACTACTTTCCGAGGGCAGCAGAATACGCAGGTAAATGCAGTGCATCATGCTTGAGCTGCTCCGAGAAGGTAATTAGTTCGCAATAGACAAACTCTCTTCCGCCAGTGCAGAATGTTTCCCTATCTCATGGACCTCACGACTGATCGCCGTTCGTTTCTCGCTTATTTTTCCTCGCTTGGTTTGACCTCAACGCTCTTTCCCGGCGTGCTCTGGGGCAAATTGACTGAAGCCCGCATCTCCGAAGCTCAGCTTACGGAAGAGTCTGCCGCGAAGCCCTCTGCCACAAATGCGTCGGAATCAGCTCCGCCGCAACTGACTGCGCCTCCGCCCCAAATAACAAAAGACATGCTGCGCTCGGCTGCCGCTGTCGCCGGTCTTGAATTCACTGACGATCAGTTGGACAAGATGCTGAAGGGCGTGGCTGAGAACACGGTGAAGCTCCGGGACTTGCGCAAGATCGAGATCGACAACAGCATTGCTCCGCCGCTGTATTTCAATCCCATGCTTCCGGGGATGAAGCTCGACCGCACGCGCCGGCCGTTCCGCGCGAGCGCGCCGCCTCGCGTACAGCGGCCACCCAACCTGGAAGACGTAGCCTTTTGGCCGGTGACGAAGTTGAGCGCACTCATCCGCACGCGGCAGGTAACTTCCGTAGAACTCACGGAGATGTATCTGGCCCGCGCCAAACGCTACAACCCCAAGCTCAAATGTATTGTCACCATCACGGATGATCTGGCGCTAAAAGAGGCGAGACAAGCGGATCAGGAAATTGCTGCTGGCAAGTATCGCGGGCCGCTGCATGGCGTTCCCTATGGAATCAAAGACCTGTTTGCGGTGAAAGGATATTCCACCACGTGGGGCGCGGCGCCCTTCAAAGATCGCATCATTGACGTGGACGCAACGGTAGTCACGCGGCTGCGCGAGGCCGGCGCGGTGCTCATTGGCAAACTTGCCACCGGAGAACTGGCCCTCGACGACATCTGGTTCGGCGGACAGACAATGAATCCCTGGGACCCGTCGATGGGATCGCAAGGTTCGTCGGCTGGTCCGGGCTCGGCAACTGCAGGCGGATTGGTGGGCTTTTCCATTGGCACGGAGACTCTGGGATCGATCCTTGCGCCTTCGGCCATTTGCGGTGTGACAGGGCTGCGTCCAACCTTTGGACGCGTCAGCCGTTACGGCGCCATGGCGCTGAGCTGGAGCATGGACAAGACTGGCCCCATGTGCCGCGCCGTGGAAGACTGCGCGCTGGTGCTGAACGCCATTCAGGGTGCGGACAATCTCGACCTTGCCGCCGTGGACGTGCCTTTTAACTGGGACGCCACGCTCGATGTTCACAAGCTGCGCGTTGCATATCTAAAAGCCGCGTTTGAAAATACGCGCCAGACGCCGCAAGTGGAAGCCAATGATCGCGCAGCGCTGGAGAAGATACGCAGCCTGGGAATCGAACTGGCCGAGTTCAAACTGCCTGAAAATCCAAAGCTTGATCCCTCGGCAATCCTGAATGCTGAAGGCATTTCCGCACTGCATGATCCTGTGGATACGCATCCAGATCAGCTCGCACGCCCGGACCGCATCGCGAGCCAAAATGCTTATCGTCTTTATCCCGCGCCGGACTACGTGACTGCCAATCGCGTACGCATGCTGCTGATGCGGGAGATGGACAAGCTTATGGCGAATATTGACGTCTATCTGCTGCCCTATGACTATGCCGACTACACGCCCAATCCCGTAGCCGACCGCAGCACGGGCATCACCAATCTCACCGGACACCCCAGCGTTACGCTGCCGCACGGCTTTGATGAGAAGGGCCATCCGACCGCGTTGACGTTTATTGGAAAGTTGTTTGGCGAAGCGCAGATGCTGGCGGTGGCCAAGGCGTATCAGGATTCAACCGGCTGGCATCTCAAGCATCCGAAGCTCTGAGACGCTGCGAGAGCGCCTCAACTTGAAAGATCCTTGAGCTTTGCTTCGGGATTTCGGTTCGCGCCTCAAGGTATAATCATCTTCTCCGGCGGGTACTGGCGAAGGAGGCCCTTGTGTTCCGTAAAACGTTTTTCCTGAGTTGCGCGCTCTTTCTGTCTACCACCGCCGCCCTGGCCTTTCCTCCGCAGCAGGACCAGGACAACACAAGCGCCCAGAAGCAAAAGGACAAGGACAAAGATAAAGACAAGCAAAGCGGAGACGATGACAAGTTTTACCATGGCAAGGGAATCAATGACCTGAATGCGATTGGCGACCGCAATGTCGGTTGCAATCGCGGTCTGTTCAACTGGTACAGCCTTGACTCGCAGGTAAAAATGGGCCAGCAGTTTGCCCAGCAGGTGGAACAAACGTCGCACCTGATTACCGATCCCGTGGTGAATGAATACGTAAACCGGCTGGGGCAAAACCTCTCACGCAATTCTGATACAAAGCTGCCGTTCACCATCAAAATCCTGGACGTTGAAGAGCCCAATGCCTTCGCGCTGCCAGGCGGCTATATGTTTGTGAATGCCGGAACGATTCTGATGGCTGACGACGAGTCAGAGCTGGCGGGCGTGATGGCGCATGAAATCGGACACGTGGCGGCCTGCCATGCGGCGCGCGAAGCCACGCGCGGGACTTTTGCCAGCTTGGCAATGATCCCGGTAGTGATCCTCACAGGCGGCCTTGCGGGCCTTGGAGTCAACGAGGCCGCAAACTACGGGATCCCAGCGGTTTTCAGCAAGTTTGGCCGCAACTTTGAAGCCCAGGCGGATTACCTGGGCATACAGTACGCTTACAAGAGCGGCTACGATCCGAATGGCATGATCAACTTTTTTGAAAAGTTGCAGACGCTGGAGAAAAGACGCCCCGACGTTGCGACGAAGCTTTACGGGGACCATCCGGCGACGCCGGCCCGGATTGTGCAATCGCAGCGGGAGATCGGGAGCATCCTGCCGCCTCGCGAGCAGTACATCACTGACACATCGGATTTTGAGCAAGCCAAGAAGCGGCTGGCGTTGGTGATGAAACACAAGCTGCAAAAAGACGGCAAGGACGCGCAGAAGCCCGATCTGCGCCGCACGGCTGGAGATAAAAGCCCTAGCGATAAGAGCCCTGACCAAAACGATAAGGGCCAAAACGATGATCGTCCTGTGATCAAGCGCAAGCCCGGCGACAAGTAGCCGCGAATTCACGCGAATCAACACGAATCAGTTGTGGTAGTTGAGGAACGTCACACCAGATGAACGTTAGGCTCGGCTTCCGGGGCAGCGATGCCTTCCGGCAGGCGTCCACCGTTATATTCAGCAAGGCGGTTCTTCCACTTCAGAAAATCTGTGATGGTCTGCGGCTCAATGCGCACCTCAACGCGGCGCAGGCTGGCAAGTAAGAGATTCATTTCGCGCATCAGGCCGGTCTGGCTGCGCTGGGCCTGGCGGCACGGCTTTATCGCCATCCGGACTTCGCGTCCTTTGCATTCCAGCAGCCCCCATTTCTGTGGCAGCTCGTCAGCGCAGATAAGGCCTTGCGGCACCAGATAAAAGCGCTCACATCCCATGGCCAGCGCGGGATCTTTGCGGAAAGGCTTTTCCCGGTCGGCAAGAAAATCGGCGCGCGACACCTTGCATTCCACCACCACTGAGCGGCATTTGCCTTTCCAGGCGATCACGTCGGGCGTTTCACCGCTGGCGCATGACTGCTCTGAGAGAACAATTCCACAACGATATCGGGTGCGAAGCCACTGCTCGGCCATCCGTACAAGCTGCTGATGGGTCATGCATGTTGTTGTAGCGCAGAATGGAAAGTGAGGGAAGTGTTTTGCGTGGGTCAAAGCCTGCCACGGAAACAAGACACTGCTGAATCCTGCCAAATACCCCAATCTGACGCCGTTCCGGTAAAATAAAGAGGACTAATGTCCCTTACCAAACAACAAGCGCTGGATCTTTTCCGCTCAGACGACCTGATCGGCCTGGGCATGGAAGCCGATTCGCTTCGCCGCAAGCTGCATCCTGAAGGCGTGGCCACGTACATCATCGATCGCAACATCAATTACACGAACTTCTGCACGGAATACTGCACTTTCTGCGCGTTTTACGCCCCGGTAAAAGGTCCCGGACGCGCCAAAGGCTACGTGCTGGAGATGGAAACGATCTATGACAAGATCCGCGAGACCGTGGAGCTGGGCGGCACCGGCGTGCTCATGCAGGGCGGACTCCATCCGGATTTGAAGATTGAGTGGTATGAGGAGATGCTGCGCGGCATCAAGCAGCGCTTTCCGCAGATTCACCTGCATTGTTTTTCCGCGTCAGAGATCATCCACTTTGCCGACGTGAGCGGGCTCTCGATTGAAGAGACGATCATTCGGCTGCGCGCGGCGGGGCTGGATTCCATTCCCGGCGGCGGCGCGGAGATTCTGGACGATGAAGTGCGTTACAAGATCGCCCGCCTGAAATGCCTGACCGACGACTGGCTTAATGTCCACCGCACGGCGCACAAACTAGGCATGCGCACCACCGCAACCATGATGTTTGGCGTGGGCGAGACTTTTGAGCATCGCATCAACCACTTCCAGCGCGTGTACGAATTGCAGGAAGAGACCGGCGGCTTCACAGCGTTTATCCCGTGGAGCTTTCAGCCAGGAAACACGGCTCTGGGCGGCCGCCACTGGGAAGAGGCCACAGCAGTTGAGTATTTAAAGGTCTTGGCCATTGCGCGGCTGTATCTTTCCAACTTCAAGAACGTGCAATCAAGCTGGGTCACGCAAGGACTAAAAGTCTGCCAGGTCGGTTTGCGCTTCGGCGGCAATGATGTTGGATCTGTGATGCTTGAGGAAAACGTGGTGCGCTCTGCCGGCGTGACCAACTGCACCACGGAAGAAGAGCTGCGCAGGATGATTCGCGATGCAGGATTTGTGCCGAAGCGAAGGGATACGCTGTATAGGCAGTTGTTTTTGAACTGACTCTAAACCGCGAATTGCTGTTGGCAGGTGGATGTGTCATCCAATTCTCATTCCGCAGCTAAACAATTCGGCTATTGAGGTGTAAAGTGGTCCTCACAGATGGCGAAATACAAGCGGCTCTTCAGTGCGGTCAGATCGTTATTAACCCTGTTCCAAGGGTGCCTGTTTCAGATTCCGATTTGCTCCATTCGGTTCCGAAGGTGAACGGGACATAATCCCACAAGAAATCAGGAAAGCTTTTCCAGTTTGGAGAAGAGAGTATATTGCTTCCAACTCCAACCGTTTGTTTGCTGAATGCTTGCATGGCAACAACCGGAACTGCTCTGCTTGCCTCATGTGAATTCATGATAGGTAATTGCGAAAGCATGGCGAAAGTCAATTCCGGAGGTATGGTACCACATCAAACCGACCTCTGAATTGTTGTAGATACGACGAATAAAAACGCCTCATCCAGCAGATTTTCTCCGCTTCTGTAATATCTGGTTGTACGTCTAAACTTAAATCGGCGAGACTGTTTACGTACTCAAGGCACATTGATATAACTCCTCCACTGAGGGATTTTCCATGTCTTTCCTTCGCGATTTGAAAGTTGCCGTACGTTCTTTGGCGCGAGCGCGGGCGTTGTGGTTCACCGTAGCTATTACGCTGGCTCTCGGTATCGGAGCAAACGCCGCCATTTTCAGCGTGATTCGTGGTGTGCTGCTGCGGCCGCTGGCCAATCGCGACGAAGATCGCCTGCTGTATGTCCGGCAGAGCGCTCCGGGAATTGGCGCTGAGAATACCAACTTTTCGGTCCCGGAAATCAATGACATAGGCAGTGGGCTAAAGACTATTAAGGAACTGGGCACTTTTTCCGCCGTCGACTTCACAATTGTCGGCCTGGGCGAACCACGCGAGATTCGCGCCGGTGTGGTGGATGGCAACTACTTTGACGTGATGGGCCTGCGTCCGGTGCTTGGACGCCTGCTCAATCCCGGTGACGATGGCCCCAAAGCCGCAGGTGCCGCTGTACTGACATACCGGTTCTGGGTGAACTCGCTGCACTCTGATCGTGGCGTGATCGGGAAAGTCGTCCGGCTGGGAGGCTTTGAAGGCAGCAGGTCCGCCACGATTGTTGGGGTCTTGGAACCGTCCGTTCCTTATCCGGTGGAAACGGAGATGATCGCAAACATCGTTACCAGCCCGCATCACCTCTCAGCGACCATGGTGACTGGCCGCGAGCATCGCATGACTGAGGTGTTTGCGCGTCTTGCTCCCGGCGCAGATCTTGAAGCGGCCCGAGCGGAGCTGCGCACCGTGCATGCGGCCATGGTGTCAGCGCATCCTGAGGTTTACAAGCCCGGCGATCATTACAAGATTGAAGTAACGCGCATGCATGACCAGATCAATTCACGCGCGCGGACAATTTTGTGGGTGCTGTTTGCCGCGTCCGGGCTGCTGTTTGTGATTGCGTGCTCCAACGTCGCCAACCTGATTCTGGCGAGGGCCGTGCGCCGCGAACCGGAGATGGCAATTCGCGCAGCGCTGGGAGCGACCACGGCGGCGTTCAGGCGTTCACTGCTGGCGGAAGGAATTGTGCTTTGCGGCAGCGGCGCTCTGGCTGGAATCGCCATTGCTGCGCCGATGGTGGCCGTGCTGGCTAAATATGCTTCGCGATTTTCAGTGCGCGCTCTTGATCTCACGCTCGATTTCAGCATGATCTGGATTGGAGTTGCGCTCGCGCTCCTGGCCGCCATTTTCCTGGCCTTTGTGCCTCGTCTGCCTTCCCCGGATACTTCTGCCGGCTTTAGTCTTTCCAGCAGTGTGCGCGTGAGCGGTGGAAGCAGCCGGCGGCTTGGTATTTTTGCCGTTACACAGATCACCGCTTCATTCCTGCTGCTGGCCGGAGCTGGCGCGCTGGTGAAAACCCTGCTGGTGCTGGAGAAAACGCAGCCGCCATTTGAAACAGCGCACGTTCTGGCCGTGAATCTGCCGGTAATGGCGGAAGGGAAGACTCCCGACCAGGTGCGGGATTTTTATCGTGAAGTGCAGCGCCGCGTGAGCACGCTGCCCGGAGTGCAACATGTTTCTTCAGGCTTCGGCGTTCCCTGGCGCGATGGCCGAGCGCTGAGCATCAGCTTCACATTCTCCGTGGAAGGCGCGCGGCGTGAAAACAGTGAGGACCTTCGTGCACGCTTCCGGTCAATCTCGCCGGGCTTCTTTGAAACCTTGGGCGTGCCGATTGTGGAAGGGCGCGACTTCAGAGACACTGACCGTGATGGCGCGGAACGCGTGGTGATCATCAGCCGGAGCGTTGCGCAACGGCTGTTTCCCGGTCGCGAGGCGGTGGACCGCCATCTGCAATGGACGGACGGCGTGATGAAATTTATTGGCATCAGCACAGAGCCGAGGCGGATCATCGGCGTGGTGCCTGACGTAGACGACGAAAACATTATCCCGCAACCGGCCATGACGGTCTATCAGCCGTCAAACCAGGAAGGCTGGAACGGGCGTTTATTTGTGCGTGCACAGAATGACCCATACGCGCTGGTTCCTACCATCACCCGGACAATCCATGACATGGCGGCAGACCAACCGGTAGAGCGGGCGAGTTCGCTGGAAGATATACGGACTGAAGTTCTTACGCCTGACCGTCTCAACGCAATCGTCTTCGGCGGATTCGCGACTCTGGCGCTATTGATTTCGGTAGTCGGCGTGGCGGGCGTGCTCGCCTTTTCCGTGAGCGTTCGCACGCGCGAATTCGGAATCCGCCAGGCCCTGGGCGCTCAGCCGCGTAGTATTCTTACCAAAGTCCTTGCTGAGGGGCTGGTGATTGCGGGCGTCGGCGTAGCTGCTGGTTTGGTGGTTGGCTTTGCTCTTGAGCGCACCATCGGCAAGTACATTGGAGAGGTGCAATTGCCCGGAGCTTTACCACTGATTGCGTCCGCTGCGGTAATCCTGGCTGCTGCGGTAATCGCATCAGCGTTGCCTGCGGCGCGGGCTGCACGCGTCGATCCGTCAGAGGCGCTGCGCTCTGAGTAAATCGCCGGAAGTAACTTGCCACAGAGACACGGAGTCACGGAGAGCAGCCAAAACAAAAGACTCTTTCCTACCGTATCTGCCCAGAGAGTAAGGGCGGAGATCGTGATTCTAGTTGCCCACACAAAACTATCTTGCCCTTCTCCGTGTCTCCGTGGTTGATTTTGTCATTTCTTGTAGACTAACAATCACGCGGAAGCGCATGGGGTCCGGTGACCCTTCCGGTCTTCAAAACCGGCGAGAGTTAGCTTTGCTGGCTCTGGTGAGTTCGACTCTCACACGCTTCCGCCAAGTTTTATTTTCAATGTTTGCCGCTTGAATTCGGACCGCGGCTGTTCTTTGCGGCTTTCTTTCATCAGCCTTCGCGAAAGAGATTCTGATGCTTTCATCAACAAATTTCTGGATGTGCCTTGCAGGGCTTATCTATCTTGTCGTCGGAATTTTTATACTTCGCAAAGAGATCAGCGCGGTGCGCGGCTGGGACAAACTCATCGTCCTGGCTCCGGTCTTTATCGCCATTCCACTCGCCATCTTTGCGCCGGAGCATTTTCGCGGTCCGGATTTTGTCCAGAGTATGGTTCCGCGCTGGATGCCGGGGCCGCACCGGTTCTGGGCATATTTTGTGGGATGCGCGCTGCTCGCGGCTGCTACCAGTCTTACCGTGCGGAAATTTATGCGGCTGTCGTCCACGCTACTCGGACTGATGTTCTTGCTCTTTGTCTGCATGATTTATCTGCCCTCGGCGCTCAGGCATTCAACAAATCGGTTCGCATGGATCTACCTGTGCAGGGATCTCTCTTTTTCCGCAGGCGCATGGGCGCTGGCTGGACTGTATAGTCGCGCGTCTTCACCGCAACTATCGAAATGGATGGTTCTATACGGACGCATTGTCCTGGCGATTGCTGCGATCTTTTATGGCGTGCAACATTTTCTTCATCCAAGAACTGTGCCGGACATTCCTTTAGAAAGGATGACGCCATCATGGGTACCGTTCCCCATCGTATGGGGATACTTTGCAGGAGCTATTCTGGTAACCACCGGCATTGCGTTGGTCCTCAACAGAAAACCTCGAATTGCTGCAACCTCGATTGGGGCATGGATGACCGCCGTTACTCTGTTCCTGTATGTGCCTATTCTGATCATCGCCGTCATCGGATCAACGCCGGAGATCAATGAAGGGCTAAATTACTTCGCGGACACATTGCTTTACGCCGGAGCAGCGCTTGCGCTGGCATCGGCATTGCCGGTCGACAGCCTGGAGAAAACCTAGCTCTCCGTCATCTGTCGGCGCCTCCCCCATGCCTCAATGAGGATTCTAAAGCGCTTCCGCCATTCAACCCCGGGGATTGCGCAATCAGTGTCGGTGTATGAATCAGTTGTAGCGGCTATGTCTTTTCTATTACGGCAATGTCGGCGACCGCTCGCTCACTCGCGCCTTTGATCCCGGAGGCAAGCTGGCCGCCAATACTCATATGCGTCCTTACATTCGTTCGATCTCGATTCTTGCCTTTTCATCTGCCTGCATCCAGTGACCCGATCCCGAGCGGGAAGCACGCCCAAAAACATAAATGCTGCGGGGCCTGGTCAATAGCCGCGAGCAACTAAGAAGAGCCGTGAAATTTTCTCATCGCTATGTGTCTGTTATTGGGTGGCACGGGGCTGTTATATTTGTCGATAAAGGGCGATGAGAAAATTTTGATCACAGGTCTGATCCGAATTCAAAAGCGAATCACTTTTGCGGCAGTGTTGCTGGCGGCCAGTGCGTTAAGCTTCTTCGCAGGGTGCAGCGGCAAAGGTGGCTCATCTGATGGGGCGGAATACGCTTACGTGGCCGTGACTGAAGCTGGACTTCGCGACCATGTTGCAACTTTCTACAACAAGACCGGCGTAGTGCATAACGGAGAGCGGGTGCGGATTCTGGAGCGCATGCAGAACAAACGCTTTCTGCGCGTGCGCTCTCCACGCGGAGAAGAGGGCTGGGTACAGGAACGCTACCTTGCCGATCAGGCAACCTTCGATCAATTCCAAAAGCTTGCGGAACAATATAAATCCACTCCGGCGCAGGCCACAGCCACAACAGAAGAGCAAGTAAAGGTGCATGTGCTGCCGGGAAGAAAGACTGCCTACCTTTATTTGCTGAACGAAAAGCAGAAGGTGGACATGCTGCAACGCCAGCCGGTCGACCGCAATGCTCCGCCGCTGCAATTGAATGAGGCTAAACAAAAAGATCCAGAGGATGCACCGGATGAAGAGAAGGTAAAGAGTGACAATGCAGCGCCGCCGGCCGTCCGGGAAGATTGGTGGCTGGTGCGCGACGCGCAAATGCGCGTGGGTTGGGTGCTGGGCAGAACGCTTTATCTGGAAGTGCCGGAGGAGATCGCGCAATATTCTGAAGGCCAGCGCATTGTCGCGGCCTACCAACTGGACGAAGTCCAGGACGGAGACAAGAAGGTCCCAGAGTACCTGGTTTTGTTCACTGAAAAAGAAGGCCTGCCTTATGACTATAGCCAGGCGCGGGTCTTTACCTGGAATATGCGCAAGCATCGCTATGAAACGGCATATCGTGAGCGGGAATTAGCAGGTGTGCTGCCGGTTACGCTGGGACGGCAGGAGTTTGAAAAGGAAGGCAATTTACGCACATTTGTGCTGCGGGTGAAAGACGATGACGGCACTGTGCATGAACGTACTTACAAATTCAATCCGCCGCTGGTCCATAGGGTTTTAGCACCTGGCGAAGAACCGCCCGCGCCGCGGCATCGCAAGGGAACCAGGGCCGGCAGCAAAGAAAAATCTAAACATTGAGATTGTGGCATCCAGAGAGCTTTTTTTGCCCTCAAAGTTGGTATGGCAGAAAAGGTCAAAGAACTTCATCTGGAACGGGACTACAAGAAGTATTTGTACTTTGTTGACGGCAATGGGAACGTGAGCCGCAAATCGAAATCTGGCGAGGGCGAAACCGAGGTGCTGGTGCCCAAAGCAATTGAACGGGACAACCAGTATCTTTATTTCGTGGATAAAGAAGGGGATGTAGCGCGGTCGCCGCGCGCTGTACGCAGAACGGCCAAAAAAGTAGCCTGAACGAGTACGGACAGTTGCCTGACGAGTATCCATGAGCGGTTTGAATCTGCTGGTCTTCCGTGGAGACCAGCGGCGCGCTAGCGGGCAAGAACTTAAGGCGGCACTCACTGCTCGAATTGAGCAGCTGTGTGGCTTTGGTTTGCAGCGCAAATTGTTGGGTGCTCTGCTGCTGGCAGGTGAACTTGAGTGCGGTGTAGCAGATTGCGATTCCAAATCTGCGCGCTCTTGTGAGTTAGTCACGGATCAAATTGCTGATGCCCTGTTGGCTGGCGAGCGGGCAGCGCGTTTTCGCCCAGAGTTTTCTCAGTTTCATTCCTTGCTCGATGCTGCGCGGGATCTTCCTGTTGTTGAACAGCTCAGCATTTCCGCTCCTGAAGGTTTCGCCTATTACGCGCTCCATCCCTTAGCTTACGCAGATGTGGTTCAGCGAATTCCTGAGTGCGACCATTTACTGGTTGTCGGAATCAGGAGCATCGGTACAACACTGAGCGCGGTAGCCGCTGCTGCTGCTCGCGCCCGAGGAATCCAGGCTGAAAGGATTACTGTTCGGCCGCAGGGACATCCTTACAACCGCACCGCCGAATTTACTGCCAAACAGATGGCCGCGGTTCAGATTGCTGTGTCTAGCGGCGCGAGCTTTGCTGTGGTGGATGAAGGACCCGGATTAAGCGGATCCTCGTTTATAGCTGTGGCGGAAGCATTGGAGCGGGCCGGAGCGCCAGTCGAAAAAATTACTTTGATCAGCAGCCATGCGCCGAATCTCGATACGCTCTGCGCCGAGGATGCGGGGCGACGATGGCGGCGGTTTAGCTGCACACCGGTCGCTGCAGAAGGGCGCAGGCCAACGAAGGCAGCTAAGTTCATCGCCGGCGGGCAATGGCGTAACCAAGTGTTCGCGAGCGAGTCTGAATGGCCTGCTGCGTGGACGAGCTTTGAGCGACTCAAATATTTGTCGACCGAGCAGCAGGATGAGCGACGACTCTTCAAGTTTGCCGGTTTAGGCCATTACGGCGATGCGGTTTTTGATCGAGAACGGAAAATTGCCGCTGCCGGATTTGGACTGATACCGCGCGAAGAAAGCGATGGATTTATTTCTTGTTCATGGATTGATGGCCGGCCTTTAGCTGCCGCTGATCTTTCTTCAAGGATATTGGCGCGACTGGCCGAATACTGCGCTTTTCGCTTACAGGCTTTCGCCGCTGAACTCTCCGATATCGGTGCCCTGCAACAAATGGCCGAGCACAATCTGCGGGAACTTGAGTTGGATTTGGCCGTAGAGCTTTGCTTGCAGCGTCCGGTAATTGCCGATGGAAGAATGCAGCCGCACGAATGGTTGTTGAGCACGGAAGGCAAGCTGCTGAAGACCGATTCGGCAAGTCATGGCGATGACCATTTCTTTCCCGGCCCAACCGACATCGCATGGGACCTGGCGGGCGCGATTGTGGAATGGCAAATGAATGAGCAAGAAGCAGCGGAGTTCCTCAATCTTTATTGTCTTGCCAGCGGAGATGACGCCACTGCCAGGATTGACGGTTTCATCAAAGCCTACACGGTTTTTCGGCTGGCTTATTGCTTGATGGCAGCGAATGCCATGAACGGAGATGAGCAGCTGCGTTTGCAAAGCGCCGCCAGTTTTTACCGCACCAAGTTGACAAAACTGCAAGCACGGCCAGCCTCTTCTCTTTCGGCTGTAACTTTCTAAAAGCGGACTCCGCCCCGCCTCATCGCGATTGGAATCGGATGTAGCGGACTCATACCGTGGAAAGCGTCAGAAGCATAGCATCGACACCGAATCATTTCTTTTGCGCGAGCACCTTCGCACGTTCCCGCGCGTAGTTCCATGCTGAGAACTTGCACTCGCCATCCTCGCTGCTGATCCAGGGATCTTCGCCGAAAGTGACGTATTGCTGATAAAGCTCGGTTTCAGTGCGATTCAGATCGCAGCTAGTCAAAAATTCGTCGACAATTTGCTTGCAAGCCGCCACCGCTAAGGCGCAGTCAGCAAATTCCCCCAGTTTGTAGCGCTCACTTTCATCCATGTAGTGAAAGTTATCGTCGACAAAAACAGTGTAGACCTTCGCCATGAGTGCCGGGTTCAGGAATAAAAATCTGCAATCGATTCCACTACGTGCCGCTGCTCATCTTCCTCCAGTTCAGGAAATATAGGCAATGCAAGCACGTCAAGGGCTGCGCGTTCAGCTTCCGGCAAGTCACCCGGAGCGTAGCCCAGATATGCAAAGCACTTCTGCAGATGTAGAGGAATGGGATAGTAAATCTCTGAGCCAATGCCGCGCTCACCCAGGAACTTGCGCAGCCTATCGCGATCGCGGACGCGAATCACATACTGATGATAGATGTGGTGCGCTCCGGGCAGAGTTTTCAAAAGCACAACGGGGGCCGTGGAGTCTGAGCTTGTTTTGGTCAGGCCGGAGCTGCTGAGCAGGCGGCCATATGTCCGCGCTCGTTCACGGCGAGCTTCATTCCACTTGGCCAAGTGCGGCATCTTCACGCGCAGCACCGCGGCTTGGATAGAATCCAGCCGGCTATTGGCGCCAACTTCATCGTGATAATAGCGTTGTTTGCCGCCATGGTTGCGAAGTGAGCGCATGCGCTCTGCTACTTTAACGTCACTGGTGGTCACGGCGCCTGCGTCACCAAATGCACTAAGATTTTTTGTCGGATAGAAGCTAAACGCCGCAGCCAGACTCAGCGATCCTGCGCGTTTGCCATTCCAGGTTGCGCCCACGGCCTGAGCAGCGTCTTCCACTACATGTAGTTTGAAGTCAGCTGCAATCCGGCTAAACGCATCCATATCCGCGCATTGACCGTAGAGATGCACCGGCATCACCGCGCGCATTCCTCTTGGTGAATGCTTCAGTCGTTCCTCCACACTTGCAGGATCAAGGTTCAGCGTTCCCGGATCCACGTCAGCAAAAACCGGCTTGGCCCCGGCACGCAAAATAGAACTGGCCGTGGCAAAAAAACTGAAAGGCGTAGTGATGACAGAATCGCCCGGGCCAATTCCAGCGGCAGCCAACGCCAGCCAGAGTCCGTCGGTGCCAGAAGCGCAACCTACGCAGTCTGACGTAGCGCACAGCGCGGCAAATTCACGTTCGAAAGCGACTACTTCTTCGCCCAGAATGTAGTGCTGAGAGTCACAGACGCGGGCAACAGCCGCCAGAACTTCATTGCGAATCCCAGCATACTGCCGCGAAAGGTCCAGCATGGGGACATCCGCTGCCGCTTTGTGGCCTGCACTTTTCATCGTTAAGAAACCAAACTAACAAAATTCTAGCATTGCCGCAGCCAATGTCCCGGCACACCCGCCTTCGGTACTCGGCTAATGCTGCCGATCTCCCGCAAAAGGCAGTAACGCAGCATTAGTCCAGCACCGCTTTTTGCCCGGAGCGCCCGTAAAAGCTACAATGGCTGAGAGAGCCCACCAAGGCTGCTTCCGTGTCCCCTATGCAAGCACAGGAGAAAGATCGGCAGATGGAAAATAAGCCGGCACAAAACATACAGGACTCGTTTCTGAATACCGCGCGCAAGGACAAAAGTCAGATCACCATTTATCTGCTCAGCGGGGTGAAACTGACAGGCCGTATCCGGTCCTTTGACAAATATTCAGTCGTCCTTGAAACCAACAATCAGGAACAACTCATTTTTAAACACGCCATCTCAACCGTGGTCATGGCCAAAGGC
Organism: Candidatus Angelobacter sp.; assembly: GCA_049688735.1. GTDB lineage: Bacteria > Acidobacteriota > Terriglobia > Terriglobales > Acidobacteriaceae > Angelobacter. The sequence continues at coordinate 6,327 of JBAVLE010000202.1, read as the reverse complement.
AGCCATTTTGACAGCCGTTCGCACGGCTCCGCGGAAGGCGACAGCGGTTCCGGCAAGTCGGAGGGCTAATTTATTCCTGGGCAGCGTTCCCGCCGTTTTCAACCGTCGGCCGGGATCAAGACTGGTCGTGATGGTCCGGAGCGCGCATTTCTCGTAGCTCTGGAGTTCCGTTACCGCTCCCGTTCTGACCGTGACTTGAACGTGCCGCCCAGCGCCGTGCTTGCGCGCAAAGTAGCGTCTAACCGTGCGGAAGGCAAAAGTGTCTCTCGCGTGGGCGTAGAAGAATCGCTGGCCGAGTTCCGCGAGCTGGTGGCTTCCGCCGGTGCGGAGATAGCCGGCGAATTTATTCAACATCGTGACCGGCCTGATCCGGCTACGCTCATCGGCAAAGGCAAGCTGCAGGAAATTGCCGGCGCTGTTGCTTCCGTTGATGCCGACCTGGTGCTTATCGATCATGAGCTTTCTCCTTCCCAGCAGCGCAATATAGAAAAAGAAGTGAACGCGCGGGTCATCGACCGCACCCAGCTTATCCTCGATATCTTTGCCCGCCACGCCCGCAGCCGTGAAGGCCAGTTGCAGGTTGAGCTGGCGCAACTCGAATACATGCTGCCACGGCTCGCCGGACGAGGCATTGAGATGTCGCAGCTCGGCGGCGGCATCGGCACGCGCGGTCCCGGTGAAACGCAGCTTGAAACTGACCGCCGCAAAATCTATCGGCGCATCCGGCACATCAAGCAGCAGCTTGAGGACGTAAAGCGCATCCGCCGCCAGCAGCGCCAGCGTCGTGAATCCGTTCCGCTTCCGACCGTGGCGCTGGTGGGCTATACCAACGCGGGCAAATCCACGCTGTTTAATGTGCTCACCGGCGCGGGCGTGCTTGAGTCCGCCAAGATGTTTGCCACGCTCGATCCCACTGTGCGCGGCGTTACCCTGCCCAGCAAGCGCAAAGTGCTGTTGTCAGATACCGTCGGATTCATCCGCAACCTGCCCACAACGCTGGTCTCCGCTTTCCGCGCTACGCTGGAAGAAGTCCAGCGCGCCGCGCTGCTGCTGCACGTGGCCGATGTCACCAGCGCTTCCGCCCACGACCAGCAAACCCAGGTGGAAAGCGTGCTGAAAGACCTTGAAGTCATGGACCGCTCACAGATTCGCGTGATGAACAAGATTGACCTCGTGCCGCAGGCGCAACGCCGTGAGTTCAAGAACACGGCAAACACCGTTTACATCTCAGCCCAGAAGCAACTTGGCCTCAACGATCTGCTCTCCACCATTGACGACCACCTGAAGATCGACGCCATTGAGCACATGCGGATTCGCATTCCCCAAAGTGAAGGCAAGCTGCTGGCGCTGATCGAATCACGTGCGCACATCCTCAAGCGCTCGTATCGTGATAGCAAAGTGCAGATGGAAGTCGATGCCCCGGAATCGCTGGCGCGGGTGCTCAGGGAGTATGAGATAAGGGCCAGGAGTCGCTAGCTTAAGCCGATTCGCGGGCGTGAGCTCGCGGGCGAAATCCTGAGTGAGGCCGGAGGATCTGCTGCTAGCTTCTACCTTCTTGCTCTCAATTGCTTTTTGATCCGTGTAAATCAGTTTTATCAATGTTATCAGCGGTGAGGTTTTGGGTTTCGCGCTCAATTACCAATTTTTGGCACTTTCGGCGATTTTGGCAATGACGATGCCCCCGCCCGGCCTTTTCCCAACTTTCATTGCAAACAAAGCACTTACTCAATTTCACCCAAGGATGGCCCCTGCGTCGCGCTTGGGTGGCCCTTGGGCCACGCTTGGGCCACCCAAGGGCCACCCAATCCCAAACCCAATCCCAAAGCGTCGGCAGAGGGTCGCAAACTGTTTGGCTGAATGCTGATTGCTGACGGCTTATTGTCAAAGAACTTGGACTGCTAAACCCCTGAGGGCTGGCGAAGAATAGCGTATTCTTCTGGGCGATGCAATAGCGAAAGTAAAATCTGTCAAATAGTTTGCCTTCCGGCAAGAAGGGTCAGCGCGGGTCTTTGGAGGCTTGAAGAGGTATTTTCGGCGACTAGATGTCCGTTGGTGCGCAAATGGTCGTCGTACATATGAATGCACCTCCCCACGTCACAAGCCGTTTAATTGGTGGCGCGTCTTGGCTCTACGTCAAGAGATCAACTATATCGGGAGCATCTGACGCCCCTACAGTAGCCAATCTGACGCTAGCCCGAGCAGCGATCTGCACAGGTTCAAGTCCCTCGACAAACCATGCGTGTGCGATACGATCCATTCCCGCGCCAACCAATGGGGCAGCGTTTCTGAGACTGGAACGCAGACCGATGGCACCGGTCTTACCGCCATGAAGCACGATGTTCCGATTACGGTAGAAGCCGCGAAATGCCGTCGACAGGTGCTCGCTAATATCGTTTAACTTTCCCTGAGGATCTGCGGCCATTTCGCGCATTCGCTCTATGGCCGCAATATCAGCTGCATTTGTAAACGGGAACGATTGTCCTGATCGGATCGCTGAGAGCACAGCCACGGCGCGGTCGCGATTGGTGTCGCAAGCGGTTAGAGAGACAGCAAGTGGCCCACCAAGCTTTTGGAGTTTATAAGAAAGCGAGGTGAGTTCTGCACGTGGAAAAGAGGCGGCTACAAGTTTGGCCATGCGGTAGCCGGCTTGGAGGCGATCACCACCTGGAGCTGTCAGAATGGCTTCAATGGCTGCCCACCCACCCGCTACAGCGGTGCTATGAGTGCGGTCGTCGAGGGGACTGAGAAGCTCGATCGCAGAATCGACACGGCTTACTGCCTTTCCGAAAGAGTACAACTGGTTCTCTCGATAAAGAGCGTCAACTTCGACGCGTCGTCTCTTCTGGCGCAATGAGTATCGCTTGGGAGAACCTTTTATGTAGACATCTGGCAGTGGAAGGAGACGGTCGCGCGTGGCAAGTCGAACACGGGAGGAAAAGCGTTCGATGACCTCGGCAACCGACTCAACAGCGCTCCAGGCATCGCGGGCGCTGACCTTGATCCACATCCCGCCCATCTGGCGTATTCCGTCCGTTGGAAAGCCGCCGTCTCTTATGAAGTCCATCACTTCCGAGGCTCCTACCCACCCCTGAGGTGTACCTGACTGATTTGCGGGAAACTCCCGGAACGGAACCAACACCTCGAACTCTTTCGGTGCATTTTCAGTGAGGGTGTGCGCATCCGCAATGACCTCGGAAAGGCTTTGTGGAACAGGGTTGCTATTTACGGCATAGCGGAACCAGCCGAACAAGAACTCTGCTGAGAATCCTATGTCGAAGAGGTGGGAGGCGATAGCCCGTGCAGTCCGTTCTGTCTTGAGGGTCACCGTTCCCGCTGCATTCCCTTGTAGGGCTGCACTCCAATTGCGAAGATAGCGACTCTCAAGATCGGAGATGATCTGGGCAAGTTCGAGGTACTGGATTGAGCCCGTCATGAGATCAGTCAGTAAAAGTTTGTGGAGTTTTTTCTTGTACGCGGGTGTTCCGATTCCTGGGTCGCCTGATGTGACGCCTGGATCGGTACCGGCTAGGACGATCGCTGTATCGGCCAACGCTCTGACTGAGTTTTGATATAGAACCTTGGCTGCAACCATGTCGCTGGCTTCTATAGTCTCGCGCAGGGTCAAGATTAGGCCTGTTGCCCACAGCCGCCGGTGCCATGGGGTGCGGACGTCAAAGAACTCAAGCAGGCGGGCGGCGACGAGGGATTCGAAGGGATTGACAGTAAGCATCACTTGGACTATTCTAATGCTAGGGATTACTTCCCGACTTCTTGACGGAGGGTGTCTCTTCGACGTTAAGCCTTTGGGCGACAACTGACAAGATTTCACCCTCCAAAAGCCATCAGGATCCGCTATCTGCGGATCCATTTTAATTTCCCACTACAATGTTTTCCGCTTCCACTAACGCGTCTGTTTTGAAACAGCAACTGCGCCTGCACGCTCATAATCCACTAGAATGCCGCCTTCCGAGGTGACTGTGCTTTCCGTCACTTTGAAAGCCGCCGGAATCGTGTCATTCGGCTACTCTGTGGGCACTCCGGCGGGTGGCCCACCTTCCTGCGCCTAATTCTAATCCTCACGAAGATGTGGGTGCCCCATCCTTTGCGGAGACCGCGCCTTTGTTGCCTGCGCTCGGAGCAAAGGGTGGGCGCTCTCTTCCACACGCATAATTTTCAGTGCACGAGACCTCTCTGCCGAGGCCCGCGCGTAGCGGAGCGGAGCGCACAAAAAACCAAATGGTTCAGGTGCATCGATCAGAAGTGGCCGCTCGAAGGGAGAGCTCACTGCAAGTGGGTATGTTCTATGATGAGAGGATGGTTTTCGGCAAACCCATCATTCGCCCCACCGATCTAGCTAAATTTGTCTCAAAAAAGCTAATGCCTTACGCCGGAAGGCTTCAGCGCAGGAGTGCGCTCAATGTTAACCGAAGCGTGAAACAGAAAAAGTCGCGCGCTATTCGAACGCAATCATTAATGGTGCAACTACGCCGCCTCGGGCGTAGACACAAATTCCATATATTCCCTGACAATCGTAGAAACTTGCGTAAGCGTCGGCCCGAGTGGCTAGTTGATCTCATCTGGTGGGAAAAGACGCCTAAGCACACCGGTGTGGGCTTGGCGGTTGAGAGCGAATGGAATGCGCCAGTCGATGACATAGTAGCCGATTTCCAAAAGCTTCTTATTATCAAGAGCCCATTGAAGCTCATGGTCTACCGAGTTCGAGGAAAGGATATTGCTCGCGTCCGAGAAGGCATACGACAAAACCTGTTAAAGTACGGTCAGCATGTTCCCGGCGAGAGTTATGTTCTTTGCGAATTCCTGCCGAAGTGGAAATGCACGGCTTACATGTATCGCGTCAAACAGGTGAACAGAAACGGCACAATTGCCGATTTTGAATTTCACAAAATCAACTTGGGCTAGCTCGCAGGAATAAATGGGGCGTCAAGCGGAGCACCCCACTATTTTGGTAACGTCCGCAAGATCAAAAACCTGAATCTTGGCAGGATCACTGCGGCTCGGCAGGCGTGTCTCGCAACTCCTGGGCCGACACCTCAACCACCTTGCCATCCCGCCAGATATAGATAGGACGCCCGTCTCGTATATGCGATTCAAGGACCTTCTCAAAAGCCGCTTTGATGGCCATTTCAGCCCGTTCCCCCATGGGTAATTCGAGAACATTTGCCGGCGGCTTAGTCATGTTTCCCATATTGCGCAACCAAAGCTTTGTATGCGTCTGGCTTCATTATACGGTGGGGTGGCATGCTTTCGGTGTTGGCGAAGCGTGGGTAGAATCCGTGACGCGAACACGACGACCCGCAGAAGGAGCACGTTACCGTCTGGGCCATTTTCCCCACGTCGTCTAGATATTGGCCGCACAGTATGAAAGGGGCTCTACTCGCAGGTGTTTGGGGTGGAAGCCCCGGCCTTTATGGCGTAGTCCATTTTCCCCGCGTCATCTAGATATTGGCCGCACAATATGAGAGGGGCTCTATTCGCAAGTGTTTGGGGTGGAAGCCCCGCCTTTATGGCGTGGACCATTTTCCCCGCATCTCTAGACTTTGGCCGCACAGTATGAAAGGGGCTCTACTCGCAGGTGTTTGGGGTGGAAGCCCCGGCCTTTATGGCCGGGGTAAGCAATGTTTCCTCTTCAGATTTTGCGCTTTAGCGCTGGTGGGCGCGGGTCAAGATTTTCGCGCCGCTTTGCGGATGAAAAAGGGAAATCCTCCGGGTACGGCGTCAGGCCGGCGCGCACGGGATTATCAAAAATGTAATCGCGATGTTTCTCGTAATCGGCCGCATCGCGGATGCGATGGTTCGTAGGTTTGGGCTGCCAGACTTCGCTCAGTCCCAGTTCGCGCCGTGCTGCGGTTGCATACCCGCCTTTGATGTATTGCACGGCCTTCTCCAGCGGGATCCGCTCCTCGGGTGTAATGATGAGATGAAAATGATCGGGCATGATTACGAACTCGTGGAGTTCGAACCTTCCTTCGCCGCGATAGAAATAGAGCGTGTCGATTAGCAGTTCCGCGGCGTCTGCATTCTTGAAAAATGAATGCCGTCTGTTCGTCACGGATGTGACGAAAAAAGTTCTTATCTCCTGAGGAGCATGGCCCATGTTTGATTGTTAACGAAAAACGACCACCAGCGCTAAAGCGCTGGATTTTATCAGACGCCCTCACCCCGGCCATAAAGGCCGGGGCTTCCACCCAAACCCAAATTGTGCAAACGTTCAATGGATCTCCGATCTCGGCAGGAGTTGTCAACAAGAATCGGCTATGTCGACTCTGGAATTCGCCCCAATCTGCGAGCAGGTCCGCGCGGGCAGGT
>JBAVLE010000201.1:0-5909 GCA_049688735.1 Candidatus Angelobacter sp. | reverse complement strand
GTGATGGCGGATTAAAGCGGCTCTCGGCTATTGGTAGTGGGCTCTTGGTTTTGGATCTATAACTAAAAGCAGTTCAGTTTGGGTTCTCACAGATTCTTGTTACAAGGTTAAGTCGTACACAAAGCTTCAGGTCTTGTCGCCTGGAGAACGTATAGGGACCGTGGATACAAAAACTTTTATCATCGCCGCAATAATTAAGATCGCGCTGGTGGTCTTCATCATGCTCACCGGAGTGGCCTATACCACGTGGCTGGAGCGTAAGCTGATTGGACGCATCCAGAACCGTTGGGGACCAACGCGCGTGGGCCCGTTTGGTCTGCTGCAACCGCTGGCTGACGGCATCAAGTTCATCCTGAAAGAAGACCTGCTGCCGGACTACGTCCACAAAGGCCTGTTCATTCTTGCGCCCATGCTGGCGCTGGTGATGTCGCTCATTTCCATCGCCGTGATTCCCTTTGGTGAGACTATTACCATCGCTGGGCATACCACCGCGTTGCAGATCAGTGGCATTACGCACGCGGGCGGCGGCATCACCGACATCAATATCGGTCTGCTCATTATTCTTGGTGTCACTTCGATCGGCGTCTATGGCATAGCGCTCGCCGGATGGTCATCCAATAGCAAGTACTCCCTGCTTGGAGCACTCCGCGCCAGCGCGCAGATGATCAGCTATGAGCTTGCTCTCGGGCTTTCACTTGTCGGGGTCCTGCTGCTCTCCGGCAGCCTTAGTCTGCGTGAAATTGTATCCAGCCAGAGCGGGCACTGGCTTCTGGCGGGACACGACACTCACGTGCCACACTGGTTCATTTTTCCGCAGATCGTCGCCTTCTTCATTTATCTTTCGGCGGCATATGCTGAAACCAATCGGATCCCTTTTGATATGCCGGAAGCTGAAACCGAATTGGTCGCCGGCTATCACACCGAATACAGTTCAATGAAGTTCGCCATGTTTTTTATGGCGGAATACGTGAACATGTTCACCGTTGCATGCCTGGCCAGCCTGCTTTTTTTTGGAGGATGGCACGGACCACATTTTGGATTTCTTCCACCGCTGGCCCAGTCGCTGTTGCCGGTCCTGTGGTTCGCGCTCAAGGTTTTCTTTTTCATTTTTCTGTATATCTGGATTCGCGGGACGCTGCCGCGCTTCCGCTATGACCAGGTCATGGCCTTTGGCTGGAAGTTTCTTCTGCCGCTGGCCATTGCCAACATTATTGTCACCAGCCTGATTGTGGCGTGGGGGGCATAACCGGAATGGTCCATCAGGTTCTATTCATCGTCTTTGGTCTGATCTGCGTGGCGGGCGCCATCAACTTGCTGGTGCAGCGCCATCCCATCAGCAGCGCGCTTTCCCTCGTCGTGGTCATGGCTTCCCTGGCGCTGATTTACCTCCTGCTGGGAGCGGAATTCGTCGCTGCCATCCAGGTGATTGTTTATGCCGGCGCCATTATGGTGCTGTTTGTTTTTGTAATCATGTTGCTGAATGCCGGCGCGGAAGAACGAACGCGCGGCAGCAGGATCGCGCTCTTTGTCGGTGTACCGGGCGTCATTATCCTGGCGGCAACGGTAGGCTGGATGCTGGTAAGCGGCAGCGGACGACTGGGCACCGTTAGCATCAGCTCCAGCGATTTTGGTGAAACGCACAACATTGCTCACCTGCTGTTTCGCGATTTTCTATTGCCCTTTGAAATCACTTCAGTGCTGATCCTTATCGCCATTATGGGAGCGGTGGTGCTGGGAAAGAGGGAGAACTAAATGGTCCCACTTTCCTGGTATCTCATCCTTAGCGGCATTCTGTTTTCGCTGGGCGTGCTGGGCTTTTTGCTCAAGCGCAACATCATTACCATTTTTATGTCCATTGAGCTGATGCTCAATGCCGTGAACCTGAGTTTTGTCGCGTTTGCAAACTACTGGAACACTCACCCGGCAGTCGACAAATCGATTGTGCCGCTGAGCGGACAGATTTTTGTTTTCTTCGTAATGGTTGTGGCAGCAGCGGAAGCCGCTGTTGGCCTGGCAATCATCATCGCTGTTTTCCGTACCCGTGAAACCCTGAACGTTGATCGCGTGAACCTGCTGAAATTATGACCAAGAACTTACATCTATGGGTAATTCCGCTGCTTCCGCTGATTGGCGCGGCGATCAATGGCCTGTTTGGCCGTCGCTTCAAAAATGCGATGGTCGGCGCCATAGCCCTGCTCTTTACCGCAGCATCATTTGCCTGGGCAGTGTGGGCCGTTTGGAGCCTGTGGCCGGGCAGCGGCGCTGTGCTTCCCCACATTGAAACGCTGGGTACGTGGATCACTGCCGGAGCTTTCTCCGCGCCGTTTGGTTTTTATCTAGATCAGCTTTCCATGATTATGGTGCTGGTGGTTACCGGCGTCGGGTTCCTGATTCACATTTACTCCGTCGGGTACATGGCGCATGAAGGCGGCTTTTATCGCTTTTTTGCCTACCTGAACCTCTTTATGTTCTTCATGCTCACGCTGGTGCTGGCGAACAACTACCTGCTGATGTTCGTGGGCTGGGAGGGTGTGGGTCTCGCGTCTTATCTGCTGATCGGGTTTTTCTTCCTCAAGGATTCCGCCGCCGACGCGGGCAAGAAAGCTTTCATCGTCAACCGCATTGGCGACTTTGCGTTCCTGATTGGGATGTTCCTGATCATCCAGCATTTTGGCTCGCTGAACTATGACGCGGTGTTCGGCAAGATCGCCGCAGGCCACTTCTCTCCTGAAGCGGGCTGGGGGCTCTTCACTGCTATCGCGCTCTGCCTGATGTTTGGGGCTACGGGCAAATCGGCGCAGGTGCCGCTTTACGTCTGGCTGCCGGACGCGATGGAAGGCCCAACGCCTGTCTCTGCCCTGATTCACGCCGCAACCATGGTCACGGCGGGCATTTACATGATTGCCCGCTCGCACGCCATCTTTAACCTGGCTCCGCATGCGCTTCAGATCGTCGCCATTATCGGCTGTATCACGGCAATCTTTGCCGCTACCATGGGCATGGTCCAGACTGACATCAAGCGGGTTCTGGCGTACTCCACTGTCTCTCAGCTGGGATATATGTTCCTGGCCTGCGGCGTGGCAGCGTATTCGGCTGGAATCTTCCACCTGATGACGCATGCGTTCTTCAAGGCGCTGCTCTTCCTGGGCGCTGGCTCAGTGATCCATGCTGTGGGCGGTGAGCAGGACATGCGCCGTATGGGCGGCCTGCGCAAACTGATCCCAGTTACGTTCTGGGTGGTCACGATCGCCACCATCGCCATTGCCGGAATTCCCCCCTTCTCCGGCTTCTTTAGCAAAGATGAGATTCTGGGCGCAGTTTTTCACAGTCCTTACGGCGGGCCGGTGATTTGGGCCATCGGCGTCCTGACTGCGGGGCTCACTTCCTTTTATATGTTCCGCTTATGGTTCATGACTTTTTTTGGCGAGATCAAGCTTGGATCGGTCGATGAGGGCGAAGAAGCCCATGCCGCTGCTGCGCCTGCGCACGCGGCCCACGGCACGGCTTCCCACTCGCACGGCCATGCTGATGACCATTCTCACGGACATGGCGGCGTGCACGAATCGCCGTGGATCATGCTGGCTCCGCTGGTAATTCTTGCAGTTCTTTCATTCGTCGGCGGATGGGTCGGTGTGCCGCAGTTTATGCGCGGCCACAATGAAATTGAACGTTTCCTATCGCCTGTGATGCAGTCCGGGCCAGCGGTTGCAGGCGAGGCGGTGTCTGACAAGGACGCTACAACATCTCATGCGGGTGAAACCGCGCCGGAAAATACCAGTGAAGAATGGCTGCTGGCCGGGACATCTGTCGCCGCTGCATTAATCGGACTGTTCTTTGCATACCTCCTTTACTACAAGAACCCCGAATTGCCGGAGCGAATCACCGCAAAGATGCACGGCATTTACATGATGGTCCTGCACAAGTACTACGTTGACGAAGGCTATGGCGCGATTTTCGTCAAGCCGCTGCTCGCGCTCTCCACTGTCGTCCTGTGGCGCGGAGTTGACCAGAGCGTGATTGACGGCCTGGTGAACGGCGCAGGCACAGCATCACGGGGCGTGGGCAACGAGCTGCGGCAGATGCAGTCCGGCAACATACGCTCTTATGCGGCGTGGGTCGCGATTGGCGGTGCGGCCATTGTGGCTTACATGATCTGGCTGGGGGTGAACCGATGAACGGTTCTATCCTTACACTTGTCACGTTCGTTCCGGCTATTGGCGCGCTCGTGCTCATGCTGATGCCGCGCAATGATCGCGCTTTGCGCTGGGCTGCGCTCATCATCTCCATTGCGACATTTGCGCTGTCTCTTTTCTTGCCGATGTATTACGACTACAACGGATCCGCCTTCCAGTTTGAGACAAACCACAACTGGATCGGCCAAACCATCCATTACCACATGGGCGCGGATGGCATTTCCATGTGGCTGGTGCTGCTCACCACATTGCTGGTTCCCGTAAGCGTCCTGGTTTCATGGAAGTCGATTCATGATCGCGTGAAGGAATTCTTCGTCCTGCTGCTGCTGCTGGAAATGGCGATGATCGGCGTTTTCCTCGCGCTGGACATGTTCCTGTTTTACGTTTTCTGGGAAGCCACGTTGATCCCCATGGCCCTGTTGATCGGCATGTACGGGCATGAGCGCCGGGTCTATGCCGCTGTGAAATTTTTCCTGTACACGATGGTTGCTTCGGTCTTCATGCTGGCAGCAATTATCTGGCTGTACACGCACAATCCACAGCATAATTTTGAGTACACGGCGTTCCGCGATGTGATCGCTCACGGCGGCTTCTCTTCAACCGCATTGCAGTGGCTGTTCTTAGGGTTCTTCATCGCCTTTGCTGTAAAGGTTCCGTTGTTCCCGCTGCACACTTGGCTGCCGGACGCGCACGTGGAAGCTCCAACCGCTGGCTCTGTACTGTTGGCGGGCGTGCTGCTCAAAATGGGTACCTACGGCTTGCTGCGATTTAACGTGGGCATGTTCCCTGACCAGGCTGCTTACAATTCAAGCTGGATTAACACGCTGGCAGTGATCGGAATTATTTATGGCGCGCTGGTGGCGTTGGTACAGCCGAACTTGAAAAAACTGATTGCTTATTCATCTGTAAGTCATCTTGGATTTGTGGTGCTGGGCATTTTCAGCCTTACGACGATTGGCACAGACGGCGCAGTTTACCAGATGCTGAACCACGGCATCTCAACCGGTGCGCTGTTTATGCTGGCCGGGATGATCTATGAACGCAAGCACACTTATGAGTTCAAAGAGTACGGCGGCCTGGCTACCCCGATGCCCGTCTACGCGACATTCTTTCTGCTTGCCGTGCTCTCTTCTGTCGGGCTGCCATTGCTAAACGGTTTCGTCGGCGAATTCCTGGTACTGAGCGGAACATTCCAAAGCGCGGTACCGCATGGCATGCTGTTCGCCATTCTGGGATCGAGCGGCGTGATCTGGGGTGCTTGCTACCTGCTCTGGATGTACCAGAAAGTTTTCTTCGGCCAGATCCGTCATAACGAGAACAAGACATTGCCTGATATCGATGGGCGCGAGCGCATCTCCCTGATTCCGCTGGTGGTAATGGCAGTGATTATGGGCGTGGTATCGCCTTACTGGATGAAGTCGATTCAGCCTGCCGTGGTCAGCACACTGCCGCAAGCAACAGGAACCAAAACGCAGGCCATAAAACATTCAGATCCAGACAAACCGTACCAGCAGAAATTGAATCCAGTTTCACAGGCCGCTGTTGTAGTCCAAAATGCTTCCGCCACGGGTGGGCAGAAATAGATGAACCCGATCCACACAATCGACTACATTCGCATCCTGCCTGAGCTGGTGCTCACTATATTTGGCATCATCGTCATGATGGCTGATCCTCTGCTGAAGCCGGGCGACAGCCGCAAAGGACTTGGGTTGGTTG
>JBAVLE010000200.1:0-6333 GCA_049688735.1 Candidatus Angelobacter sp. | reverse complement strand
CAATCTGGTTCGCTACAAGGGCGATCAACTGCGATGGAGAAACTTGAGCCGCTTTTGTGGCCGGGCATGGGCCGGTACATCATCATATTTCAGGACACTAATCGAGCCATCCACTTCCAGCACCGCCAGCGCTGCATCGTCAATGCAACCAATTCCGTGTTCGCGCAGGGCGCGGTTCAGTTCGTCCATGGAAATGTGCTCTTTCGCCATATGTGTGGTAATGCATTCGCCATTGTGGATCAAAAGAGTCGGCGATCCCTGGATCATTTTTCTGAAATGGCGATTTAATCCTGAAACTTCTGCCAGCAGGAAATTCAGAATCAGCAGGACCAGTGCCGCTGTTGCGCCGCCCAAGAGCGATGTATCAGGACCAGTCATGGCATTTTGCACTGAATTGCTGAGAAGCAGCAGCAGCGTGAGGTCAAAGGGCGTCATCTGGCCAACCTCGCGCTTTCCCGTGAGCCGAATGCCTACCAATACCAGCGCATACACCGCCGTGGTGCGCAGCACGATCCCCAAAACCGTATGCCAGTTTGTGAGCATTGCGCCGATTGTAAATTTTCAGCGTCAAATTGCAAATTTGACGTTTTTAGGCAAAATGACAACCGACGGGCCGACTTACCTGTTCTTCATCGGTGTACAACCCTTCACTGGAGCGGCAGGGGGGACAGATTTAGGCAGCTTTGCTAAAATGATTGAGTTGTCTCCGCAACCCTGCGCGCCCTTAGCTCAGCTGGATAGAGCGTCTGACTACGAATCAGAAGGCCGGGAGTTCGAATCTCTCAGGGCGCGCCATAAAATCAGTAACTTACCGTTCCTCATCCCATCCTGCTAAAGCCACTGTGGCTGTTACATCAAGAATTTCTGTTTGTTTTGCGATCGATGAAGGCTTTGATGCGCCCGATGTCAGAATGCATGTATTCCCTTGTCGGCATCAGGTCTTCATAGCCCATCGCGTCGCGCACGAGGGCTGGGTCCTTGGTTTCTGCCATCGCCAAGCTAAATGCGTGGCGGGCATGGAGGCGCGCAAGTACAAAGCTGACGCCAAGGGAAATGAAACCGAAGTCGCGATTAACGACTATATCGACATTGGCGCATTCGCCAAGCCCGCCAAGGACAAGAAGTATGGTGACACGCTCTATCGCGAACGCGAGCACATCACGCAGGCTGAGTCGACTTTTACGTTTGTGACGAGCTCGCAGCCGGAAAAGGCCGGCATAGACCCGTTCGCATTGCTGATTGGCCGTGTCCTCGATGACAACGCAAGGACCGTGAGACTTGTAAGTGGGAAATAGCGGACAATCAATGGGATAAGTCGTAATTGCCGCAACATCCGATTGTCGACGCCTGTTCCTCTTGACCTGTGAAAATCGTGCATCTGCTTGTTAGGAAAGCACTTCGATTACAATCCGGCGAATCACTCCAATGGCCGCTCCGTTCCGCTTCATTCACACTTCCTGGCTGCTGCGTAGAATTTGATATGATTCTGAGAGAGGGCACATCTCGGCAGCCTTTATTCCAAGCAGAGAAGTACCGGTCACAAGAAGAATGCATCCTAAGTTTAGAAGCCCAGAGCCGCGCTTTGCGATTTGTGGAGCCGGTAATTGCAACCGAACGCCGCCTGGGCTTTCACCGGTTCTAATTTCCTATTGATAGAGCAGCCTGTCTGGGTGCGTCCTGAGGGCTTGCTCCAATTCGCGCGTTCCGGCCCATTTGGGAATGACTTTTTCAACGCCGAAAGCGTTGCAGAATTCGTGCTCTCGTTGTTCCAGCACTGTCCAAACAATCACGCGTATGCTGCGCAGGCAGGGATTGGATTTCCAATAACGCAGCACGTCAAAACCGCTGTCGACCGAGAAACCAAGGTCGAGGAGCATTAGATCCGGCTTGGCCGCCTTTCCATCCAATATCTCGGATAGTCGCAGTAGTGCGGCTGGAATGTTGCTCATCACATCCACTTGGGCCACTCCCAGGCGCTGCAGTACACCGATGCAGGTGTTCAGATCGCTAACGCTATCTTCCACCACAAGCACCTTTATGGGCACCTGCTGCGAATCATTCAAGCGATTGGTGTCCATGCTGCCTTTGCCAAATGGCGCTGTTGCCAGCCAAGCATCAAGTTCAGCGGCGACGGCCACTACAGCGCTTCTGCTTTTGCCACGGGGACGACGAATCGGCAAGCCAAGTTCCAATTCCCAGCGCTGCACGGTACGCACCCCGCGGCTCAGGTGCTGGGCAATCTCCTTCCACCCATTCAGAACTTTCACGTTAGTTTCCTGATTTTCCATGCTGAGTACCTCCGACCATATATCCTTGACGCTTCAGTTCGACAGCCTTGTCACCGTTACGAATGAGCAGGTTGCGAGGGCGTGATTGAAAGCCTGTTTATATGGTATCCGGTAAGGTCAAAACAAATTACGTTGACGCATCTTGGCGTCTAAGAAGTTTCGGGCACATCATAAAATTCTAATCTTGTTGTATCGCCCCCGTGCCGCGCTTACCCCATGGGGTATCGAACGCCGTCGGGGGCTTTTGCTCTAACCATCCCATTGTTTGTGCATTCTTAGACATAAGCCACCACATCAAAGGCTACGGTACTGTTGGGGGATCGCGTCACACTCTAACTTGGTTCAATCCAATCCAATTCAATTCATAGGGAACAGAAATTTATTTCAATAGGCGAGTCGTAATGCAGCGCGCGTAGAAGGCTATGATCAGAATCTCAGCCTACACTAAGCGCATCTGAAAGACGGTATGCGGAAAAGCTGCCCCGCTGACAACAGAGGATCTAATCGTCAAAAAAGTTAATCTCTTTCCAGGATTCTGCTAATATGTGCATATTAATTGTGAGTCTTGCTCACAAAATGTACTTTCCCCGAAGATCATGAAGGACTGGGGCTGGATGTTTTTGCGTTCTCATAGATCGTTGCGCGGCATTGTTCTTGGCCTGATGTTCTTTCTGGCCGGGACAGCCTGCTGCTGGTCTGATTCCTATGACCCGAATCCTTATGACGATGTCCCGCCAGTAGTTACGGTTGAATTCAATTACGTTCTCCCGAGCCTTCTTACTGTGAATGCTCCCAGTATCGGGGTGAACCCACCGCAACGCATTGGTGTAAGAGCCTGTCGGCAGCAGAATTTTGGGCCACAACTCTTTCTTAATAGCAGTACCGCTTCTCCTCTGTGCCAGGATCCCTCGAATTTAGTCATACCGCTCAGGCGTTAAACCATCTGTCCAATATTCTTGCGCCCTATGTGTGCTGCGAATCTGCTTTAGCCGGTTAAAACCTATCTGGCGGAGCTCATCCGTCGCAGCAAATAATTTCCAAAACATTCAAAAAGGGATGCGTGAGCTTTCTCGCCAGAATATGAGTGATTTGAATGCTCATCCCGCAAGAGATTGAAACACAGCAAACTCAAGATTGATTTCTTCATCTCCCGTTTGCAGGGTGGTGAGGAACGCCGGAATCGGGCTTCCGGCATAAAAGTCGGGCATCGGCACTGGTAGCCGGCTGGGCACCGCGCATCAGCCAAAAGCCATGTTTCGGTGCCCGACTTTCATCTTTTGGAAACAAGAGCAGCGCCATTGATTCGGGAGCAAGCGTACCCGCTATACGGAATCCGAAACCGCTGCGAGTACATACACCCTTGATTGTTTACTTTCAGTCTTGCCAGACTCAAGATAAGTTCAGAGAACATGCAGACATAGTGGGAATTCGCAAGTATGCTGAATACTCACGGTCTGCGCAGGCCGGTCACTACTATCCCTGGTATAGGGAGCACCACGCAGTCAAAAAATGGCAACTTCTACTGACATCACGATCAAGCCCGAAACAATACTTGCCGGCAACACACCCGCGGCCACCGCGACGCGACGGCTGGAATCGCTGGATGTCTTCCGCGGGCTGACCATCGCGGGAATGATCCTGGTCAACGATCCCGGTGCAGCTTCTTACTGGCCGCTGGATCACGCCGATGAGCTGATGAGCGCGCATCCGTCAGGCTGGTATGCAGGGAAGTGGTGGATAGACGCGAATGGATGGACGCCGACGGACCTGATTTTTCCATTTTTTCTATTCATCGTCGGGACGTCCATGGTGCTGTCGTTTGCCGCGCGGCGCGCGCGTGGGGACTCCCGGCTCGCGCTCATGAAGCACGCAGTGCGGCGCAGCGCGCTGATTCTGCTGATCGGCTACGCCATCCGCATCCTGCCCTATGTGGACTTTTCCCACATGCGTTACCCCGGAGTATTGCAGCGGATCGCCCTCGTGTATCTATGCGCATCGGCAATTACACTCTGGACGGCTCAACGAGGGCGCATCCTCTGGATCGCGGGACTGCTCGCCGGCTATTACGCTGTAATGCGTTTCGTGCCGGTGCCGGGATGTGATCACGCCGCGTGGATGACGCAACATTGTTCGCTAGCGGGATGGCTTGACCGCAAACTGATGCTCGGCCATCTTTACCGCCGCGATTTCGATCCTGAAGGATTGCTGAGCACCCTTCCGGCTATCGCCACGACGCTGCTCGGAACTCTGACCGGAGAATTTCTGCGTGGCGCAACAAGCATGTCACATAAGCTGCGCGGCCTCGCCCTTGCCGGAGTTGCGGGTGTGGTTGCCGGCTACGCATGGCATCCGTGGTTTCCAATCAGCAAGCCGCTGTGGACCGGTTCCTACGTACTTTTTACCGCCGGGGCCGCATGCCTGCTGCTTGCGCTTTGCTGGTGGCTAATCGAGATGCGCGGCTGGCGGCCTTGGTCCCGGCCCTTCCTCTGGCTGGGAACGAACGCCATCGTGGTCTATGCGCTGTCAACATTCGCCGGTAAACTGTGGACGATGATCAAGGTGGCTAACGGAGCGCAAACGATCACGGTGCAGGGCTGGGTTTATGAACATTGGTTCGCGCCACTGGCACAGGAGAAGAACGCGTCTCTGGCCTTCGCGCTCAGCTTCACGGCCGTGTGGACGCTGGTGGCGTGGGGCTTGTACCGGAAGAAGATCTTTGTGAAGGTATAGCGGATCAGTGCGGGGCTCGCATCGCTGCGTGACCAATAACGGTGTTGAGGGGGAATATAGATGAGGAAGTTGATCCTGCTAAGCCTGTTGGCAATGCTTTTCGTGCAGTCTCTGTTGGCAATGCCCTTTCCAACGCCTCCGGCTGGTTTCACTTGGCAAGAAATCCCTGAACTCAAAACTGCACTTCTGAAGCCGGATGGGTGGTTCTACAAGCGTGAGGAACAGAAAGGTACTCTTGCTTATTTCATCAGCAAAGAGAATATCGATAAAGATGGCCGGTTCCAGACAGGACTCACTGTCAATGTATTTCACCTTAAGAAAGACTCTGCGGTGGAACGGGGGAAGGGCATAATCCAACAGCTGGCAACCACCAAAAACGTAAAAACACTCGCGACTGATTTCGGGCTTTTCCAAGAATTTTTCTGTCTCGTGAAGGATACGGATCCGAGCGGTACGACCGTGATCTTCACGCTCGCGGTTGCAAACCCGAAAACCAACACTCTCTACCTGCTTATTTTTGAGAGTCCCGAGTCAGAGTGGGAAGCGGCGTGGAAGCTCGGCAAACAGATGGCGGGCATTCTGCCGCTTCATGAGAGCATCTGAGCACGGCAATTTCTTTGAGCGATGCTTGATCGTAACGGTGTTTACGCTTAGAACTGTGTCGGCTTCGTTACCGCTGCCTGCTGCTTCAGCGTCTCATCGCGCTTCGACTCGACCAGCTTCATATACTCAGTCAGCGTTACAAAGCGGTAGCCGCGCGCTTTGAGATCGGCGATCAGCTGCGGCATGATGGCCGCAGTGGTCGATAGCTCATGGAAGGCGAGAATGTGCGTGTAGGTGCCTTTTTTTTCGCGCTGCTCAACCTGCTGTAAGACAGCATCTGGCAGAGACGGCTTAGGACATCCCACAGCCTTGCCCGCACACAGATAGTCGAGCGAGTTCACGTCGCGCAGTGCCATGGGATTTTCTGACGAAATGGTCAGCACGCGATAGCCCTGCTTTTGCAGGTCGCGCCGCGCGTCATCGGTCAAAATCCAGTCCGGAGGGCGCACGTACCGGGGCTGCGTACCGGTAACGGCCTTGATGGCCTGCGCTCCGCGATCCACGTCACGCATAACCCATTGCTCGCCATTTTTCTTCTCTGCGCTACGCAGCTCCAGATGGCTATAAGTATGGTCTTCCAACTCGTGGCCGCGCCGGATCAGACGGTCTGCTGCGTCGAGGCAGGAAACGCCAATATTTTCTTCATGCTTAGGCTCACCCCACGTCTTGGGAGTAAGCCGCCAGCCAACGACAAAAAACGTCGCCTTGATGC
>JBAVLE010000199.1:0-32295 GCA_049688735.1 Candidatus Angelobacter sp. | reverse complement strand
GATTTCCGCGGTGGCACCCTGGTGTACGTGAAGTTTGTTGATGCCCCCAAAGTGCAGGCGATTCGTGGCGACCTGGACAAAGCTGGGCTGCACAATGCAACCATCCAGCGCTATGGCAACCCCGCCGATAATGAAGTGGTGATCAAGCTGGATTTGAAAGAAACCAGCGAAGCCGATTTGTCCAAGGGCAAGAACCAGATTATTAACGCTCTTGAGACAAATCCCGTCGCGGGCAAGCAGGACATCAATAACAGTGACCGGATCGGCTTTACTGCTGTCCGAGACGCTCTAGTGGCCGCCGATCCTTTGCATGCAGACCCTACGGAATACGATCGGCAAGCCCGCCGGGTACTGGATTTCCGCGATAAGGAACATGGCGGCGTGATCAAGTCCCTAGACGATCTGAAGGGCGTAGTCCCCGACCCCGTGCTGAATGCGTTGAAACAGAGCTTTTACACCAGCGACTTCGGCGTTCGCAGCGCCGATATTGTTGGTCCACAGGTGGGCGGACAATTGAAAAAGCAGGCTACTCTGGCGGTTGGATTCTCCCTGATAGCGATGCTGGTGTATCTGTGGCTTCGATTTGAAATGATCTATGGCGTGGCTGCGGTAGTAGCGGTTTTTCACGATACTTTAATCACCGTGGGGGCGTTCTCCTTGACGAATCAGGAGATAACCCTTACTGTTATCGCCGCGATCCTAACCCTTGTTGGTTATTCCATGAACGACACCATCGTGGTGTTTGATCGCATTCGAGAAAACGTAAAGCTCATGCGGCGGGAGAGCCTGTCAGAGATTGTCAATAAGAGCATCAATCAGACACTGAGCCGGACGATCCTGACTTCAGGGCTTACATTCCTGACGGTGCTCTCACTGTATCTTTTTGGAGGCGAAGTACTTCATGGGTTTTCCTTTGCCTTGGTAGTCGGCATCATAATAGGTACATATTCGTCGATCGCCGTAGCAGCTCCCATGTTGGTGGCTTATACGGATTGGCGTTCAAAGAACTCAGGAAGAGGAGCAATTCCGCTTCCTGCCCCCGGCGCGAAAGGGAAAGTTCGCGTGAAGGTATAGGGCCGGAAATTTTTCCGGTTTTTGGGAGCAAAACTAGCAGTCCCGGTGTCCAATGTTTTAATCGCTTAGTCCCCCTAGGATTGGAGATATCGGCATGTTTGAAGACAGCCTGATGGAATCCGGAGGCAGAATCAAGACCAACCAGAAGTGGACAGGATTGATTTCTACTCTGGTGCAACTTGGCTTGGTGGGTTTTCTGGTACTGTTGCCCCTTATTTTTACTGAGGCGTTGCCCAAAGGACAGCTCACGACTTGGCTTGTCGCTCCGCCACCCCCGCCGCCGCCTCCGCCACCGGCCGCCCCGCAGATCCAGCATATACAGAAAGTCAGCGAAATCGTTGACGGCGCGCTTCGCACCCCCAGCAAAATCCCGAAAAAAGTTCAGATGATCGAACATGAGGAAGCTCCTTCACAGAACGCCGGCGTAGTAGGTGGAGTGGTTGGCGGTGTTCCGGGTGGATCGGCGGGAGGAGTGATTGGCGGGATTATTGGATCAGCCGCGCCTCCCCCTAAAGTAGCTACTCCGCAGAAGTTACGGGTTTCTTCAGGCGTTGCCGATGGTTTGAAAGTTCATGACGTCCAGCCGACGTATCCCCAGATGGCCCGGATTGCGCACATTCAGGGTGACGTATTGTTGCAGGCGACCATAAGTAAGAGTGGAGTCATCGAAAACCTTCGTGCCGTCCAGGGGCATCCAATTCTCATCCAGGCTGCGATGGATGCCGTGAAACAGTGGAAGTACAAACCTTACATCTTGAACGGCGAACCGGTGGAAGTGGAGACAACGATTAAAGTCCAGTTCCACATGTAAAGCAGTTTGCAAAGATACTGACAGCGGGCCAAGCGCCCACTGTCCCGGCCCCGAGAATGAAGAAGGTTCATCGCGTCCTGTCGTCACGCGCTGTGCTCCGTTCGATCCCGCCCCGCGAATTGGGGCAACACTCTCGGCAAACAATTGATTAAAAGTTCTGAGGAGGAAAACTTAACCCATGCTTGTCGCAAACATTGCAACTCTTACGATCGCCAAAGCCCATGTGGTGGCCTTCTGGCTGCTTCAGCAGGCAGTAGCAGGCGATGACACCGGCACTATCGGATGGGACCCCATCCACTTGTGGAAACAGATGAGCTGGGTCGCCCAGGTCGTCGTAGTCGTTCTCTTTATTATGTCCGCGTGGTCTATCGGCGTCATGATTGACCGCTGGATCGCATTCAGCGCCGCCCGCAAACAGTCCCGTCAGTTCGCTCCTGTGGTTGCGGGTGCCCTGCGCGAAGGTAAGCTCGATGAAGCGATCCGCGTGGCGGAACGCAATAAGAAGAGCCATCTGGCCAAAGTGGTGACTGCAGGCTTGCAGGAATTTAAGGCCCACGGTGAATCCACGGAAATTCCTGGTGAACAGATTGAAGCCAGCAAGCGCGCCCTGGAACGGGCTGAAGCCATTGTCCATGCTGAATTAAAGCGCGGCCTGGGCGGCTTGGCCACCATTGGATCAACAGCGCCATTCGTCGGCCTGTTCGGAACTGTTATCGGAATTCTGAACGCGTTTAAAAAGATTTCCGAGCAGAAGGCAACAGGTCTAGGCGCGGTCGCGGGTGGTATTTCTGAAGCGCTGGTCACCACCGCTCTGGGACTGTTCGTCGCCATCCCTGCCGTGATGATGTTCAACTATTTCACCGGCAAAGTGGAAGCATTTGACGTGGAAATGGACAATTCATCCAGCGAGTTGGTGGATTACTTCCTGAAGCGGAGCAGTGCTACCACGGTGCGGCGGTAAGCCGGGAGTTGAGCAATGGCCATAAACGTTCGTAATGAAGGCGTAAAAGTAAACTCCAATATCAACGTTACACCCATGGTGGACGTGATGCTGGTGCTGTTGATCATTTTCATGGTGATCACGCCGATGTTGCAGAAAGGCCAGTCGGTCGATCTGGCCAAGGCCACCAACCCTATGCCAATGCCGGACGCTGACAAGGAAGACGCGGTGATCGTCGCAGTAATGAGAGACGGTCAGGTTTTTCTTGATACGCAGAAGGTAACACCTGAAGAGTTAACGGCGAAGGTAAAGGACCGCGTTTCCAGCCGCACGAACAAACAGGTATTTGTGAAGGCTGACGCGCGGGCCAAATACAAAGGAGTGGTGGAAGTGGTTGATGATGTCCGCTCCGCCGGCGTTGACCAGGTGGGCCTACTGACTGAACAGAAGCGAGACGCGAACAAGCCACCGCAGTAATGAACCAAACAGAAGAGGATTAATTTTATGGCAATGACAACTGGCGGAGGAGGAGGCGGGCAGACCTGCGATATGAATGTCACGCCGCTCATCGACGTTTTGCTGGTGCTGCTGATCATTTTCATGGTCATCACTCCGCTGACGCCGAAAGGACTTGAGGCGCTGGTACCGCAACCGCCACCGCCGCACCAGCCGGAAACCCAGACGGATCGCACTGTGGTGGTGCAAGTGCTGCTGGATAATAATGGCAAGGTAAAATTGAAGATCAACCAGGAAGACGTGTCGCAGGAAAATCTGCAGCAGCGGTTGACTGACATCTTCAAAACTCGCGCAGAGCGGGTAATGTTCGTGAAAGGCGATCCTGACGTCGAATTTCAGAACGTGGCCCAGGTGATTGATACGGCCCGGGGCACGAACGTCATCGACAGAATTGGTCTAATCACAGCAAAGATTGAAGCGGGGCAGTAGTACGGTTTAACTCCTCAGAATGGGGATGGGCGGAGCCGCTCATCCCCGTGAGTGTTACTCACCTCAGGGCGAAAATTTTCTCCACTCCGATAAGGGAGCAGCAAAGATGAATAGGACCGCACGACTCGTGACGGTATTAGCCGTCGCAGCCGCGCTGCTAAGCACGGCGGGTTGCAACAAACTGAAGGCTCGCGATCAACTCAATAAGGGCGTGCAATCCTTCCGCAGCGCCAATTACGAAGAAGCCATCGGGCATTTCCAGAATGCCGTCAACCTCGACAAAGACCTTAAAGTCGCCAAAATGTACCTGGCGACCGCCTATGCGCAACAATACGTGCCTGGTGTAGAAACGCCGGAAAACCTGCGTAACGCGCAACTCGCCATTGACGAGTACAAGCAGGTGCTGGCCAGTGACCCGCATAACGTCACCAGCCTCAAAGGCATTGCTTTTCTTTACATGCAGCAGAAGAAATTTGATGACGCCCGTGAGTACTACAAAAAGGCCATTGACGCTGATCCAAACGATCCCGAAACATACTATTCAGTCGGCGTGATTGACTGGTCTGCAACGTATAAGGACGCAGCGGAGCTTAAATCGAAAGAGGGCCTGAAGGTTGACGATGAGTTGAAGGGCAAAGGCAGCCAGAAGCTCTGCGACGAGATGAAATCAAAAGATGGCGCGGCAGTGGATGAAGGCATGAAGATGCTGCAAACGGCCATTGATAAGCGCCAGGATTATGACGACGCAATGGCCTACATGAATCTGCTCTACCGGCGCAAAGCCAATGACATGACTTGCGACGATGCGGAAACGCGGGCTGAATACGTGAAAACTGCCAATGAGTGGAGCGACAAGGCCATGGCAGCACGCAAGAAGAAAGCCGAAGAGGCCTCAAAAAAGACCAGCGGCGGCATTATTCTTGATCAACCGAAATCGAAATAAATAGTCTTGATTCGTTAACAGCTATTGAGCAGCCCCTCCTGCGGGAGGGGCGTTTTATTGCGCGGCCAGCAAGCATGCGCTCAGCCCCCGCGAGCATCTCAACGTATTGTTACAATCAGGGTTTCCGCTATGTTCTCCAAGGTACTCATTGCAAATCGAGGTGAAATCGCCGTTCGCGTCATGCGGGCCTGTCGTGAAATGGGCATTAGGTCTGTGGCTGTCTTTTCTGACGTTGATCGGGGCGCGCTGCATGTAACCAAGGCAGATGAAGCTTATTTGCTCGGTCCGGCTCCGGCCCGCGAATCTTACTTGAACATCCCTAAAATTCTGGAAGTTGCCCGCCAATGCGGGGCTGAAGCCATTCACCCGGGCTATGGATTTTTATCTGAAAACGCCAAGTTTGCTAGTGCATGCGTAGCGGCGGGAATCAAATTTATTGGTCCACCGCCATCCGCAATGGAATTGATGGGCTCCAAAACGCGTGCACGTACCGCCATGAAGGCTGCTGGAGTGCCCATGGTCCCCGGCTCCGCGCGGGGCCTGACGATTGCCGAAGCAGACGACATGGCGGCCCAGATTGGCTTTCCGGTGATGATTAAAGCTGCGGCCGGCGGCGGCGGCAAGGGAATGCGTCTGGTAAGTAAGGCTGCCGACCTCAAGTCCAGTTTTGAAATTGCTCAAAGCGAAGCGTTGCGATCGTTCAATGATGGCGAGATCTATCTGGAAAAATTCATCGAGAACCCGCGCCATATTGAGATCCAGGTGCTGGGGGACGAGCATGGCAATGTGGTTTATCTTGGTGAACGCGAGTGCTCGGTACAGCGCCGCCATCAGAAGGTGATTGAAGAAGCGCCTTCAGCCATTGTCGATGAGGAAATGCGGCGGCGTATGGGCGCAGTCGCCGTACAGGCTGCAAAGTCGGCGGGGTACACTAATGCCGGGACAGTAGAGTTCCTGGTCGATAGCAAACGAAACTTTTATTTTCTGGAAATGAACACCCGGCTTCAGGTGGAGCACCCCGTAACGGAATTGGTCACGGGCCTGGACCTTGTGCATCTGCAACTGCGGATTGCCAGCGGAGAGGAACTTCCTTTCAGCCAGGAAGATGTTCAACTTCGCGGACACGCCATTGAATGCCGGCTTTACGCGGAAGACCCGGACAATAATTTCTTTCCTTCGCCGGGGAAAATCACGCAGCTTTTGCGACCTTCAGGCCCCGGCGTACGTGAAGACAGCGGAGTTTATGAAGGCTGGACGGTGCCCCTGGACTACGATCCAATGCTCTCTAAGCTGATCGCCTACGCTCCTGACCGGTCGACCGCTATCGCGCGCATGCGGCGTGCCTTGGATGAATACTTTGTTGGCGGCATTAAGACCAATCTGCCGCTGTTCCGGCGCATTCTGGATCATCCAGACTTCATTGATGCTCGTATCGATACCGGCTTCCTTGACCGTCTGCTGGCGGTTCCGAACTCACCCGGTACTAAGAATGGCTTAGCCGAAATTGCGGCTGTTTCCGCCGCCTTGTTTGCCGCTACAGCGCCATCAAAGAATGCCCAGAACGGCATATCCAAGACCGCTGGTGAGCGACGAACTGACGAGTCATTATGGAAGCGTACAGCGCGCAGCGAAGGAGTCGGCGGCGAATGATTTACGAGGTGATGCTGGCGGAGAAGACCTATCGCGTTGAACTGACGCAGGTGAGCGAACAATGGAAATGCGTGCTGGATGGCCGCGAACTTCCTCTGGACGTCGTTTATGGACCAAACGGCGTTCTTTCACTGTTGCTCGGCGGCAAATCGTATGCAGTGAAGCAAGAGATTGTGGGCTCGGAGACCAACGTCATTGTGGGCCATGAGCGGTTTACCGCCACAGTGCGCGATCCGCGCTCATTTCGATCACGCCACCGTGCCGGGGCCAATGAACAGGGACTCATGAAAATCAAAGCACCGATGCCAGGCAAGGTGGTTCGAGTGCTGGCGGGGGTGGGGACGCCGGTGGAAGCGGGTCAAAGCGTTTTGGTGATTGAAGCCATGAAAATGCAGAATGAGCTGAAGGCTCCGAAGACCGGAGTGGTGAAAAAGATCAACGTCGCGGAAGGCGCCGCCGTAGACGCAGGTCAGGTTCTGGCTGAGGTGGAATAGCTGCTAGATTGTCAAATTCGCGGAAATCACCAGAATTTTAAAAACCAAAACCTCGCCATCGAGGCTAAGCGATAAGATTTTGAAGGATTCAACCTTCTACTTTGTGCCGGTATTCTTCAAAATCTGTTCAGCGTAATAATTGTGGATTTCTGCGTTGTCACGCAAAACTTCATCATACGCGGCGCGGAGAATCTGCTCGCGCTGGCTGCGCAGTTGATTGCGGATGAACTGCTGCACCTGCGGATCATTCAGGTCACGCTGGCCTGCGGTCTCTTTGCCAATCAATTTGATGATCCGATAACCGAATTGCTGCCGGGTTGTTGGGTTGATCACCGGAATTACTTCGCTGAACTGGCCCGGCTTTAGTTTCAGGATAGCGTCGCGGGTTGCGGCGTCAGTGTTTTTCAGTTGCGACTCCGGCATAGGGCCGAGTTCACCGCCGTTGCGCGCGGTATCTGGGTCTTCTGAAAACTTTGCTGCAACGCTGGCGAAATCTTCGCCACTTTCCAGCCGATGCTCGGCTTCATTAATCTTTTTGCGTGCTTCCACGTCATTTTGCGCTTTGCCTGGACTTTCGCTTGGCTGCCCCATGGGCTGGCTGGTAACCAGGATATGGGCAACAACATAGCGTGGTTCAATCAGGTTGAAATCCGCCTTGTGCTGGTTGTAATAGCTCTGGAGGTCGGAGTCAGAGATGGTCACTTTTGAACCAATCTCTTTATTCAAAAGCTTATCGATGATCAGGTTGCGACGTATTTCCTGCTTGGAGTCTTCCTCGGTCATTCCCAGATCTTTCAGGCGCTTCTGAAACTCCTCTTGCGTATAAGGTGCTTTGGCCTGGGAGAATTTGCTTTCCACCTCGTCATCGGTCGCAAGGATCCCGAGCTTTTCCGCTTTCTGCAGGTGCAACTGCAGATCGATAAGTTGACCGAGAATATTCAGCCGCAGAGCTTCCTCTTCCGTCGCCGTCGGCTTTTGCGGCGATCCTGCAACGCGACCGTTATAGTTCTTGTCCAGCTCGGAGCGAAAGATTTTGTAGCTGTTCACCTTGGCCACAACGTCTTTGTCCGTACCGCGGCCTGAGCAGCTGGCCAATATCAGCAACGCCGTGCATACCAACAAGAGAGAAAACAGACTGCGCCGATATTTACGCGCCTGGATCAATAGTCGCCTCCATGGGCAGTTTCAAATACGGTACGATAACCGACTTCACCGCGCTTGACTAGTTTTTTGCGTTTGCTGGGGCCTGCTGTCCACTATCCGCCAGAGCACGATCCAGAACAGCGCGCAATTCCGCTTCCGGCATCACGCCGGTAAGCCTTTCTCCGTTGATGAACATTGTAGGCGTGGAATCGACGCCCAGCTTATCGGCCTCAGCCATCGATGCCCGCACAGTGGTTTCATCCTGCTTTTGCAGGCAGGCCTGCAGTTTGCCTGCATCAAGCTGGTGTTTTTGCGCCTGTTCCTTGGCAAGGTTGTCAATGTTCTGGAATGCGTCTGTCCGCGATTTGCCGGCCATCTGCTTCTGATTGGCATGGATGTAATCAGCGAAATCCCAATATGCCGGACCGTTCTGCTCGCCCAGGCAATTTCCGTCGATAGCCGCATGCATGGCCCAGGGGTGTATTTCGATCAGTGGATAATCCTTGTAAATCACCTTGATCTTGTCAGCGTAGTCCTTAAAAACATCTGCAAAAAGAGTTGAATGCATGCGGGAACAAAACGGGCACTCAAAATCGTCGAAGTTGATGATTGTCACCTTGGCGCTGGGATTGCCTTTCACCGGCCGGCCCTTCACATCGATCTTAGACATCAGGTCCTGTGAAATATCGATCTTCTCCACGTGCGCCAGGGTCTTACGGTCCGTTGATATCAAAAAATCATGGTGAGTAGCGTTCTCTCCGCCGGTAAAGCTAACCACCAGATCATCGTAGCCAGCCGTAGTGCCGGCCTTGGGCTCGGATAGGGAAATACTGACCTGTGGCGGTACGTTGTAGCGGGAACGGATCTCTGTGATTATCCGGTGCGTAATTTCAGGGGTTAAAGGAGCCGCCTTTGCGGCTGAATCTGCAGCAGTCTCTTTTTTGTTTGCTGCTGCTTTCTTTACCGTCCCTGTGCTTTGGGAATTTCCCGGCTGAACCGCCAGAATCGCAAAAACTAAGATATTTAAAAAAATGCCATTAAATCTAGCCAAAAAGGTCACCTCGTCATACTGATAACTTTCCAAATTATCTCATGAAGGCGCAGCCCTATGCTCATGAGATGAGCTTAACCAGGGACGGAGTGGTTTTGGCAGCATTCATTGATCCGGAACGAAATCCCTCGGTATCTACGGTTACAAACGTGAATCCCAGGTTTTTGAACACTTGGGTGAACGCGCGGAACATTTCAGGGGTAAGGGCGCGGGCTAACTCATCACGGGCAATCTCAATCCGCGCGATCTCGCCATGGTGCCGCACGCGGCACTGCCGGAAACCCATGCCGCGCAGCGCCTCTTCTCCCTGTTCAACCGCTGAAAGGGCCTCCAGCGTCACCGGACGGCCATACTCAATGCGCGACGACAAGCACGCGGAAGCGGGCTTTTCCCAGACGCGAAGGCCCGCGGCGCGGGCCAGCTCGCGAATGTCAGCTTTGGTCAGTCCTGCCTGAAGCAGTGGGGCAGCTACACGATGCTGGCGCGCAGCCGTCTGGCCCGGACGAAAATCGCTTTGATCATCGACATTCACACCATAGGCGATTGATTGGAAACCGTGTTTCTCCGCGAATCCTTCCATCACCTGGAAAAGCTCGTCTTTGCAGTGGAAACAGCGCTGCCGGTCATTGCGGACGTATTCCGGTCGATCCATTTCGCTGGTGTGGATCACCTCAACGGCAATCCCGTGCTCCTGCGCGAATGCCAGCGCATCCTGAAGTTGAGTACGCGCCAGACTGGGGGAATCCGCGATCACTGCCAGCATGTCCGCTCCCAGGACCGTGCTGGCGACCCACGCTAGATAGGCTGAATCGACGCCGCCCGAGTAGGCGACCAATGTGCGGCCCAGCGACCGTAGCAAGTCTTCAAGGAGAAGCTGCTTAGCGGAGAAATCCATACCTAGATTCTACCCACAAAGTTCACAAAGAACATAAGACGGGTAAAACGAAGCTCGAGCATCAACAAACAATCGAAGTCGTATCCCTTGAAGGCTCAAAAAACTTTGTGGTCCTTCGTGTCCTTGTGGTTAAGCTCTAGAACAGCCGTTCCTGGCGCTTTAAATTGCCAAACGATCCAATATTTGCCAGCGTGAAAGCAAAACGGTACTGGTTTTCATTGCGAACTGAGCCAAGAGAAAAGCGGCGGTATTCGAAGCTTAGGCCACAGCAATCCCAGTTGTAAGCAGTTTGCGCAGCGCCATATTGGAGCAGGTTGAACTCGCGATCAAAACCGATGTTCGCGGCGGCACTCCAGCCTCTCTTAGTCGGGCTGCCGTATCCAAGTTGCGCACGGACTTGATCAAAGAGCGGCGGCACGCATGCGGGCTGGTTAAAAAGATGTGGGACGCAAGTGGGCAGCACCGCTCCGGTCGTGGGATCGGTCACCACTTCGCCCGGAACCTGCAAGTAAGCGTGGCTGGCCCCGACAAAGAAATCTCCAAAATGAAATCCGGTATAGAGAGTGCTGGAATTAATGCGGCCTTTCTTGCTGTCGTAGTCGAGCTGCCATTCCAGATCGCTATTGGCGCTGGTGCGCACGCGCAGCCGCGACACCACTGGAGAAAACCGCCGTGGATCGGTAACAAAAGCGATACCGGTGAAGCTTGCGGTGGTAGTCAACACGTTGCGGGTGCCGTTCACGACAGCACCGCCAAAAGTGGGATCAGCAAAATACTTCATTTTGACTTCCCAGCTTACAAACTCGTCCGCGCCCGCAGGCTCACAAGATGCCTCCGCGGCGATAGCCTGGGTAGTGCCCGCAGCTGTGCTTGTTGTCTCCTGTCTGCATCCTGGGCGCTCCTGTTTGGTAAAGAGCCTTTGCAGCAGACCGAACTCAACTTCGTTGGTGTTGCTAAGAATATCTCTGAAATCAAAGCGGATAATTGAGCCGAAGTTCTCCACGCCGTTGGTGTAGCGATAGATTACCCGCGGCTCAATGGTGTGCTTGATTTTCCGTCCGGCGATTGTTCCATCAAATACCTTACTGAGCACCGGCGGGCGCAGTTCAACGCTGGTGGCAATAGTGCGCCGGTTGAAGAGCTCGTGATGAGCAGTAATGATCGATTGCGCCGTGGACTGCTGCTGTGAGTAAACCGTGTTGCGGAGTTGAACGTCGGGGCGGAAGGTCCAGCCTTTGTAAAAAATGGGAAGGCTTAGGCTGGGATCTACATCCGCCCGCCCGACCACGCCAGGAGTAACAAATCTAAGCTGGCTGCGCCGCAAGCCGTCGGCATCCACGTCATATGACCAGTAAATGGGTGTGCCAAAGATTTTTCGATCCACGCTCGAAAATTCGAGGCCCGGCGCATGCAGGATCGTGATCACGTCGTCATTATTCTTGCTCTGGAAGTTCTGGTAGCGCGCCAAAAAACCGTTAAATGAAAAGCCTTGAAGGTTCTTGGTCAGGAAGGCCGCGGATTTCACCTCTGAATCCACGGCCTGAGAAAAATTCTCAGTAAAAGCAAGCCGGAAGACGAAAGAACTCAGGTAATCAATGGAAGCAACGCCCCGAACATCATGGGCGAACGTGGTTTCGGCATTGAGCTTTACATCTTCCCCACCCTGTTTGGCAGTTTGCGAAACAGTCTGCCCGGCCTGATTGACTGATGTTGTGGTGATGCCGCGATCCAGCACGCCGAAGTAACTGAGGTTAACGAATGATGCTTCATTAGGACGGTAACGGTAATTCTCCTGCAATGCCCAACCTCTTTTGGAGAGATATTCGCCGCCCACGGTGGCGTCCATGCTGCGGTTTATGGCCCAATAGAAAGAGTCGCCAACAACAGTGCCCTTGGTATTCGATGTTCCGAAATTCGGGATCAGAAAACCGCTCTCTCGTCCCAGACGCTCGACCGGCGGCGCTGCATACGGCAAATAAAAAACCGGAATGCCTTTGAGCCGAAAAGTCGTGTTGTAAACATGCGCTGAGACTCCGACCCGGAGAATGATCTTTGCCGCCGTGAATGTCCATTTGGGGCGAGGCAGCTCGCACGAGGTTACTGAGCCGTGGTGAAGGACGTACTCATCCGGCCCAGTCTGCTCCACCAGCTTCCCGGAAAATGAAAGTGGGCTGGATGAGGTGAGTGTGACGCTTCTCCCTTTGAATCGCGCACCCGTGGAGCCGCGCACATTGTAAAACTTACCTGTCTGCGAATGGAGGTTGTAAGCGCCTTCACTGCCGCTTATGTGTATATCGCGCTGGCCGCCGTCTAGAGAAACATTACCTTTGGCCGTGACGTCGCCAGTTGCAGAATCATACGTCACCAGGTCGCCGTGGAAGGTGTAGTCGGCAAACTGAATCTGTACGTCGCCGCCCAAGGTGTAAACCTTGCCGGTTTCCTCGCACTCACGCGCGTCAATGATCACAGGATTGTCTTCGCTGATCGGCACCCGCACTTTCTTGTTGGCCTGGGGCGTGGCTGAAGCGGCTTGGCTTTTCGATGCAGACTGCGGCGCCGCTGGCGGAGAAGTGATCACCGAATGGCAGTTTCCGACCGGAGACTTCGTGGACGCGGCGTCTTGTTTTGGTTCGGCCGGCGCGGGAGTGGGTGTTGGCATACTTTGCTCTGCCGGTATAGCAGGAGTCTGCACGCTGGGGCCTGTGAGCGCCTGGCTTGTCACTAGTGGTGCGGTGACAAACAAGTGACAAAGCAGTCCTGCTGTGATAACAAACTTATGTTGGGAACGCATGCCGTAGAAAGCCAGTCTGGGCAAGTTACCACGGCAAGTTTTGTAAATGCAAAAGCTGGCCCAGCCGGATGCTTCCCGCTCCTGGCGAAAATCTCCGAACCGGCCCATGACTTGCCCTCTCTGCGGTAAGGCGTCGCCTTGCGTGCATACGCGCAGGAGCAGCTCAGCGCTTGTGGACCACCATGCGGACCACGACATTCCTGTTGCCGATTTTGCTGAAGATGATCAGCCTCTCGCGCCGCCAACGCCAGAGGTTCGGGCAGTTGCCGGCGAAGTACGGCCAGCGGCTGATCCGGCTTGGAGAAGAGAAATTGTTTCGCGGGTGCAGCAGCATCGTGCGCGACGGCGTCGCCCGGTTGACCCCAATGCCATGGAACTGGATTTCCCCGACGACGATTCCCTCTCATTTGGAGCTGAAGATGGCCGCATGCTGCCTCCGCCTGAACGTTTTCACGAAATCGTAATTCCGCAGAACAAGGTCAAGCCGGTAATGGGCAAGCCAGAGCCGACCAAGGTCATTCGCTTTCCGCGCACGCAACCTGCTTACGTTCCTACGGTTGAAGAAATAATGCTCAATGATCTTGAGCCAGTTCCGCTGGCGCCAGAAGCGCCGCGAATCATGGAGGCTTATGACGCTGAGCCGATGGATTTGCCGCAGCAGGAAATCGAGCCGCTTGAGATTGAGCCAGTCGCACGGCCTTCTCTGCAAGGTCAGCAGATGGATTTGCTGCCCAGCTTTGACGACATCCAACTGGAGCCCGAAGAGCCGCGCATCGATAAAGACTGCGAAGTGATTCCGAGGCCTGCGCCCATGCATCAACGACTGGTTGCCGGTTTGGTGGATGTTGGGATTGTTTTTATTGCCACAGCAGCCTTTGCACTCACGTTTGTGGAAGTCGCGGAGCAAGTCCCGCACTCAAGCATGACGATGTTATGCATGCTGGCTGCGGGTGGAATCTTCTGGCTGCTCTTTCAGTATATCTTTCTCGTCTACCGGCGTGCGACACCGGGAATGAACTTCGCCGGACTTGAGCTTTGTACTTTTGAAGGGAAAGCAACCACCATGTTTGACCGCCAAAGCCGCGCCGCAGCCAGCGCCTTGTCAGGATTTTCCATGGGATTGGGCTACTTCTGGGCGCTGGTGGATGAAGACCGGGTGGGCTGGCATGACCGGATCAGCAGGACGCATGTGAGAAAAGCACTCAGCCATCAGCGTTCAGCACTCAGCGAAAGAGAGATTTACCAATAAGGACACAAAAGTCGCGAAGGAATGGAGGCTATGTTTCCCAAATCCTTTGCGCACTTAGCTTCCCTTTGCGCTAAAAATGGTTGTGGCTGAATGCTGAGTGCTGACGGCTGCTTGCCTGCTGGATTATGCCACCAACTGTCCCGGCTCTTTTTCTACTGTGGTGACTGTCGCTGAGGCTGGCGTATCTCCCGAGAGCAGCGGCCACCCTTTGCGCAATACAAACTCCAGCCACGCTCCTGCGGCCTGTGAAGTGAGCACAGCGACAAGAACCAGCGTGGTATAAAACGCGGCGCTGATAATTCCTGCCTCAAAGGCCACGCTGGCCAGCACAATGCCGGGGCCCCCCCGGGCGTTTGTTGCGACGGCAAGATTGGTGATATCGAGTCCGCGGAATCCGGCGAGGCGCGCTCCCAAGGCGACTGCCAGCAGCTTTAATGCACAGGCACCTGCCAGGAATGCCAGCAACATGGAAATCGAGAAGGCTTTCCCAAAAATCAGGCTGTAACCCACCAGCGCGAAATACACAGGGATGAACAAGGCGAAGGAGAAGCCGGAGATGGTGGCCAGTGCGTCCCCCAGGCGCTTGCGCGAGACGGCAAAGCCGGCAAGGAACGCAGCGAAGACCAGATTCACGTCGAGCAAGCCGGCCACGGCGACGTAAGCGAACGCAATCAGCAGAGTGAACGTAATTGGCGAATTGATGGCCAGCAGGTTGAACCTGGATTTCGAAATGCGCTTCGTGGCACGGGGGAAAAGAACCAAACCAAGAACGAAGTAAGCCAGGGTAATCCCGATGTGAATGGCAATCTTGCGCGCCGGAAGGCCGGATGAATCGGCAATGGCAGTGGCGATGGCCAGCACGGCCCAGAGAACGATATCTTCAAGCACGGCCACGCCCAGCACCAGCCGGGCAAAACGGGTGTGCAGGATTTTGAGATCGAAAAAGATGCGCGAAATGACAGGGATCGAAGTCACCGCGACAGCGATACTCATCACCAGCAGCAATGAGGCGTGGCTGGACTTGACGCCCATGAACCAGCCCAGAGGCAGTACCGATCCCAGCGCCAGCATGATGAAAAAAGGCATCGCCGTACCGACGACGGCCAGCCAGCCAATCTGCTTGCGTTCATGCTTCTGGAAAAGCGCCTTGGTTTCCGCGCCGGAAAGAAACATCAGCATGAGCAGGCCGAGATAGTAGAGCAGGTCGAGCGCGGCCTTCTTTTGCGGAGCGGCAACGTCTAGTTGCAGAAAGTGCGTGTACGCACCCCATCGACCAAGGACAAACGGTCCCAGGATGCAGCCGGCCAGGATTTCTCCAATCACGCGCGGCTGGCGCAAACGGGCAAACAGATAGCCGAGTAGATGTGCGCTGGTCAGCAAGATCGCGAGAAACAGAATGAGTGGGCCGATGGCGCTGGAAGGCATGAATGGGAATCCCGAGCTGCTGTCAATTAAGTCAGATGAAATTCCTGCTCTGGGCGTTGGCTGCCAAAGTAGCCGATTGGCTTTTGTTACCATGGATATACATGGCACAGAACGATAAAGTTCGCGTCCGTTTTGCTCCGTCCCCAACAGGACAGTTGCATATCGGGAACGTCCGCACAGCGCTGTTCAACTGGCTGTTTGCCCGCCAGAATGCTGGCACGTTCATTCTGCGCATTGAAGATACTGACCTGGAGCGCAGTGAGGCGCGTTACGAAACCCAGCTCATGGAAGACCTGAAGTGGTTAGGTGTTGATTGGGACGAAGGGCCGGACGTAGGCGGCCCATATCCACCTTATCGGCAATCGGACAAAATGGATGTTTACCGAGGCTATGCTGAGCGGCTCATCAAAGAGCGGAAGGCGTATTACTGCTTCTGCACGGCAGAAGAGCTGGAGCGCGATCGGCAGCAGGCCATGGCGGAGCAGCGTCAGCCAAACTATTCCGGCAAGTGCAGGAACATTGATCCGGCGGAGGCGGAGCGGCGCAGAGCGGCGGGCGAGCCAGCGGCGATACGCTTGCAGATTCCTGAGCGTCCTATCCGCTTCCATGACATTGTGCGCGGCAACGTGGAATTTTCAAATGAAGTAGTGAGCGATCCCATCATTGTCCGATCCAGCGGAATGCCGGTTTACAACTATGTGGTGGTGATCGACGACGCCGATATGAAGATCACGCATGTAATTCGCGGCGACGATCATATTTCCAACACGCCAAAGCAGGTTGCCGTATATGAGGCGCTTGGACTGCCAGTGCCGGAGTTTGCGCATCTTTCGACGATCCTTGGCCCCGACCGTGAGCGATTGTCGAAGCGGCATGGCGCGACGTCAGTATCGAGCTTCCGCGAGATGGGAGTCCTGCCGGAGGCGCTGATGAATTACCTGGCGTTGCTGGGCTGGGCGCCGAGGGGCGGCGACAAAGAGATATTTCCTAAAGAAGAGTTGATCAAGGAATTTTCCCTGGAGCGCGTCACGCCATCTCCTGCAGTTTTCGATACGGAAAAGCTGCACTGGCTGAACCGGCATTACATTAAGCAGAGCCCACCGGAACGTACTCATCAGATGGGGACAGAAACTTTGCAGCGCGCGGGGTTGCTGCCGGCCAATGTAAACGGCAATGTCAGTGGCTGGACGAATGGCTTGATCGATCTGCTGGCTCCATACGTTGATCAACTGGATCAATTGCCGGAGAAAGCAAAGATCATCTTCAACCATGACGCCGCTGCAGCGTTGGCATTGCGGGAGAACGCAGAAGTGTTTGCCAGTGACAAAGCAAAAACCGTGATGCAGGCGTTTGCGAAGCGCGTGGCGAATGAGTCGCCGCTGACGCCTGAGCGGTTCAAGTTGATCATGGATGAAATCAAAGCGGAAGCTGGCGTGAAGGGCAAAGACCTGTTTCATCCGGTGCGGATCATGTTGATTGGCTCGCACTCGGGACCGGACTTCAACAAATTGATTCCGCTGATTGAAAACGGAAGTAGGCTGGAACTGCCGGTACATGTGAAGAGTGTGCGGGAGCGGGTAGAGGAGTTTACAGCAGCGCAAGATCTCGAATGAAAGATCAGGCATGAAACAGCACTTCCGCTTCGACTTCACATTTCCGCGCAACTATGAGGTCAGAATTTTGGACTCCGCTCCGCCCGTCCATCCTGTTGAGAAGTTGTACCACTACCCTGTAGAACTTGAGGAACGCGACCGCAGCGGCGCTTATGTGCGCGTTACGCGGCAGCGCGGGCCAGCCTGGGTCGGGTTTTTCGCTCTGGGCTTTGACTCCGATCAGGTAGTCAATCAACTGTGTTCAACGCCTGATCCCGGACGATTTTGCGTGGTGGTCGGTGGCTACGCATATATTGTGAATGCCTCGGAACCCGCCGGGTGGCTTCATATCAAACAGCAACGCCCCGTGGTCGACCTTTGCGTGCTTTTGCAGCAAAGCCTGCTGCTTTTTGTCGGATTTACCTCTATTACCGCCGTCGGTGCTTCAGGAATTCTGTGGACTACGGAGCGGCTTACCTGGGAAGGGCTGACGATTACAGAGATCACTGGAGACAAGCTGCAGGGCCACGGCTGGGACGCGCTGGCCGATAAAGAGGTGCCGTTTGAGGTGGACTTAAAGACGGGGAGGCATACGGGGGGAGCGAAGCCAGGCTAGAGAATCGGACATCGGAAGATCGAACGGCCGAGGCTCTCGCCGAAGGCTAAAACCCCTCATTTTTTTCACGTTATAATCTCTTATGGCGACAAACCCGCAGCCCGCTTCGCAAAAAGAGCTGAAGCTGCTTACGGCCAGGTTTCAGCAATTGCTGGCCAAGGTCGCCGAAAACCGCCCGACAGACGATCTGGAAACTATCCGCAAGGCCTACGAGTTCTCCCTCAAACATCACCAGGGACAGACGCGCGCTTCCGGCGAACCTTACCTCATACATCCGTTGGAAGTTTCGCTGGTGCTCGCGGATATGAAGCTGGATTCCACCGCCATCTCCGCCGGACTGCTGCATGATGCCATTGAAGATACGCCGGTAACGCATGAAGACATACGCCGCGAATTTGGCGATCAGGTGGTGCACATAGTTGAAGGCGTCACCAAGATCGACAAAATCGATTTGGCCAGCCGGGAAGAGCGCCAAGCGGAAAATGTGCGCAAGATGGTGCTCGCCATGGTGGATGACATTCGCGTGGTGCTGATCAAATTGGCCGACCGGTTGCACAATATGCGAACGCTGAAGCATTTGCCGGAAGAACGTCGGCAGCAGGTGGCAAAAGAGACGCTGGAAATTTATGCGCCTCTGGCGCATCGGCTGGGCATGGGCAAAGTGCGCGGCGAGCTGGAAGACCTTGCATTCCGCTATGTTGACCCTATCGGCTATGACCAGGTGCGTACCGCAGTGGAGCAGCGTCGCAAAGCCGGTGAAGCTTTCCTGTCCAAGCTGGTGAAAATCCTGCAAGGGAAGCTCAAGGAAAACGGCGTTGACGCGAAAGTTGAAAGCCGGATCAAGCGGCTCTACAGCATTCACCAAAAATTATTGCGGCAACGCATCACGGTTGATCAGGTTTACGATCTGCTTGCGGTGCGCATCATCACCAAGTCAGTCAAAGATTGCTATACCGCGCTGGGAGCGATCCACCAGATGTGGCGGCCGGTGCCGGGACGGATCAAAGATTTCATCGCAATGCCGCGGCCGAATCTTTATCAGTCACTGCACACGACGGTGATTACGGAAGACGGCCACCAGTTTGAAGTGCAAATCCGCACGGAAGAGATGCACAAGATGGCAGAAGAAGGCATTGCCGCGCATTGGAAATACAAAGACGGCGGCCCGGTCAGCGCCAAAGACGAACAGCGGCTGGCGTGGCTGCGGCAGGTGGTGGAATGGCAGCAGGACGTAAAAGATCCTAATGAATTTCTTTCCACGCTGAAGGTCGATCTTTATCCGGAAGAGGTTTATTGCTTCACGCCCATGGGCAAAGTGGTGATTCTGCCACGCGACGCCAGCGCAATTGATTTTGCCTATGCCATTCACACTGAGGTGGGACATAGTTGCGTCGGGGCCAAAGTAAACGGGCGCATTGTGCCGCTGCGGAACAAGCTGCGCAACGGCGACGTGGTGGAGATCATGACGCAGCCAGGACATAACCCCAGCCGCGACTGGCTGGGCTTTGCCAAATCTACGCGCGCGCGCAATAAGATAAGGCATTGGCTCAACATTCATCAGCGCGAGCGGGCCATTGAGATTGGCAAGAAGCTGCTGGAGAAGCAGGCGCGCAAATATCGGCTAGCGCTGAAAGATTTTAACGACAAGACAATGGAGACAATCGCCAAAGAATATGGCCTGGGCGGCGGACAGGACTTGCTGGCGGGGATCGGCTACGGGAAATATTCAGCGCGGCAGGTGCTGGCAAAGCTTTCACCGGAAATTTCCGAGCAGACACCCGCTGCGGAGGAAGCGGCGCCGAAAGCGGGCAGCACGCTAGGCACGGTGATCCGACGTGTGTTTGGCCAGAGCGCGGACACAGGCGCGATCAAGGTAAAAGGCTACAACGATCTGCTGGTGTATCGCGCACGATGTTGCAACCCGATTCGCGGAGAAGCCATTGTAGGCTACGTGACACGCGGCAAGGGCGTGGCCGTACACGCGGTAAGTTGTCCCAACGTGAATAACCTGATGTATGAGGCGGATCGCCGCATCGCCGTGGAATGGGCCAAGCCGCTCAAGATTGATAAGACGGACGGACGCGGAACATATCCGGTGAAGCTGACGGTTTTCTGCGACGATCGCCCGGCGATGCTGAAACAGCTTACTGCCGTGATCTCTGATGACAATACGAACATCCGCAACATTGAAGCCCGCACGGCAGATAGCCAGGCGACCATCGACATTGTGATTGATATTGAAGACGTGAAGCATCTGGAACGCGTGATCGGTGGGCTGAGGAAGATTCCGGGGATACACGATGTGCAGAGGTTGAATAAGGTGTAGGTGCAGTATTTGGCAATTAGTACCTGGTATTTAGCTTGGCTGGAAGATGGAGGAGATTTTCACAGAGCGGCAACACAGATCATAAGATCCGGCTAAGTACCAAATACTAAATACTGGGTTGGCAAATCAGCGGCGAGAATTTTCTGGAGGAAATAAATGAGCGGCTTTACTCGAGACGTGATTTCAACTCCCAATGCGCCGAAGGCCATCGGGCCCTATTCACAGGCGATCAAGGCCAACGGATTTCTTTTTATCTCCGGGCAGATTCCCATTGATCCCGCAACGGGAAACCTGATTGAAGGCGGCATTGAAGCGCAGACGGAGCAGGTGTTGAAGAACCTGAGCGCGATTCTGCAGGCCGCCGGCAGCAGTTGGGAAAAAGTAGTCAAGACCACGGTGTTTTTGAAGAGCATGGCAGAATTTGGGCAGATGAATGAGGTATACGGAAAAACCTGCAAGAACGCGCCGCCTGCACGTTCCACGGTGGAAGTAGCGCGCTTACCGAAAGATGTCTCGGTTGAGATTGACGTGATCGCGCTGGCTTAAAACCAATCTGCAAGGAGCAACGATGATTAGAAGTCGTTTTGCTGTTCTGCTGGTTTCCCTCTTTTTGGCAAGTGCCGGATTCGCACAATCGAATGATATAGCCGTGAGTTTTGGCGGAACTTTTTCGCCTGGGCTCACCGGCCTGCCGTTCTGTGAGGCCATTCCGGTTTGTCCTATCAACCCGGTCAGCCGTTCGCTGGCTCCCTCTTTTGCGATGGAAGGAGCTTACGCGCATCGACTGGCAAATTTCAGGCTGGCTTCCCTGCATCTTGAGTTGCCGGTCATGTTTACCACATCGAGGAACACAGGGTTTCTGGAACCAAATTTTTCAACGTTCTTCTTCACCCCATCTTTAAGGCTAAAGCTTTTGCCATCATCTGGCGTGTCTCCATTTGTGAGCGCGGGCGGAGGCCTGGCCCGCTTTAATAACGGTCCCACGTCAGATACCAGAGGAGCCTTTCAGGTGGGCGGCGGACTGGACATCAAGACGCGTTTGCCCTGGCTCGGCTTTCGCATCGAAACGCGAGATTTCATTACCGGGCGTCCGGGAGTGCCGTCATTTGCATCGATCACTAGCGATCACCTGCACAACATATTTGTTGGTGGCGGGGTAACACTGCGCTTCTAGGGCTGGAGTGATCGATAGAGCGGGCTGCAGCAAGGAAAGTGCGAAGCCGTACAGACGTGTCCTTTCGTCACTGGTTCGGCAGCATTTTTCTGTTCCCCGAACCACTAAATCTGCATCTCACGTTGCAGAGCCAACCAAAATTTATGCCAGCCAAAGGAGCTTCAATGAAGCGCTTTTCTATTTTGATTGCACTATTATGTGTCTCCACGTTTGCGGCGGCGCAAAAGGCCGACGCAGCATTTGTGGTGGGAGGATCGTTTGTTTCCGATACGAAAGAGACTTTTCTTGCTCCGGCGTTAACGCTTTCAGACACCGTAAAAACCGACCATCACTTGTTTCTGGAAGGTGAGCTCGGAGTGAGGTTGTTGAACGCCCACGTTGCCTCTCTCAGCCTGGAGGTGCCGGTAGCCGGCATGACTTCGCAAAAACTTACGCTGGCCAGCACGCCGGGAAGCGTTGCGGATAATCTTTCGACTTTGTTCATCACGCCGGGATTCCGCCTCAAGCTGCTGCCCATCTCGCCGATTTCGCCCTGGGTGAGCGTTGGCGGCGGTTGGGCGCGCTATTCCTTGAAGACCGTAGGCACAACGCAGAACAAAGGCGCAATCGACTACGGCGGCGGCTTGGACTTTAAGACAGGATTGCCGTTGCTTGGCTTCCGTGCTGAGGTTCGCGACTTTGTAACCGGCGATCCGAACTTTGGCATCTCAAGCGTGATTGCCGGGAACAACGGTGGCCTGCACCATCACAATATCCTGGCTGGGGGCGGAATCGTGTTGCGGTTCTGAAGAAGCGCTAGCGGTCAGCATTCCCGTCGTGGATTTCAGGAACGAACCTACGGTCGAGCATTGAGGATCGCAAAAACTGCGATGATCTCCACACGAAAAAGGCCTTCCGCTTCCTGGAAGGCCTTTTAGATTTACAAATGCTATTTAAATCGTTTCTTAAGCCGTCTTGCTGACCGATGCTTTAACGACCTTGCCGGATTTGAGGCAGGTGGTGCAGACGCGAACGCGCTTATTGGCGCCATTTACACTGGCGCGTACAGGGCGCAGGTTCACGTTCCAGCGGCGGCGGCTCACGTTGTGAGCGTGGCTGATCTTGTTTCCAAATTGCGGGCCTTTGCCGCAGATGTCGCAAACTTGTGCCATTCGATTGAACTCCAGATATCTGACGCAGAAGGGCTTAAGAGCTTCAGTGTCGTGTGGTTAAAGGTAAATTTTACAGGAAGATAGCTCTAAGGGCAAATTGGATTAGCTCGCAGCGGCCATCTGGGCTGCTTTGGCAGCCCTGGATGAAATGCGCTCCCGCAGGCGCAGAAAAGGCCGTTCGACCGCCATGTACAGGACAAACGCAGCTAGAAAGCTCAAGGCAAAGTAAGCACCTAAGGCGAGCCATCCGCCGCCTTCTACAAGCCTTGGCCAGTGCACGCGAACCTGATGGATAACCTCTTTGTGCGTGAGATACGTGCTATAAGCCAGAGCCGCGATCAGCCCAAATCCGTGGATCTTGGACAAAGGGCTGGAAGGGCTAATGCTGGAAGCAATCAGCAGGCCAAGGCCAACAGCCAGCAGCGGAAAGCCGACAACCGAACCGGAGAATGACAGGCGGTCGTTGAACAGCCACATGGCCCCCGCACAGAGAGCCATCCCGCCGACGAGCAGCAGATATCCGTGAGACATCGCGCGCTGCCACCACGCGGGACGAAAAGTCTTGATGGTAGCCAGGGTTACGCCCACAAGAAGGCCATCGAGGCGAGTATGGGTGGGATAATAAATTTTTTCGACATAGGCCAGGGCGAACGCGTAGTCGTCTCTAGGGAACACCTGCACTTGATGGAGATAGATGTAAGCCCTGATGGCAATGCCAAAGCAGAGAATTCCCAGAATTACAGCAACGGCTTTACCGAAGCTGGGGCGGATCATCATCAGCAAAATCAGAAGTGGCAGCACGAGATAAAAATGCTCTTCCACGCACAGCGACCAGACATGGGAAAAGGCCTCGTCATGAAGATAGTCGATGCGAAAATTTTCCGTAAAGGTAAGAAACTGCCAGGCCGGCGACAATCCGGGAGCTTCGCGGAATCCCGGGATGGCGAAGTAAAAAAGCAGCACCGTCAGGTAGGCCGGCAGGACGCGGAAGGCGGGGCGTAGATAAAAGCCGCCGATCGAAGGCCGGCTGCTGCGAGCGTAAGGACGAAGAAGCTGTGAGCCGATCAGATATCCGCTCAGGACAAAAAAGAGATCGACGCCCATCCAGCCGTAGTTTCCAGGGCCACTCCAAATGCCAGGCCGAAGGGCCCAATGCATATGCCACAGCATGACCCAAAGGATGGCGATGGCACGCATCAAGTCAAGGCCGGGCTCGCGGGCAGAGGATGTGTCAAGAAGGCGCAATCAAGAGTGTTATAGCATTCCCATGATTCCTGGCTGACGGACAAATCTAAAACCCAGAACCACAGAGGAAAACTTCAGGAGCCCAGAGCGATTGACAAAAGTGGCTCAGATGATTTCCGTGAAGATTTACGGCGGCGTTGTTTCAACGCTGATCGTTTCGTTCGTCTTCCAGAATGAGCAGATACTCCGCCCGGGCCGAGTTGAAAGCAAGGTGGGTGACTGCATACCCGGCGGGTGTGAAAACAGGATCGTTGAGTTTGCCTTCAAGGTCCTGAGCGTCTTTTCCAAACACTACCTTGTAGCGCGGACGGCCTGAGTGTGTCGGCGGTGGTGTCATAGGGAATAGAGTTTACATTGGTACCCGCAAAGAACCAAATCAGGGATGAAACTATTCCATCACCACCACAACCTTCCCAAACGTCTCGTTTGATTCCAAGCGCTGGTGGGCTTGGCTGATTTTTGAGATTGAGAACACGCTGTCGACGTTAGCCTTCAGCACGCCGCGGGCGAGCAGGGGCACGACCTCAGCGGCAAAGAGGCGAGTAGCAGCCATTTTCTCTTCCAGCGAACGGGCGCGCAGGACTGTACCGCAAATCTGGAGGCGCTTACTCATCACGTATTTAGCCTCAAGTTCATAGGTGCCGCCTGCTACGGTGCCCACAAGAACCATGCGGCCGTGCTGCGCCATGGCTTTTTGACTGGCTTTGACGTATGGGCCTCCGACCAGATCGAGCAGGACATTGATGCCTTTGCCGGCTGTCCATTTTTCTGCGATGGCCGGCAGGTCTTCAAAATTTTGACGAAGGACTAATCCGGCT
This sequence comes from Candidatus Angelobacter sp., assembly GCA_049688735.1. Lineage (GTDB taxonomy): Bacteria > Acidobacteriota > Terriglobia > Terriglobales > Acidobacteriaceae > Angelobacter. The sequence continues at coordinate 7,962 of JBAVLE010000199.1, read as the reverse complement.
TCCAGCCCAAGCGGTTTTGATTTTTCGATTTTGTCGGCCGTGCGCGAGGTTCCATACGGAACTGCCTGGATCGCACGTACAAGCTGCACTCCAGCCAGACCCACGCCGCTGCCAACGGCATGGATCAGTACGGTTTCTCCAGGGCGGAGATTAGCCTGCCTCCATAGAGCATCATGCGCGGTAATAAACACTTCGGGCACAGCAGCAGCCTGTGTCCAGTCAAGATTGGCAGGGATTTCCGCCAGCAGGTGCTCATAGGTGACAACGTATTCGGCATGGGCGCCTCCGCCAATCAGGCCAAAAACGCGCTGTCCGGGCTTCCATCGGCGGACAGATGAGCCAACTTCGGCCACTTCGCCGGCGAATTCCATGCCCGGGATTTCGGCTGGAAAGCCGGGCGGAGGGGGATATTTGCCCTGGCGTTGGAGCAGGTCAGCACGGTTGAGCGAGGACGCGCGGACACGGACCAGGACCTGTTCGTCGTTGATCAGAGGCTTGCCAACGGTGCGTATTTTCAGCACTTCAGGTCCGCCATAGGTGGAGATCCAGACTGCTTGCATGGTATTGGTCATGGGCAAAAAGCGAAAAATGATTATAAGTGGCAGATGGCAGTGAAGCGCCATAGGAAGATAAACAGCGCATTGGGGAAGGGGTACCTGCCTGGTAGCTAGTGATCCTTATTTGCTGATATTACGGCGCTCCGATATATTTTTAGACAGCATGTATGAGGACTTTCACGCCACCGACCGCTGGACCGGACAGAGACTCCATTGTGTTTACCAGGCCCTGATCGTCGCTATTGCGACCCGGCACGCCGACGCTATAGATATTAAGTTTCTTGCCAGCGGGCGTCCCGTTTGGATAGCGTTGCCGCATCCAACATGGGTGGAGTACAACGAGCGCACCGGCCGGGTCATCACTGATCCGCTGGCCATCCAGACCGCCGGACATTTCTTGAAGACTGCAATTGAATCCGGTACATATGAGCACGGACGGGAGATGTATACGCTGACGGTGGATGAATCGCTCGGACATTTGAATGCATTCCTGAAGCAAGTTGGCGCGCCCCAGGACGCGTTGATTAAAACGGCGTAGCCGTTAGGCCCGCCCAAAATCGTTGCTTGCGACCAGCCCTCTGGCCCAAACAGAAATAGGAGACTTTGCCGCCATGTCTACTTTGCCCGCCATTGATACAGCTTCAGCCCTGGAAACACTTCTGAATAGCAGTTCGGTTCATCGCAACTTGCACTCAGGCATGCTGGTGGAGCAGGCAGTGCGCCGCGGTGAAGGGTTGCTGGCGGAGAATGGCGCGCTGGTTGGATACACCGGCAAATACACCGGGCGCACACCTAAAGACAAGTTCGTGGTCAAGGACCCCATCACGGCAGAGCTGATCGACTGGGGCCCAGTGAACCAGCCTTTTGACCAGGAAAAGTTTGACGCGTTGTTTGACCGCGTTGTGACGTCACTGCGCGGCAAAGAGTTGTTTGTGCAGGACCTGTACGCAGGCGCAGATCCCCACTACCGCCTCCCTATCCGCGTAATCAATGAATATGCCTGGCATAATCTTTTTGCCCGCGCGTTGTTTGTGCGTCCAAGTGATGAAGAGCTGAAAACACATCGCGCGGAATTTACCATTGTTTCTTCACCCGAATTTCAAGCCGACCCGCAGCGTGACGGCACGCGCTCAGAAGCGTTTGTAATCGTGAGTTTCACCCGCAAGATCATTCTGATTGGCGGAACAAAGTATGCGGGTGAAATGAAGAAATCGATTTTTGGCATCATGAACTTCTTGCTGCCGCAGAAGAATGTCTTCCCCATGCATTGCTCGGCCAATGTAGGCAAGAACGGTGAGACAGCTCTGTTCTTTGGGCTTTCCGGCACCGGCAAGACGACGCTCTCGGCTGATCCACAGCGCCTGTTGATTGGCGATGACGAGCACGGCTGGAGCCCGACCGGCATCTTTAACTTTGAAGGCGGCTGCTATGCCAAGTGCATCGACCTCTCAAAGGAAAGCGAGCCGCAGATCTGGAACGCAATCCGGTTTGGCTCGGTGCTGGAGAACGTACCGCTCGATCCGGAAACACATGTTCCAAATTACAACGACGACAGTCTTACGGAGAACACACGCTGTGCCTATCCTGTGGACTTCATTGAAGGCGCAGTGATCCCGGGGATCGGCGGACATCCAAAGAACGTGATTTTTTTGACGGCAGATGCTTTCGGCGTGCTGCCCCCAATCTCCAAATTAACCACTGACCAGGCCATGTATCACTTTCTCTCCGGCTATACGGCCAAGGTGGCAGGAACTGAAGCTGGTGTGGAAGAGCCGCAGCCCGACTTTTCCACCTTGTTTGGAGCGCCATTCTTTCCCCTTCGGCCAAAGGTCTATGCGGAAATGCTGGGACGCCGAATGCAGGAGCATGGATCACAATGCTGGCTTGTGAATACCGGCTGGTTTGGCGGCCCGTATGGCGTGGGATCGCGCATGAAACTGCCGTATACCCGCGCGATGGTGAATGCCGCGATTGAAGGCACGCTGGATAAAGTGGAGTTTGAAACTGATCTGGCTTTTGGGCTAACTATACCGAAGTCCGTTCCTGGGGTGCCAGCGGAGTTCCTGCGCGCACGCGACGCATGGAAGGACAAAGCAGCCTATGACAAAGCCGCCGCCGACTTGGCTACCCGCTTTGCCAAGAACTTTGAGAAGTTTGACGTGCCGGCAAATATCAAAGCAGCCGGGCCGGGAAAGAAATAATGCGCGCTTAGTGCTGGCTCGTGGCTACTGGTATTTGGCTCAATTCAAGAGCAGAAATATTCTGGCTATCGAGCCAAGGCCCAGAGACTAACTGCTAAGCAGAATTTGAAGCACAAAAAGAGACGCGCCGTAAAGCACGTCTCTTTTATTTTGAAAACAGTTTAGGATGTCAGCCCGGACATCGTTTCAGGCAGTCATCAGTCAGGCTGCTTTATCGCGGCCCAGACTTTGTGTTACTGCGGCATTGATGCGCTCAATGAAAGAAACCGGCTGCTCTTCAGAAGCAGGCGCCAGTCGTTTGCGCAACAATTGGAGAAATTTGGTGACGCGATGCAGGCGTTGCGAGTCCATCCGTTCCTGCACGTGCTGTGGGTTTACCTCTGCAGCGGTTTCAATATACTGCCAGAGCAAAAGCCGCATGTCATCGACTGCGCTCTTGAGATCGCTGAGCAAATCAACATTGAGTTCAGCGGCGGGTACTGCCGGTTTGTCATTGGCATTGGGCGGCTGCATGGCGAGCCAGTACAGATCTTCATGAACGGCGGTCAGAGCAGTCGTAAGTTCCTTAAGATGGGATACGAGTTCGTTACAATCGGTATTTAAGCGGCGGTCTGGCATATTTGGGGGGCCCCTTTACTTCTGTACTTCTCTAGTACGAGTATTAGTGTCTAGGATGCGCCGAACGTTGCAGAAATACCGGTTACTCAAGGACATGACCCGGAACTTAAAGCCTGTATTTTCAGCAACTCTGGATTTACTGAGACAATGGACGGTGACGCTTCGCTGCTATTTATATGCAATTGTTTTCAACATCATAGAAGCGGCTTTGTAGCTGAAAATCGCTACTCTCGACGTCCGAATGCATGAGGAGAATAGTCCCAAACCGAAGAACGCGGTTGAACCATTGATATAACTCTTAGGTTGATTAGTAAGTGATCGGCCGAAAACGGGAAAGAAGTGGCATGTATTCGCGACACATTTCAGTGCAATACAAGTTGAATGAGAAGCTGGCCAAGTGCCCCATGAAGTGGCTCGACAATTTTTCCATGCGCAGCTTTACCAACGATTCCATCTTTGACGACACGCTTCCGATTGCCGACGGAGAGATGAGGATCGGTACACGAGTGCCGTTAGAAAAATTGAAAGCAGCGATGGAAGACTGGTTTCACAGGAAGAGTTATCTGGGGAAAGAGCAGGAACTGGTCATTGAAGAAATGAAAACCTAATCAAACCCTTACCGCTGATTACACTGATTAAACGGATTTTCACTGATAGAGCAAGAGGCTTTGTGCTTCATTGATTGCAAGGTTGAGCGCCTTGTCATCGTCCTCTATGCCGACGATGACAAAAGACTAAAATCTGACCGCTGATAGCGCTGATTAGACGGATTGTGAACTGATGAAGACTGTTGGGTTTGTTTCTTCAATGATTGCGCGATGAAGCACCTTGCCATCGTCATGCATGCTGGCGAAATATGAGGAACACATCCCCGGTCCTAATCAGTGAAAATCCGTTTAATCAGTGTAATCAGCGGTAAGGTTTTGCTCTTCTGGCGCAACGATCAGTGAGCACTTTTTGCTTCTTCAGGCGCGGGCTCTTTATCGGCTGTGACTTTGAACACAATCAGCACCTTGTCATCATCATTCATGCTGGCAGTGGAATAGGCTGAGACTTCCGCCAGCACCGAATCTACTATTCCCTGTGAAGTGCGCTCACGATTGCGCCGCACGCAGTCAGCCAGGCGTTTGGGCCCGTATTCATGCTTCTTTTCATCGGAGATGCGTAGGATGCCGTCAGTGGAGCAGACGAGCACATCACGCTTTTCCAGCTTGACTGATCCGCGGGTGTAATCCACCTGCGGGAAAAGCCCGATCACGGTGCCGCCCTCTTCCAGCAATTTGATTTCGCCGGTTTTGCCGCGAACCAGGATGGGAGGAATATGTCCTGCGTTGACGTATTGCAGCACGTTTTTTCTGGTATCCACCAGGCCCAGAAACACGCTGAGATGCTTGCCTGACTTGGTGTACGTGTAAAGCATTTCATTGAGCGAGAAAGCCAGCACTTCCAGCGAGTGCAGATGCATTACCAGCGCGCGCAAGGTAGCCTGCAGGTTGGCCATGATCAACGCCGATGAAACGCCGTGGCCTTCGACTTCGGCACTGACAAGGAGCAAGGACTGCGGGCCGAGGTTGATGAAGTCGTAATAATCGGCAGCAACGTCAAAGCAGAAATCGCTCAGCACGGCGATGTCATAGCCGGGAACCACGGGCGGAGCTTCCGGCAGGAGGCGATGTTGAATGCTGCGCGCCAGAGAGAGTTCACGCTCCATGCGCTGCTTCTCCATGGTGTCTCGATGCATCTGCGCGTTTTCCAGCGCCATGGCCATGTGTCCGGAGAGCTTGTCTAAGAATCCAACGTCATCGGGAGAAAACGTGCCGCTTTGGGCGTTGAGCAGTTGCAGCACGCCCACAATTTCACCGGAATGGTGCTTGATGGGAATACTCAGCAGCGACTTGGTGCGGTAATTGAGCCGCTGGTCAAGACTGGGATCAAAAGCCTCCATACTGTAGGCATCGTCAGTGTTGATGAGTTCGCCCGAGACAGCCACCTGTCCGGCAATGCCCTTGCCAAAGGGAATGCGGATTTCCTGGTGATCGAGACCCGAGGCGGCGATGGACCATAGCTCTTTGCGTTTGTTGTCCGCCAGAAACACCGTGCCGCGCTCAGCTTTCACTTCAGTACGCGCGATTTTCAGGATCAGCTCCAGCAGCTCCGGAAGATCCAGCGTGGAGTTGAGCATGCGCGTGGCTTCAAACAGCAGAGAAAGCTGGTTGATGCGCTTGTCTTTTTCCTGCGTGGCCAGAACGTTATTGAGCTTGGCCGCGCTCATCTCTGAGTACAGACGCCACCACAACAGAAGGTCTTCAGGGGCTTCAGAAGTCGTATAAATGGCCAGCACACCGGCGAGTTGTCCGGCGGCCAGCAGCGGATATCCGGAGATGTGCGTCAATCCGGTCTGGCGGGAAAATTCCAGGTCATCACCGCCGAAGGTGGAGAGGACAATATTTTCAATTGTCGTTTTGTTATGGGCAATTTTGCCGACTGCGCCTGCGCCGGCGGCCGCATAATCAAGCCGATGCGTTGCGGCAGTGCCCTGGGCATGCGTGAGATAGCAGGAGCCGGAAGATGCGTCCCAGAGCCAGAGCTCGGCGCGGGCAGCGTCAAAGTCACTGACCAGCATTTCCAGCACGCGGGCAGTAAGATCTTCTCCGGCGCGGCTGAGCGCTGCCACAGCGCTGGCAAACGCGTTCACGTAGTTCTTGCCCTGTACCTTTGTCTTCATCACGCTGGTGACGCCCATTGAGCCCGTTTCGCAGCCGGAACCGGAAATAGGGGTGAACATCTGTCCCAAGTTTACCGGGATTCCATAAGATTCGCGGAAAGAGTGACGCTAGTTTATGAAGGAGGTACCCGGAATGTAAAGAAAAAGCAACGAGTTCAGGAAACTAGAGTACCTGTATTGGGAGATGGCAACTTTTGGCCGGACGGGCGTCATGGCGCGATCAAAGGCGTGAAGTGGGCCTTACGCAACCGCAAAAATAATGTATTTTTTGGGGTCACGCCGCCATGCTACCTCTTCCTTTTTTGTCGCTTCACGACCCTCCGAGACGAGCCTGCGGCGCAAAAGATATTTTTCTTCGCGTGCTCACGCCGCACCTCGTATCAAAACTCCCTCGCTGGCCTCACCGCTGGTCTTTCCAGTTCCCTAGATAAATTCGCGAGCGAATACGCCAGCACGGCCATCACGGCTGCGTTCTCCTGCAACTCGCGCGGAATTACTTTGTCCAGCGTGTCTGCGGCAGTGTGGTGATAGTTAAAGTAAAAGCGGTCATCTTGAATCGGGTCGAAGCACGGCACGCCAAGCGCAAGCAGCGGCCCGATGTCGGTCTCAGTGTCTTCCGCTGCACGCAGGATCCCTGCTCCGCTTGACTGCAAAATCTGTGCTGTTGGCTGCAATACCGGCAGGTTTGCAGCCGGTGCCGCCATGCTAATCCCTACAGGATGTCCCGCGCCAAGATCGCTTTCAATCGCGGCAAAATGTTTCGCAACTTCTCCTTTATGATCGGCGGCATAAGCGTGCCCTCCGGAGGTGCCAAATTCCTCGTTCATCCAGGCAATCACGCGAATCGTGCGCCGGGGATGCAGGCCAAGCTGCTTGATGAGCTGTGCCGTCTGCATGGCTACGACAACACCAGCGCCATCATCAATGGCTCCGGTGCCAAGGTCCCATGAATCAAGATGGCCTGAAACGATGACCACCTGGTCAGGCAGCTCGCTGCCTTTCAGGTCAGCCACTACGTTGTATGAATCCACGTCGGCCAGCTTCTGCGGCGTCAACACCAGGCGCATGCGGACGCTTCCTTGCTTCGCCAGATACGCGAGCATATCGGCGTCTTCCGCGGTAACAGCTGCGGACGGAATCTGGGGAGCATCCTTCAAATACACCATCGCTCCGGTGTGTGGAATGCGATAGTCAGCTCCGCCCACGCTCCGCACCAGCGCGGCAATGGCTCCCTGCTTGGCCGCCGTGCTGGCTCCAATCGCGCGATAGATTACCGCCTGCCCATACGCAGGTCCGCCGTGGCCGGTGGCGGCAAGCTGCTTATCAAATTTGTAGTTGAACAGCACAATCTTGCCGGCAACTTTGTCACGGCTAAGCGCGGCCAGCTCGTCAAAGTTGTTTACCACGACTACCTCTGCGGTGATTCCCTGTGCCGGCGTGGCCACGCTGCCGCCCAGCGCTGTGAGCACCACCTTTTGCGTTGTCCCCGGAGCCATGCCGGGAAATTCCACCAGCGCTCCGGTCTCCTCTCCGCGTACCCAGTGCGGGACAACAACTTTCTCCAGCTTTGCGTCGAGTCCCAACTTGCGCAGTTCAGCGGCGACATACTGCGCGGCAAAATTCGCCTGCGCCGATCCCGCTGGTCTCGGCCCGATATTGTTTGTCAGGTGGGCAAGCTGGTCCCATGCGTAGTCACTCTTCAGTGCCGCTTCCTCCAGCTGCTTGAGTTCAGCGGTAAGCTGCGGCGAGTAGGCCTGCGGCTGCTGTAAATTACGTTGCGCAAAGATAAAACTGGTTGGAAGAAGAATGAGTACAAAAACACAAAAAGACTTCAATCGGACCCTCCACGGGTAATGAGCGA
>JBAVLE010000198.1:0-4001 GCA_049688735.1 Candidatus Angelobacter sp. | reverse complement strand
GCAGAGCGTGGATGCAATGAAGCGCATTCCTGGGGTGGAATCGGCCGCTGTAGGTTTGAGCCTGCCGTATGAGCGCGGCCTCAACAACGGCGTGATGATCCTCGATGGCCCGTCGGCGAGCAAGGAGTACACCAGCAGCGATGCCTACGTCACACCAGAATATTTCCAGTCCATGCGCATCCCGATTCTCTCCGGCCGTGGATTTGCTGAGAGTGATAGCGCTAGCAGCGAGACGGTAGCTTTGGTCAATTTCACTTTTGCCCGCAAACTCCTTGGCTCGAATGATCCTGTGGGACGGCACATCCGGAGCAACGGGGTGACATACACGATCGTCGGAATGGTTGCCGATGTAACCAAACGGCCAGGCATCATTCAAACGGCCCCTTTGGCCACGGAAGCTGTGTTCTACGTTCCCGCTACCCAGATGAGTCAAAGCATGGTGAACACGGCCCATATTTGGTTTCAGCCAAGCTGGATTGTCCGAACCAATGGCCCTGTGGCGGGATTGCCAGGAGCGATGCAGAAAGCGTTGTTTGACTGTGATCCGTCGCTGCCGTTCGTCGGCTTCCATAGCCTCAGCGACATCCAGGCTCTCGCGCTGCAACAGCAGCGATTTGAAGTACTTCTTCTCGGCATATTGGCCGGCCTGGCCCTGTTACTGTCGCTGGTAGGCGTCTATGGGCTTGTCTCGAATATGGTTGTTCAGCGTACGCGCGAAATTGGTGTCCGTATGGCGCTGGGATCAAGCGTGCGTCAGGCGATGGTGGAGGTAGGAACATCCGGCATGGCGGCGGTCTTACTGGGACTAGCCGGAGGATTCGCTCTTTCCGCTGTTTCTGTTCGGATGATCAAGAGTGAGCTTTATGGTGTACAAACTTACGACCCTCTGACCTTCGTCGCCGTGCTGCTACTAGTAATAATTGCGGCCGCCGCAGCAACATTCCTGCCCACGCGCCGCATAGCCCAGATTGATCCAGCATCAACCCTGCGCGCTGAATAACAAAATAACCGGCGAAATCGAGCCATTCACCGGTCATCAATTCAGATTATTAGAGGCAGCCGTTGCAAACAACAAATTGTGTAGTCACAGCGCCTGAAGAAGAGATGGTGTGAACGGTATATCCCACTTGCGCGCCTGATCCGATTGCATATGCCACTGCTGGCGCCATACGCAAATCGAGAGTGAAGGAGCCGGACGTGGCGGTAAAGTTCCGCTGATTGTGCCAGTGTCCCGCCAGCATGGTGTGAATGTTCAACGCAGTCAAGGCATTAATCTCCTCGGTGCGGTATTTGTGATGAATGTTGGTGTCATTTTGCACGTCATAAATGGCCCAGTAAGGATTGGTGGAAGGATAAGTGCTTCCTCCGGAGAGCGACTGCGGAAATACGGGAACGTGCTGCACCCCGATCTCATTGGAAACTGCCGTTTGTCGTCCCATCCAGGCCAGCATCGAGTCGGATTCGGTCTGCACCGCGCTAGGCAAAGGTTTCACGCTGGCAGGAGTTGCGCTGCTGTTAAAGGTGTCATAGTCGCCCAGAAGCTGGGAATCGATCAACATGAAGGTGATGTTGTTGATCTTGAAGCTGTAATAATCGTTGCCGAAGTACTGGCGGTATGTAGAGATAGTTGTGGTGCGAATATCGTGATTTCCAGGACAGAAATAAACCACGGCGTTCAACCCGGCTAACGTGTTCTTCGCAGTGGTCCAGGCGCTTGTGGTTTCCCCAATGTCGCCCGTAAGAATCACGGCGTCCGGCTGTGGTGACATGGCGTTAATCTGGGCCACTACTTTCTGCAGATGTTGCAGCGCATTGGGCGCGGTGCTCAGGCCGATGTGCGTATCGCTGATCTGAACGATGGTCGCCTGCGCGAAAACAGCCGGCGAGCACATCAGGATCGCCAGCAAGAGGCTTACTGAACGTTTACGTAAACAATGCTGTTCCATGTTTTTGCTCCTGTGGTTGAATTCGAGATCAGAACAAAGGTAAAACGGTGCTTGCCGCTCGTAAGCGTGACCGGCAGCGGTCCGGTCAGCGTGTTTGTAGTGCTGTTCATATATTTCGTGCCATCTACCCAAAGCTGCAGGCTTGTGAGGGTGTCTTGCGGCGGCGTTGCGCTTGCTGATACCTGAACGGGATTGGTGACGGACGTCTCATGAAACGGCGAGCATATGTTGAACATGGCCAGCACGGGCGCCGGACACGATTGTGCGGAGGCGGCCACGAATGTGGCCATAGCGATTGCGATGATAACCATTTTCAAGAACAGTCTCATGTGCAACCTCCTTGTTTGTTGTTGGAATCAGCTCTGGGCAGAGTGGCTGCCTGCCAAGAAACGCCGCGATAGGATCGATGTACCTGAAGTGAAGAGAGGGAGGAAGTTTTGCAGGCAAAACAAAAAGGCGGCCGAAGCCGCCTTTGTTGCTTAGAAAACTTTTAGACTAGAGAGCGCGAACGTTCTCTGCCTGCCAGCCCTTCTTTCCTTTGGTCACAGTGAATTCAACCGCCTGGCCATCTTGTAGGCTGCGGTATCCGTCAGACTGGATAGCGGAGAAATGCACGAAAACATCTTCTCCGTTTTGGCGTGAGATAAAACCAAATCCTTTTGCGGCGTTGAACCACTTAACTGTTCCTTGTTCCATTTTGCTTTTTTCCTAATTATTGATTTTTTTTGACGCTGGAAAGATTTATCGAGTTTCAGCAGGCAGCAGAGGCTCTTGCAGAAGATTCAACAATTCTATTTCTAACGCGACTCTAAGGTATCATACCGGGCAGCAATTTGCACCACCTTAGTTTTAGCCGTCAGGACCCCATTTTTCGCGCTGATTATAAAGGATTAAAGCCTCTTACTGTGCCCAATGAATCTTCCAGCAATGCTTCGATTTTGCTGGTACCCAGGCATGCAATCGTACAACCGCGCAAGACACGCGCCGTGAGTTAACCGCGTTCCTTGCGGATTCGCGAAGCCCATCTTGTCCTTTAAATCGATTATGGCAGGCAGATTACCCTCTGAATCGGCTGAGGGTTCAACGTCATCTAATGATTTGAGCACAGTCCACCATCTGCTATGGTAGAGACTGGTCTTCAGGGACAGACGATCTTTGACAACAGGACTGGCCACAGTCCTTTCCGTAACAAATGGGGGCGTCACGGCTTCGACGGAAATGCTTGCGGCCAAGAGGCATACCGGGGCGCATTCCCCCGTAAGTGGTGCAAAAACAATAATTGCCAACTCTAACCAGTTTGCATACGCAGCTTAATTAAATAAGTTGCCGCTCTACACGGCTTTGTCTACGGGCTGTGCAAGGGCGTCACACAGTGGGCTGGTCTTCTTTGCTAAGCCAGGGCGGGAGGACGAGACATACGGGCTAGCGTTTTGCGTTTCTTGTCCGTTCTAAGCGCAACGCGCGAATCTGGCGGGGTAATTCCCGTCGGGTGAACTGGACTAAGTATGTAGGCTCTTGACCAGTGACGTTTTCGGACGTGGGTTCAACTCCCACCGCCTCCACCAATCTTTCTCTGAAATCCCGGACCCCGCGTAGCGGGTGAGGGATCACCTATACCACAAATTCCGTCAAGTACGACCAAGCACCAGCGGAAGTTTGCCTAACGCCACCAGCTACCACTGCGACCTCTCCTAAATCAAAGCTAATTTCAGGAACTTTCAAGGTATGCTTATCCTCAGGGCACATGAAAGAACCGATCCTGAAAGCGACAGCCATTTTGTGCGGACTTGTTGGGCTTCTACTAATACCGACGCTGTTTTACAACGTGTGTGGGATCGCTGGGCTTCAAGACTGCGCCGACGGACCGAAGTGGGTTAATGCACTGGTTATCATTACGGTCGTTGGATTATTCGTTCTCTCTTACTGGTTGTTTCGAAGAGGTCGCTCTGCAGTATGAGTATCACGCGATAAAACAGCGAGTGCGTGCAGCATGAAAATCGAGCTTTGGCAGTTCAAATACGACTTTGACAAGGATGATGCGAAGATTGTCATTCC
>JBAVLE010000197.1:0-3982 GCA_049688735.1 Candidatus Angelobacter sp. | reverse complement strand
GTTTAAAGGTCCCGGCGGAATTCAAGCGCCTGATCGACGAGAAGTACGGCACGCAATTTTACATCACATCGCTCGATGGGAAGGTTGCTCAAGTGTATCCCTTCGAGGAGTGGCAGCGGATCGAGGAGAAGCTGGCGAAGCTCTCCAATTTCAATCCGACGAAGAAAAAATTTTTGAACCGCACCAACTATTACGGTCAGCTGGTGGAAATCGATGGGCAGGGCAGGGTGTTGATACCGGCGCTGCTGCGCGACTCGGCCGATATCAAGGGCGAAGTGGCCGTTGTCGGGAATTTGACGTACCTCGAAGTGCAGAGCATCGAGGTTTACAAGAAGGACATAGAAGAGAACCCGTTCACGCAGGACGATGAGAAAACTCTCGACGAACTGGGCATCTAGTGGCGGACGAGTTTGGGCAAGACGAAGCCCCCAAGGGGGCGCATGGCGGTGGGGAAGTTGGCCATGTTTCAGTTCTTTTAAAAGAAGCGATCGACTTTTTAGCAATCCGGCGCGGCGGGACCTATATCGACGCGACCCTGGGGTTGGGCGGGCACAGTTTAGAAATCGCAAAGCGCCTAGGCCCACAGGGTCATTTGATTGGCTTCGATAAAGATACCCACGCGATCGAACTGGCGCAGCAGAGGCTTTCTCGGGTCGGAGGTGATAACCGTCCGAAGATCTCCCTGTTGCACAGTTCTTACGCCGAGCTCCCCCAGCATGTTCCGCCGGCCACAGCCGACGGACTGCTGGCGGATCTGGGCGTAAGTTCACTGCAGTTCGGCGACGCGGCGCGCGGATTTAGTTTTCAGGCGGAAGGGCCTCTCGACATGCGAATGGACCCGCAAGGAGAGCGCACCGCCGATCAAGTGGTAAACCACATGCGCGAAGAAGATCTCGCAAATGTGATTTACGAATTCGGTGAGGAAAGGAGGTCGCGGAGAATCGCCAGAGCCATTGTCCGGGCGCGGCCGATAAGAACAACCGCTCATCTGGCACAAGTTATATCGGCTGCGCTCCGGTCAATGAATACCGGAGCTCATCAAAGGATTCATCCAGCGACAACTTCTTTTCAGGCAATCCGAATTTTCGTAAACCGCGAACTGGAGGACTTGCAGGCGCTGATGGATTCGGCGCCTGACGTCCTGAGAAAGGGAGGCAGGCTGGTGGTGATCAGCTTCCACTCCCTGGAAGACCGCATCGTGAAAGATGCGCTAAGGGACGGCGCAAAGGCTGGCATCTTTGAGGTTTTGACAAAGAAGCCGCTTACGGCGACGGAAGAAGAGATCGATCGCAATCCAAGATCGCGCAGCGCAAAGATGCGGGTCGCGGAAAGACTTTAAAGAAAGGCGTTAGAGATCCCTCGCAGAGGACGCTCGGGATTTCGGCTCGCGGCTCAGACGCCGCGAAAACGCCTCAATTTTGGCTTCGGCTGGCCGTGGTAGGCAGGCGAAGCAAAAAGTTTCCGGGGAGGTGCTGCCTTCCTTTTGTACTTGGGCGAATTACTTCCTCTTAACGGCGCCGCCCCGGAATAGAAGATCCCTCGAGAAAAGCAGAGGACAAAGCAATGTTTCAAGGAACAACAATTGAAGAGCTGATCAACAGTGTGGTGCGTGCGGAAGACCACGCCCGCGAACAGGAAAAGATGCAGGCTTCGGCGCTGGAGCGCCAATATCCACTGCGCCGCTTTGAATGGCGCCAGGAAATGGTTGAGGTAGCGTAAATGGCCGCAACGGCAATGCAGATTACGGGAATGATTACGCCGGTAGACTCGCGCACTCCGGTGCGCAGGAGCGTGGCCGGGATCACGCCGGAATTTTACTTTCAGAAAACAATCGACAATTCCCGGCTGGTGAAGGTGAGCGATCCGCAGCGCCGGCGCGAGATCAGGATATTTTCAGCTGCTGTGGCCGCACTATTCATGGTGATGATGTTTTATGCCTGGCAGCACTTCAGCTCCATTGAATACGGCTACCGCATTGAAGCGCAAAAGGCCGAGCACGAACGCCTGGTGGAAGTGAATCGCACGCTCACGCTGGAAGCAGCTTCATTGCGCGATCCGGGCAGAATCGATGCGCTGGCCCGCAAAATGGGACTTGAATCCACACAGCCGGGACAGGTGATCCGCCTGAATCCGGAAGACGTGGGCGCTCCCATTATGGCGCAGGCAACGACCGTGGCTGTAATTACAGCGCAGTAATCTGGCTGCAGCATAAGTTTTGGTTGGTGGACCTTGCTCCGGAATTCCGGTGCTTGATGGCGACTCCGGAAAAACAGCCGGGGTTGCCGTCCGTTTTTGTCGCTGCGCTCCAACCCGCTTGATAACAATGCTCGGGCAGAATTTCGTTGCGCGCCTAAGGCTCGCAGGTCGCCGCGCGAGTCGGGCTCGCTGCTAATGAATCGGCAAGGCCGAAGTCGATTGAGCCCCTCAAACTGTGTTGTAAATTGAAATGGCCCAGACCAATCAAATCGCCAACAAGCGCTTGTACATCCTTCTCGGCTTTCTTCTATTCTGGTTTCTTGTAATTTGCGGCCGGCTGGTCTGGTTGCAGATCATCAATTACGGCGACTACACGCAGCGCGCGGCGAAGCAGCAGCAGCGCAGCATTGAAGTTTCGCCGGTGCGTGGCAACATCTATGATCGCCGCGGCAATGAGTTGGCGATGACCGTCAACGTGGATTCAGTTTTTGCCGTGCCGTCTGAAGTACCTGATGTTCATTCCACGGCGCAGGTGCTTGCGCGTGTCCTAAAAGCCGATTCGAGTGAGATCGAAGGACGCATGCGTGCCTCGCACGCTTTTGCCTGGATCGCGCGCAAGATCGATAATCCGACAAGCGCTCGTGTCCGCGCGCTGAACTTGAAAGGCGTTTACTTTCAGAAAGAATCGAAGCGCTTTTATCCCAAGGGCGAACTTGCCGCCCAGGTGCTGGGCTATGTCGGATTGGATGATGACGGCCTCGGCGGAGTGGAGCGCGAATTTCAATCCAAGCTCACGGGCAAGCCCGGCAAGATGCTGATCACCATGGACAACAAGCGCCGCTGGCTCGGTCGCGTGGAGAAGAACCCTGATCCCGGCGAGAACGTAGTGCTCACCATCGACGAAAAAATCCAGTACATCGTGGAACGGGAACTGGCGCGGGCCATTGATGATACGCATGCGGAAGCTGGCACTGTGATCGTACAAAACCCGCATACTGGAGAAGTGCTCGCGTTGGCGAACTGGCCCACCTTTAATCCCAACATCTTTAATAAGGTAAATCCGCAGGCGCTCAAGAACCGTTCCGTGAGCGACGTTTATGAGCCGGGATCGACATTCAAAATCGTTACGCTGGCCGCCGCACTGGAAGAAAAAATTACGAACCCAGACGAAGTCGTCGACTGCCAGATGGGATCAATCGTGCTGAACGGGCTTCGCATCCACGATCACAAGGCGTATGGCGGGTTGACGGTGACACAAATTCTAGAGAAGTCCAGCGATGTAGGGGCAATCAAGCTTGCCCTGCGGCTGGGCGAAGACCGCTTTGACCGCTATATACGCGCATTCGGATTCGGCACGCAGACGCGGATTGAATTGCCGGGCGAGACTCGCGGATTGACCAAGCCGGTGAGCCGGTGGTCAAAGGTAAGCATTGGAGCCATCTCGATGGGACAGGAGATTGGCGTTTCGCCGGTGCAACTCGCGGCCATGGTTTCAACCATTGCGAATGATGGCTTGTATGTTGCGCCGCGAATTGTTGCCGGAACCACAGCGCCGCGAAGCACGCCGCAGCTCATTGCGTTTCATCCGCCCATGGGAAGGCGCGTGATCTCTCCATTGACGGCGGCGCAGATGAAACACATGATGGAAGGCGTGGTGCTTCGAGGCACGGGAAAGAAAGCGATTCTCGATGGCTATAGCTCCGCTGGGAAGACAGGCACAGCGCAGAAAATAGATGCCAGCGGCAAGTATTCGCATCGCAAGCACATAGCGTCGTTTGCCGGATTT
>JBAVLE010000196.1:0-16074 GCA_049688735.1 Candidatus Angelobacter sp. | reverse complement strand
GGCAATACCGGCGCGGCCATGGCCGCTGCCAAGATGGTTTTGGGCGCGCTGCCGGGAGTTGACCGTCCTGCACTGGCCAGCGTGTTTCCCACTTCAGCCGGCAAGGACAAGCCTTCCATTCTGATTGACGTAGGCGCCAATGTGGATTCCAAGCCCCATAACCTGGCGCAGTTTGCGCTGATGGGCGCAATGTACTATCGCGCAATCTTCAAAAATGCCAAGCCGACGGTGGGCATTCTTTCAATTGGTGAAGAAGAAGGCAAAGGCAATGAGCTCACGCGCAAGGCGCATTCCCTGATTAAAGACTTACCGATTAATTTTCTGGGCAATGTTGAAGGGCGCGATTTGTACAACGGCAAAGTTGATGTGATCGTATGTGACGGCTTTGTCGGCAACGTGGCGCTGAAGATTTCTGAAGGCTTGGTGGAAGCTGTACGCTTCCTGCTGAAAGAGTCCCTGACCTCGACCATTACTTCCCAGGTAGGAGCGCTGCTGGCACGTAAGGCATTCGCCAACTTTGGCCGCAAGCTCGATTATGCAGAATACGGAGGCGCGCCGCTGCTGGGACTGAAGGGTGTAGCCATCGTAGGCCATGGACGCTCCAACGCCAATGCCATTAAGAATGCGATCCGTGTGGCCAAAGAGTTTTACGAGTCAGGAATTAACACCAATATCGAAAAAGAACTGAACGCCGCGCAGTCCGAGAGCATTCGGACAGAATCTGTTGTTGCCGCGGGCAAGGCGGAAGAATCCGCATGAGCCATAGCCCAGTTGCTTTCCTCTTTCCCGGACAGGGATCACAGGCAGCAGGCATGGGAAAGGAGCTGGCATCGCTCTATCCTGTTGCGCGGCACACGTTTCAGGAAGCCGATGACGCTCTGGGATTTTCTGTTTCCCAACTTTGCTTTGAAGGGCCTGATGAGCAGCTTAAGCTCACGGAAAATACTCAGCCTGCCATCCTGACGATGAGCACCGCCGTTGCGCGCGTACTGCAGGAAAAGGGAATTGTTCCTCAATTTGCCGCAGGACACAGTCTGGGGGAATACTCCGCGCACGTGGCTGGCGGAACACTTTCTTTTGCCGATGCCGTGCGTACGGTACGAGATCGCGGGCGCTACATGCAGGAAGCGGTACGGGCGGGTGAAGGCGGAATGGCGGCAGTCCTGGGGATGGCGCTTGATCAGTTGCAACAAGTTTGCGCCGACGCCGCGCAAGGCGAAATAGTTTCCCCGGCAAACATCAACTCTCCGGACCAGATTGTGATTTCTGGCCACCAGAAAGCGGTTGAACGCGCTGCTGATCTGGCCAAGCAACGCGGCGCCAAGCGCGCTAAGATGCTGGAGGTAAGCGCGCCTTTTCATTGCGAGTTGATGAAGCCGGCGCAAGACCGCCTGGAAGCCGACCTGCAGAAGCTGCACTTCAACAATCCAGAATTGCCGGTGATCGCGAACATTGACGCCACACCAAAAGCCACTGCTGAAGGCTCACGGCAAGCGCTGGTCCGCCAGGTAACAGGCGCTGTGCAATGGGCCAAGTGCATGCAGACGCTGATTGGGCTGGGCGTGCAGATATTTATCGAAGTCGGGCCGGGGAAAGTGCTGACAGGCCTGATGCGGCAGATTGATCGATCACAAACCTGCCTGAACGCCGAGGATGAAGCGTCGGTTCAGAAGGTGAGTAATCTTTTTGCGGCTGCAGCCAAAGAGTAGCTCTCCAGAAAGAATCGCAGTTTTTTTTCAAGCATTTCTTCTGTGCTATTACGGCGCGCCATGGCAAGCGACTGAAACCGGCGAATCGCTGATAGTCTTGCTCTTTTTTTCCACCCACATGGACCTGGGTTCAGCACGATTATTAATAATGACCACAATCACTACGCCCGTAGGCGAGGCAAAACCTTTTTTGGGCGGTTCCAGCGCACAGTCTATCCGATGGCTGGTAATGGCGCCGTACTCGCTTGACGGCCCCCAGTCCACGACGAATTGACCAATGGGGTAATTCGAATATTTCTGAGGGTGCTGCTTCCACTCGGGATCACCTTCATAAATTCCATAGGCCTTTTCAAAGTTTTTTTGCTCGATGGCCTGGAAGAAATTATTGATTACTTTCTTTTCCGAGTCGTAGCGCGTGAAATATAGAAAAGCCGCAATGGCAAGCACAACGACAATGGCTATTGCAATGATTCTCAGGCGGCGCTGCGCCGGTCGCGGATCGTATTCTTTTGCATCCATTAATGCCATAACAAACTTCCTTTATAGTGTGCGTTTGAAAAGCCATGTTGACAGGGCGAATGCGACTAAAGCGAACCCACCAAGATACAGCAGGTCAGGCCAGATTGCAGCCAGACCTACGCCTTTGAGCAGCACAGACTTGAAACCAGCAACGGAATAAGTAAACGGATCTATCCAGGCGATCCATTGCAGCCACTTGGGAAAAGCCTGCACTGGATAAATAGCGCCGCTGGGGAAATACAGCAATGTGTTGAGGATGCCAAAGACGGCGCGCGGAATCAGGGGATCATTGACGCGTACCATCATCACAAACATCATGGAAATGAATGCGAATGAAGTGGCGGCAATCAGCAGAAGCAGCCAGAGAAAATTTGCTGGCTGAAAGGTAGAGCCTACGCCGGCAATTAACGATCCAAGTACAGTGAGCACTATGCCTGCGCCCATGGCCTTGAGTGCTCCAGCGACGTTCAAACCTGCTACAAGTTCCAGCTTGGTGATTGGGGTAACCAGGTAGCCTTCATGCACGCCGCGCGCTTTGTCGTCGATATAAACGATTCCGCCGCCGATCATTACGCTCACGAACATTGCCAGCGTGATCGAGCCGGGCAAAAGGTACTTCATATATTCCACGTAGGGATATAGCTCGACGACCTGAAGCTCGATTTGCTGGACAACCCGGGGCTGCACCTCCGGCTGATTGAGCGCCGCCACCAGTTGGGTCATCTCGTCCACAAAGGTGGAGGTCATGAAGTTATCAGTGTTATCGAGCACCAAGCCAATCCGGGGGCGGGTTTGCTCATACACATTGCGCGAGAATTGGAGCGGAATCACCAGCCCGGCATTCAGATCGCCGCGACGCACGGCGGCGATCATGGTTTTTTCATCTGGATACACGATTGGCTTGAAGGTATGTGCGTTGCTCTGGACGGCGCGCAGCGCTTCCATTACGCGAATGGCTTGCGGGCCCGTATCGTGTGAGACGATTCCAATTTTGGCGTCTTTGATCTTGCCGCCAAAAGCATTGCCCAGCACGATGAGTTGTACCAGCGGAAAAACCATGGCGGCCACCATAAGCGCAGGTGAGCGAAAGAACTTTCGCAGATCGCGTTCCACAATCGCCATCATGCGGCCGCTCTTAAAAAAATTGTGCACCTTACTTGCCCCAGGCCACGGGAGACTGGTAGAGCGGCGAATCCACAATCTGGTCGCGCAGCTGTCTGCCGGTGAAATGAACAAAAACGTCGTCCAGCGTTGTGCTCTGCACTGTAAGAGTCTTCAGCACAACGTTGGAGTGCACTGCGGTCTCTACCAGAGCGGTGGTGGTGCGTGATCCGTCTTCAGTAAGAACACGGTACATATCCGCGCCTTCCGGCTGCACGGACTTCACTCCCGGGAGGCTTTCCAGAGTTTGTTGCCAGTCGGCTGGAGGCTGGAGGAACTGAGCTTCCACCACGCTGGATCCGGGAATGCTGTTCTTGAGATTGCGCGGCGTATCCAGCGCCACGAGCTTGCCGTGATCGACAATGGCGATCCGGTCACAGAGGCGGTCAGCCTCATCCATGTAATGCGTTGTGATCAAGACAGTGAGGTTGCGCTTCTGCTTGATGCTGGTAATCATTTCCCAGACCGCGACCCGGGAAACAGGATCAAGGCCGGTAGTGGGCTCATCGAGAAAAAAAATTCGCGGGCGATGCACCAGGCCGCGCGCAATTTCCAGGCGCCGCCGCATGCCTCCGGAAAGGTTGCGGGCAGGCGCGTCACGCCATTGGTTGAGATCCACCAGGATAAGCAATTCGTCGATCGATTTTTCCCGATCAGCGGTGGGAATTCCGTAAAGCTTGGAATAGATGCTCAGGTTTTCCCAGACGGTAAGATCGCCGTCACTGGTCATAGCCTGGGGAATTACTCCCATTGAGCGCCGCGCGGTGTTGGGGGCTTTGCGCACGTCAGCGCCTTCAATGATGGCAGTGCCTGAAGTGATGTCCAGCAAAGTCGTCATCATCCGGATCAGCGTTGATTTGCCCGCGCCGTTGGGCCCCAGAAGCCCGAAGATTTCGCCTTCTTCCACTGCGAAAGAGACACCGTCAACCGCAGTGAAGTTCCCGAAGCGCTTTACGATATCGATGACTTGAATCGCGTGCGTTGGCATCAGCGGCCTTCCACTTTAGCTTTAGGAACCAGGATTTCCGCCGTCATTCCGGGAACAAGATTTTTCTTGCTGTTATCCACTTGCAGCTTAAGCGCGATGGCTTTTATGTCGCGCTTGCGGCGATTTACGTCACGCTGGGTGGCAAAATCAGCTTCCGGCGCTTTGAAAATAACTTTGCCGGAAACTATATCGCCTGAAGGTAAACGGACATTCAGCTTGTCGCCGAGCGCAATGTGGACCGCTTCAGTTTCCGGAATGGCGGCGCGGACCCACGTATCGTTCAAGTCAGTGATGATGGCGATGGGCTGGCCAAGGTTCACAACCTCGCCTTCGCGTGCCGCGCGCACGGTGACAACTCCACTCACCGGCGCAGTAACTTTGGTATAGCCAAGGCGAGCTTCAGCGGCTTCTAACTGGGCCTTGGCATTTAACTGCTGAGCACGTGTTGATGCGACGGTGCTTTCCGCAGCCTGCGTCTGGTGTGTGTGCGCCTTCGCCGTTACAAGATCAGCTTGCGCGGCGCGAGACTGGTCTTCTGCTGCGCGTACCAAAGCTTCCTGCGCTTTGAGCTGCGCTTCCGCCTGGTCCGCCTGCTGCTGTGATGCAATGCCCTGCTTGGCCAAGGCGATAGACCTGCGCGTATCGCCCTGGATGCGCTGCAAATCAGCCTGCGCCTGAAGTAATGTCGCCTGGGCGGCCCGCGCCCGCGCTTCTGCATTCACCACACCGCTGGATGTTTCGCCGGCGGTCTGCTCTTCCGTTGCGCGAGTTTGAGTAACCTGGTGGCGAAGGCTGGCTAGCACCGCTTCGGCGGCTTGCCGATCCGCCGTGAGTTCCTGTGAGTCAAGCACTGCGATAGTGTCCCCGGCTTTCACTTCGGTGCCTTCGTCAATGGCCAAACGCTGAATGCGTCCGCTGATTTTGGGGCTGACTACAACCTGATTGGCGTCAACGGTGCCGATCAATACCAGATCAGACGAATGATCAGAAGAGAAAAAATAATAGATTGCCGCAATCACCAGCAGCAGCCCCAGAAAAGCAAAAAAGCGGTTTCGCTGGCTCATGGTTTGCAAACCTTCTGGGCTGCAGCCGGAGTGAAAATGGCGGCGCAAATAAAGTCAAGCACGGCAGTTCGGCGGGCTGCGATCCGCTC
The DNA here is from genome assembly GCA_049688735.1 of Candidatus Angelobacter sp. Lineage (GTDB taxonomy): Bacteria > Acidobacteriota > Terriglobia > Terriglobales > Acidobacteriaceae > Angelobacter. Next base: position 10,544 of record JBAVLE010000196.1, on the reverse strand, counting down.
CGGAGAGGCAGGATCGCCGGGATGCATGAAGTGCTGCGCGGGCATGCTGATGAAATAAAAAACGATGATTCCGATGATCGAAGTCACGGTTTGGACGGGATCGACCTTGCGGAAATCGCCCGCGCTGATGCCTTCTTCGATAAGCTTCTCCAGGCGGTTATACAAAGGCTTGCCGTGGCGTTCCATGATCCGGCTGGCGCCAGGTGACAGAGCACGGCCCGCGCTGCGCATGAACTCACGTTGCACCAGTCGCGGATAAACGGGCGCACTGGCAATGTAGTCAAAGTGAGTTTGCGCATAGAGCAGCAGCCTTTCGCGCGGAGGAAGATCAGAACGCTCCAGCACGCTGGCCACTCGCTCATGCAGACCGGAAAAAACCTGGTCCAGCGCTGCGGCGTAAAGCCCTTCTTTGTCCTTGAAGTAGTAATACAGCAGCGCTTTATTCACGCCGGCGCGGCGGGCAATTTCATCGGTACGCGCTCCGGTTACGCCTTCATGGGAGAACTCTTCCAGCGCGGCTTTGAGGATGGCGGCGCGAGTTTTCTCAGGCTCACCACGTGAGCCGGACTTGCCGGATTTGATCGCAGATGTCATTAATTAACTGGTTATTTAATTATCGAACATTCGAAGATCATTGGCAAACAAGATTTGTCACCGCCACCGGGGAGAGGCACAACGGCCATTCGTCGGCGAAGGCCCAAAGCGAGTTTGTTAAAATAAAGAGTTTGCGCTCGACCACCTGCATACTTAGGAATTGAATGCCTGAAACCATGCTTGCCGTAGTAAAACCGGAAGCCGCACCGGGAGCGGACGTCCGGCAGATGCCCGTTCCCCAATTTGGCCCGGACGATGTTTTGGTTAAAGTGAAAGTGGCGTCCGTCTGCGGCACCGATCTTCATATATACAACTGGGACCAGTGGGCGCAGAACCGCATCAAGCCGCCGCTGATTCCCGGCCATGAGTTCTGCGGGCATGTGGTGGGTGTGGGCAAGAACGTTACGGCTGTGAAAGAAGGCGACTTTGTCTCGGCAGAAATGCATGTGGCTTGCGGCAAGTGCTACCAGTGCCGCACCGGCGAAGCCCACATCTGCCAGCACGTAAAGATCATCGGAGTGGATGCCAACGGGGCATTTGCCGAGTTCGTGAAAATTCCCGAATCAAACATCTGGAAAATCGATCCCGGCATTCCCGCCGACTATGCCAGCGTGCTTGATCCGCTGGGGAACGCCGTGCATACGGTACTGGCCGGAGAGATTGCCGCCAAGACGGTGGCGGTGATCGGGTGCGGGCCCATTGGACTGTTCTGCATTGCTGTGGCGCGCGCCTGCGGCGCAAGCGAAGTGTATGCGCTCGAAATCAACGATCACCGGCGCAAGCTGGCAGCCAAGATGAAGGCCGACCACGTTCTGAATCCCGCCAAAGATAACGTCTATGAGCAAGTGATGAGCGCTACCGGCGGCACCGGCGTGGACGTGATCCTGGAAATGTCCGGCCATCCTGATGCCATCCGGCTCGGGTTTAAGATTCTTCGGTTAGGCGGTAGAGCGTCACTACTGGGAATCCCATCCAAGCCAATGGAACTCAATCTGGCCAACGACATTATTTTCAAAGGCGCGCTGGTGCAAGGAATCAACGGCCGGCTGATGTACAAGACGTGGTTTCAAATGAATGCGCTGCTCAAAGCCGGCAAGCTTGATCTTGATCCGGTAATCACGGACCGCATGCCGATGGCCGACTTCAGTAAGGGCATGGACCGGCTGCGGACAGGCGAGTCGAGTAAAATTCTGTTGTATCCGAATGGAGTGCAGAAGAGTTAGCCGCAGATTTGCGCAGATGAACGCAGATCAAGAGATTTGGCCGCGAATGGCGCGAAAGAACGCGAATCAGGAAATTTGGTAATTGGCTAACTTGGCAATCAAGTAATTTGGGAGATTCGCAAACCGCGAATGCGGGGAATGCATGCGAGTTGCCCTGAATTTGATTCGTGTCTATTCGCGTTGATTCGCGGCTAAGATTTTTATCTGCGCTGATCTGCGAAAATCAGCGGCAAAGAATTTTTCCAGGAGTGAGAAATGCCGACCACCACCACCCGCCCGCAACTCTCTTACCTTGCCGACCAGATGAACGAACTCAAGCAGAAGGGCACGCACTTTAATCTGCGTGTGCTTCAGGATGCGCAAGCACCGGAATGCACGGTGGACGGCAAGCACGTCATCAATCTGGCGTCGAACAATTACCTGGGGCTGACGACGCATCCCAAGCTACGCGAAGCGGCGATCGCGGCGACGAAGAAATATGGCGTGGGTTCGGGCGCGGTGCGCACCGTGAGCGGTACGATGTCAATCCACATGGAATTGGAAGAGAAGATTGCGCGCTTCAAGAACACCGAAGCGTGTGTGGTCTTTCAGTCTGGCTTTGCGGCGAATGCAGGAACGGTTTCGGCCATCCTGGGCAAAGAAGATTTCATTATTTCCGACGAGCTGAACCATGCCAGCATCATTGATGGCGCGCGGCTGTCAAAGGCCAAAATCAAAGTATTTCGCCACAAAGATACGGCACACGCGGAAGAGCTGTTGAAAGAAGTTGCCGGCGAGCCCGGTCACAAGCTGATCATTACTGACGGTGTGTTTTCCATGGATGGGGATATTGGTCCGCTGCCCGCGCTGTGCGATCTGGCGGAGAAATACGGCGCCATCATGATGATTGACGACGCACACTCTTCCGGCGTGCTGGGACGCAATGGCCGCGGCACGGTGGACCACTACAAAGTCCATGGCAGAGTTGATGTGCAGGTAGGGACTTTATCGAAGGCAATCGGAGCTCTTGGCGGGTACGTGTGCGGATCAAAAGACCTAATCGATTTTCTCTATCATCGAGCGCGGCAGATTTTATTTTCCACATCGCATCCGCCGTCAGTGGCTGCCACCTGCATTGCCGCCTTCGACGTGCTGGAGAAAGAGCCCGAGTTGATGGACAAGCTCTGGGCGAATACCCGCTTCTTCAAGAAAGAGCTGGGACTGCTGGGCTTCAACATCGGCGGCAGCACTACTCCAGCCAGCGAAACGCCGATTACGCCGATCATCATCGGCGAAGGACGGCTGACAATGGAGTTCAGCCGCGAGCTTTTCAATGAAGGTGTCTTCACGCCGGGGATTGCATTCCCTACAGTCGCAGAAGGCAAGGCGCGCCTGCGCACGATCATGACCGCCACGCACACCCATGACCAACTGACGAAAGCTCTGGAAGTGCTGAAAAAGGTTGGAACACGGATGGGGATTATTAAGTAGACTTCATCGAAAAACCCAGCCGCAGATTTCGCAGATAAGCGCTCATCAGAAAAATTAGCCGCGAATGAACGCGAAGAACCGCGAATTATCCAGGGAATTTTGACATTCGTGTTGATTCGCGAAATTCGCGGCAAGTTCTCGCAATCAGGCTTTAAACACTATCGTGCCACCCACCACCGTCGCCATTACCTTTCCCTGCATCTGACGGCCGTCGAACGGCGAGTTCTTTGATTTCGAATGCGATTGCGCGACATGGTAGGTCCATTTTTTTGCCGGATCGAAGATGGTGACGTCAGCACGCGCGCCTACTGCTAGCGTGCCGCGGCCTTGCAGGTTCATAATGCGCGCAGGATTTGGAGAGAGCAGCTCGACAATCCGCCGCAACGGAATATTGTGTCGATAGTGCAGGACTGAGACGCACAAGCCTAAAGCGGTTTCAAGTCCGGTAATGCCGAAAGGCGCGCGATCAAACTCCTGATTTTTCTCATGTGCCGCGTGCGGAGCGTGGTCGGTGGCGACACAATCCACGGAGCCGTCAGCCAAACCAGCCAGCAGGGCTTCGCGATCTTCACGCGAACGTAGCGGCGGGTTCATTTTGTAGTTGGTATCGTATTGGCCCACGTCTTCATCGAGGAGTGTGAAATGGTGCGGAGTAATCTCGCAGGTCACGCGCAGATGATCGCGTTTGGCTTTCCGCACAGCCCGCAGAGCGGCAGCGGTTGAAAGATGAGCGACGTGATAGCGGCCTTTGGTTTCTGCGGCGAGGCGGATGTCACGCTCAACGATCTTACTCTCTGCTTCGCCCGGCCAGCCGCGCAGGCCCAGACGAAAAGCCGTTGGTCCCGCGTTCATCACAGAGCCTTCCGTCATGCGGCAGTCTTCGGCGTGCTGCACCACAGGCATGTTCAACGCTGCGGCAGCCATGAGCGTCTGACGCATGATGTTGTCGTCGAGGATAGGCTTACCGTCGTCGCTCAAGGCGACAGCGCCTGCTCGCTTGAGAGCTGCGAAATCGGTGAGGCGTTCACCCATGCTGCCAACCGTTGCAGCGCCAACCGGAAAGACGTTAATATGCGCGCCGCGAGCGGGATCCAGCATCCAGCGCGTGATCTCCGGCGAATCATTTACAGGATTTGTGTTTGGCATGGGGCAGACTGAAGTAAATCCGCCGGCAGCGGCAGCCATTGTGCCGCTGGCAATAGTCTCTTTGTGCGACTGGCCAGGCTCACGCAGATGGACGTGAATATCAATGAAGCCGGGCGCGACGACGAGTCCGCGCGCATTGAAGCTGTCGTCGGCTTTGCCGCGCAGTTTGCCTGCGGGAGCGACTTCCACCACGCGGCCATCTTTGAGCAGAAGATCGTACTTGCCCTCAAGCTGCTCAGAGGGATCGATGAGGAGACCGTTGCGGATTGCGAGAGATTCGGACTTCATGAAGAACCTTTCGCCGCAGATTTGCGCAGATGACCGCTGATCTTTTTTCTTTGATTTTCAAATGCCAGCCGTTTTACCTGGGGTCGTGAGCCAAAGTTCAGCAGAAGTCCTACTTCAATTTCCGTGGAGCGCAAATAGTGAAGTAGCTGAGCTTCATGTGCAGACTCAAGAGCTCTACATGCTTTCAATTCGACAAGCACGACACCACCGACGATCAAATCAGCGTCATACGAGCCTATTGTTTCTCCGTGGAACCAAACGGGAATGGGAACTTGCTGGCGAAATTCGATTCCACGTTCTTTTAAGGCCAGAGCCATTGCTTCTTCATAAACTTTTTCAAGAAATCCGAAGCCAAGCTCGTTGTAAACCTCATAGAAAATGCCGATAATCTGCTCGGTCAATTCTGAGTATTTATATCTGCGTTCATCTGCGTTCATCTGCGGCGAATGCATTTTTGCTAAACCACCCCCAGGCACGTTGCCAGGATCGCCATACGCACATAAACGCCGTTATGCACCTGTTCTTCAACCACGGATTGGGGGCCGTCGGCGACTTCGCTTTGAATTTCCATGCCGCGGACCATGGGGCCGGGGTGCATGACGAGGGCGTCGCTTTTGGCCAGCTTCAATCGTTCCGGCGTGAGTTGGTATTGTGCAATGTAATTGTGCACATCAAGCTTCAGTCCGGCGAGCCGCTCTTTCTGTACGCGCAGCATCATGATCACGTCCGCCTTGCGGGCAGCTTCATCGATGTGGCGGCTGACCTTCACGCCTGGAGCGAGCAAAGCAGCGTAGTCCGGTAGCAATTCCGGCGGGCCGCAGAGAATGATCTGCGCTCCAAATTTTGAGAGCAAGTGAACATTGGAGCGCACTACGCGGCTGTGCTGGATATCGCCAACCATAGTGATGCGTAGCCCTTTTAAAGACCGTTTGTGACGCAGAATTGTATAGGCATCCAGCAGGGCCTGCGAGGGATGTTCATGCATGCCGTCGCCGGCATTGATGATGGGAACTTTAAGATTGCGCGCCAGCACATGCGGCGCACCGGAAGAAGGATGGCGCACCACAATGCAATCGGAGCCCAGGGCCTGAAGAGTTTTACCGGTGTCGACCAGAGACTCGCCTTTTTCAATGCTGGAAGAGATCGCGTTGATCACTGAAGTGTGTGTGCCGAGCAGCTTGGCTGCGAACTCGAACGAGACGCGTGTGCGCGTGGAAGCTTCATAGAACAGAAGCGCAATGCGCTTGCCGCGCAGCAGAGGCCGAGGCTTGCCGGACTGCATACGTCGCGCCAGCTTAAGAAAAGAAGTGATTTCGTCTGCCGAAAGGTGCTCGACTTCGAGTAACGAGCGTGTACGGGGCATGCTCAAGAAATACGTTCCACCAGCAGGACCTGCTCTTCGTGATCGATCTCGTTTAATTTGACTTCAATGATTTCAGCCTCGCTGGTCTGCACGGTACGGCCCACAAAAGCTGCTTCAATCGGCAATTCCCGATGCCCGCGATCAATGAGAACGCAGAGTTGCACGCGGCGAGGACGCCCGTGATCGAAAAGCGCGTCCATGGCGGCACGAACAGTCCGGCCCGTATAAAGCACGTCGTCCAGAAGAATCACGTTTCTATCCACAATATCGGTCCCCAGTGGCGTGGCTTTCGTGATCACCGGGTTGACGCCCACGGTGGAGAGATCGTCGCGATATAGAGTGATATCGAGTGTCCCGACCGGCACGGGAGTTTTTTCAATCTGCTGAATCAATGCCGCCAAACGGCTGGCCAGAGGGACGCCGCGACGCTTAATTCCAACAAGCACCAGATTTTCCACGCCATTATTTTTTTCCACGATTTGATGGGCCAGGCGAACGAGTGTTCGCTCAATTTCAGAGCCGGACATGATGCGTCCTTTCACATGCAGGTTGGGGAGTCGAGTGGAGGCAGGATTCATAGTCACCGAATGATATCGGAAGCGGACGCGCTGCGCCAAATCTTCCGGCTTTTTCCAACCACCGGGTCTAAAGACGTTTTTGATCTTTCCCCAATGCTACGGCCACAGCCCCACTGCCCGTTCCCACAGCGAGGCAGACAAGCAGGATCGTGACTAAGGCGATGGCAGTGAAAGTGATTAATCCGTCAGGAGTCGCAAACCACTGCAGCATTTGCTGGGCCTGGGGATCAGGATTCTGCGCGGAAATCTGATGGAGCTGAGTGATCATGATGTCGCGATACTGATTCCGCTGGAAAGAAATACTTATTAGAAAGAAAGCCAAAAAGAAGGTAAAGCTCAGCAGTCCCATCATCGCGCCCATGCGGGCCCCCTGGCCCCTGCGAATGGCAAGGGGGCGATGGCGACGGTAGCGAGAGATGGCCCAGACCAGGTTGGCGGGCAGAAACACAAACAGGGTTAGCGGGTGCAGCGTCATGGTCAAAACGTCAGTGAGCGCCGCCAAAGGAATGGCGCTGCGAAGGAAGTATTTCCAGTCGATCCCGAGCGTAGTCGAAAGCTCTGATGACAAAGCCGATACCGGCAGAGAGGGCGCGGGAAGACCCGATTCAGCCGCAATCGTCTCCTCTTGAGACGTTTCACTAGGTCGCGAAACTTTTACCTGCGGCGCACCGCACGCCGGACAAAAGGCGATTTGCCCTTCAATGGGATGTCCGCAACGGTGGCAATCGCTTGGCATATATTTCACGTTACAAGAGCTTCCACTAGATTGGCAAACCCGCAAGCGCGAGATCGAGCAGCGATGAAAGAAAGCTGCAAAATTTTCCTTAAATTGGTGACGAACTGCGCAGAATCGTCCACTCATAAGAGGAAACCCTCATTTTGAGAGGCTAAAACGCAGAAAAATATTCCAACTGCTATATCAAAATGGAAAAGTCCGAACTCTACTTCAACAAGCACCCCAAAAATTTAAACATCCTGCACCGCAGAAGAAAACGTGTCTTCCGGGAGAAGGAAAAGACCGTGAAAAAGACCCTTGTCCGCCTATTGGTAGTTCTTGGATTGTTAGTTGCATGTGGATCGTCACCTGTGATGGCAGATGGTGGCCCGGTCCCGTTATGCAAGCCTCCTCTGGTTTGTTCCATCAAATAGGCACACTGCGCATTAACGGTTTGGCCGGATCAGCCCGGCTGGAGTAATCTTGCCGCATCCAATGTGGCTTCGTACCCTACTGTGGCTGGCTCCGCCTTTCCTGCAAGGCTGGCTGGCCGTTCTGATGCTGAGGAGAGGAACGTATAGAAGTTATCGCTTTTTCTTTTCGTACACCGTTTTCGCCGTTGCGGCGGAACTGGCCAAATTTGTGTCATCAGAACCGGGGAAAAATACCTGGCTTTCCTTTTGGGTGGCCTGGGGGTGTGAGGGCGTCTACGCCATCCTCGGCTTCTTGGCCATCTATGAGGTGTTTAGCCATGTATTCGAAAATTTCCATCATCTGAAATGGTTCAAATACCTCCTGCCGGTTACTGCCGCTATCATGCTGGGCATCGGGATCTTGATTCCGCTTGTCCATGCAGACGTTGACCCTGAGCCGCTTCTTGAAGGCATTTTTGCCCTCCAGGTGGGTGTTCGATGCCTACAATTGGGGGTGTTTTTCCTTATTTTTCTGCTGGCACGTATATTCAACCTGGATTATCGCCAGTATGCATTTGGAATTGCGGCCGGATTCGGTATTGTCGTTGTCGGCATTTTGCTGGCTACCCTGGTAAGGACGGGCCTTGGGTTAAGTTTTGTAATTTATTTCAGGTATGTCCCCTCTGTGGCATACTGTATTGCGGTAACGGTTTGGTTGGTGTCTTTTGTGCGGGTTGAGCCAGAGGACCCTTTCCGTGACTTCCGGCATCTATTTACCCCGGAATTATTCCTGGGGCGGCTCGCGAGATATAAGCAAGATGTAAGAGGCATGTTCAGGCCATGACTGCGTACGCTTTATTACTTATTATATTGGCGTTGATCAGTGCAAGCGCGCTGTACTTTTTTCTGGGACGCCTGTCCAGCTTTCCGTGCCGCACCATCCGCGATGTGCCCGCTTTTCTCCAGCCGGTAGATTCTGCCGGGGTAATGCAGCTGTTGAATCCACAAACTGAAGAGTTTCTGCACTCGGCAATGACCGGTGTAGCGTGGCGTCTGGAACAGCGCAAGAGCCTGCATTTCATGCGCGAGCATCTATTGCGGATGTCACACAATGCCCACATTCTTCTGGAGTGGTCCAACGCGGAACTCAAAAGGCAGATTGTGGGACAGAGCGAAGAAGATGGCGAATGCTATCGCGATTGCGCGCGCCACTTGCATGCAGCAGCCGTAGAATTCAGGCTGTTTGCGATCTTATCGCTGATGAAGATCAACCTGTGGCTGCTGTTTCGCACGCAGTCATGGCTGCCGCTTTCCCCACCAAGCCTGGCTGAGCTCAATCATCTGGGTAGCCTGCGCTTCTTTGAACTGTATTCGAACCTGACTCAAGCGGTATCTGAACTGGGCCGGCACTACGGTACTGAGTTTCGTGATGAGCTGCTGAGAGCGTGGGCAGTGGCAGCCTGATACACATCTCTGCGACTAATTAGAACCCTTTCAATAAATGCTTCAGCGTTGCGGTCAGCGCCAGGGCGTCGTGGTCTGGAACCACTGCATCCACCCCGGTGGGCAGATCAGACCCTACAATTTTTCCACGAACTACAAGGATGACGCACAGGTTATTCCGGATCAATTTAAGAGACTGTGCTACTGACCAGCCTTCCGTCTGGATAAAGTGCTCCTGGTCAAGAATGACTGCGTCCACAGGGTTGTTTACGCAGATAGCGACGGCGTGATCCGGCGTGAATGTTGTCACCAGGCGATAACCGAGACCCTTGAGGGCTTTTGCCGTTTGGCTCTGCCTGCGATCGGCCAGAAGCACAATTGTGGTTTGGGAACCCTTCATAGACGGGAGTTAGCGCCGTCCTCCCGCGGGGCGTATATCAAGGCCCTGCTTGACGCCAAGGTGATCCTGACCGGGCTCGCTTTGGGACAAGCCATTGCCATGCTGCGGGAGCACACGCTTTAATGCCTCTAACAAAAGGCGTGGATCGCCCAGCGACTCCAGTTGTTGATCGACAAGTCCGGTAGGTATTTGTGAGCCACTGGTCCTGCTTAGAGCCACAATCGGCACGGTGCCCTTCAAGCTTTTGAATGTCCGGGCAAGCTGAAACCGCTGTTCGCCGTTGACTGAGTCGCCAAAAACAACAGCATCCACCGTAGAGGTTTTAAAAATGCGCACAGCTTCGCCAGGATCATCGATTGCAACAATCTGATAGCCGGCCCTTTCCAGAATCATATTCCGGGTGATTTGGGCCGGTGAGATTTTGCTTACACAAAGGACAGTCCATCCCATTGAATGTCAGTCTTCCGTAAAAAAATTTGTTTTTTGCTCTCAGGGTCTCAGCGAACCGCTCAACCAAACGCGCGGACTTGAACACTTGTTCAACTTGAATACAGCACCGCGTCAAATCAACAGATGCGAAAGGGCCTCAACATCTGGGAACCGAATGATTCAGTTCGTTTAACGCTACCTATGATGCTAGGCAAAGCAGGATTGGATGCTTTTTTACAATGCTTGAGTGAAGGCAGGTGAGCAGTTAAAAAGGATGACCAAATTTCGGCCATCCTTTTAATATTTTTTAGGTTCTTGCGTTTTCGCAAGCGGGCGACGTTGTTAGTTTGTGTCGTTGCCGCCCCAGGCGCGCACATAAACGAGTGTAAATTCTGAGCCGTCGTTTTTCGGCTTGATGGCAACAACACGCTGATTGTTTTCCGTCCCGACTTTCAATTCTTCCTTGTAGCCGTGGTCCGATC
>JBAVLE010000195.1:0-18802 GCA_049688735.1 Candidatus Angelobacter sp. | reverse complement strand
CAACTGAACTGCTTTTAGTTATAGAACCAAAACCATGAGCCGACTACCAATAGCCGAGAGCGCTTTAATCCGCCATCACTTCCTTGTTCGACGGCGCACGTTTATTTTCAATGACACTGTTCAGCGTGTTCGAGTAACGACCCAAGGTTCCCGACGTAAAGAGCGTGTCATTTGCCGGGACAATTTGCACTAATCCTTCAGCTGCACCGGCATTGCTGTGCTCGGCGGCCAGCATGTGCTGATCGTTGCCTGCCAGCAGGCTCAACCGCGAGAAGTCATACCCCGGCACCAGCCGCTGGATCTCGTCCAGCATGGCGTAAGGATCGAACGGGCTAAGCCGCGGCTCAAGATTATTGGCCACAAGCCAGATCGAATGGCGGTCAGCTTCGCCGGATTGCGCTCCGCGAGTCTGTCCCATGTCCGCTCGAACGCCGCTGCCGAAAGGCACCAGCTTGCGAATTTCCGTGCCGATTCGCTCCGCCACGCGCACAATAATTTCAAAATCGCTCTTAATGCCGGTGATGTCGCCCGCTTTCTTCAGCAGTTGCAGATCGCCACAGGTGTTGGTGAAGGTGCCGCCCTTTTCATAAGCTGAAGCCGCAGGCAGTACGACTTCCGCCAGCATCGCGGTTTCAGTAAGGAATAGTTCCTGCACCACGACAAAAGTATTTTGCAGCGCCGCCGGATCGAAATTGTAATCAACGACTGGGTTTGAGCCGACGACATAAAGCGCTGCTAGCTTGCCGCCCTTGGCCGCATGCATCATCTCCTCCAAGCCCATGCCTTTGGTCTTGGAGAGCGAGCCCCACTCTTCGTTGTACTTGTGCGGCCCGTCAATGGCGACATATCCGGGCAAGAGATCAGGGTAGAGGCCCATATCGGCTGCGCCGCGTGAGTTGGCGTAATCGCCCAGAAAGATGAACTTTGCACCCAGGCTGCTGCCGAACTTCACCAGCGCAGCAATGTCAGCGCCCTGCAACTCAGAGCCGAAGATGATGATCAGATCTTTCTGGGCTTTCAATTCGTCGCGCAGCTGCTTGAGCGCGTCATTGGAGCCGCTCGCACCGGTGAGTGTCCCGGCCGCAGCATCATCACCATTGAGGAACGCGACTAATTTGCCTTCACGGCCCGCAGGCACCTGCACAAATCGCGTTGCCTGACGCTGCAACTTGATGGGCTGGGAGTTCACTACAAAAAGCTTTGCCTGATTCAGGCGGACATTCGTGCGGATATTCCAGGCCAGCAGGGGATGGCGCTCGGTGGGATCGTTGCCGATCAGCAGAATGGCCGGGGCGCTGGCGACATCGCGCATCGTGGCCGTGATGTTTTCTTTTCCGGCGACGGCGCGGGCAAAGCCGGCGAAATCAGCCGTGCGGTGATGGTCGATGTTGTTGGTCCCCAGCACCGTGCGCGCAAACTTCTGCAGTAAATAATTTTCTTCGTTCGTGGTGCGATTGGAACCGATCACGCCAATCGACTGTCCGCCCTTGCTGTCGCGGATTTCGCGCAGGCGCTTGCCCACATGCTCAATAGCTTCTTCCCATGTTGTGGGCGTGAGCTTGCCGTCTTTGCGGATCAGCGGCTGCCGCAGGCGGTCTTTGTGATCGAAGTAGTCAAAAGCATAGCGGCCCTTGATGCAGAGGAAGTCGCCGTTAATGCCGCTTTTGTCGCGATTGTCGCCGCGAACAATGTCCATTCCTTCGTCGGCGCGACGCACACCCAGCGTGGTTTTGCAGCCATCACCGCAATGCGTGCAGATGGTGCCCACGTGCTTCATCTCCCACGGACGGGTTTTGTAACGATAAGCGCCAGAGGTCAGCGCGCCGACCGGACAAATATCGATGCACATGCCGCACTCTTCGCAGTCGAGATGATCGCCTTCGTTGGGCGCAATCACCGAACTGGAGCCGCGAAGCTGGACGCCAAGAGCGGCAACGTCCATACCTTCACCGCAGACGCGCACGCAGCGGTAGCACAGGATGCAGCGGGGACGATCAAAAAAGACCACAGGCGACCACTGCTGTTCTTCTTTGTGCAGCTTGCCTTCCATATAGCGCGATTCAGCCGCGCCATACTTGAAAGTCATATCCTGCAGTTCGCATTCGCCGCCGGCATCGCACACCGGGCAGTCAAGTGGATGATTGCCGAGCAGAAGCTCGATCATCGACTTGCGCGCCTGGCGAACTTCGTCGGTGGCGGTGGCGACCACCATGCCGTCTGTGATGGGAACCGTGCAGGCCGTCTGGAGCTTGGGCATCTTTTCAATGCGCACCAGGCACATGCGGCATGCGGCTTGGAGTGAGAGTCCCGGATAATAGCAAAATGATGGGACTTCAATACCCACAGCTTTGCAGGCTTCAATCAGCAGGGTGCCCGCAGGCGCGGTTACCTGCTTGCCGTCAATGGTGATGGTTACGTTCTTTACTTCGGCCATGATTTTTAAAGTTCCAACCAGCTCTCAACAGCTAGCCGATTTGGTAATTGAGTAAATTGGTAATTTTGTAATTGAAAAACCAAAACGCGATACTCTCCTTTGTTTCCTTTTGAATTACTCAATTACCAAATTACCCATTTACCAAATCCAGAAATAATGCCTAATTTAACTTCAGAGTCGTCCTGATTTCCTCAATCTGTGCTGCATGCCGCTTGGCGTGCATGGCCATTGCAACCAGCATTTCACAAATGCTCACCATCCCAGCAGCGGGATGCGGATGTTTCACTTCAGTAGCGCGCAAATCTTCTTTGTATTGCTCCAGAAACTGGATCACGCCGGCACGCGTGGTCCTGAATTGCTCTGCCGCCTCCGCCAGAGTAGCAAAGCGGCCAATCGGTTTTGCCCCTTTCGGCGACTCCATCTTATAAGTGCGGTTCGGAATCATCTGCAAGAACGCATGTTCGCGATTCGGAGCGTCGGCTGGGCGCCGCGTGCGCTGTGTATTGATCAAGTTGAGCTGTATGGTCTCAGCGGTTGTCAGGTGCTCAACCGTATCCAGCACGCTCCAGCAATCAGGAGCAGGCTTTAACCGGCTTTGTTCTTCAGTCACGCCGGCAAAGCTGTTCAGGAATATCTCCCGTGTCTCATGCAAACGGTCGAGCAGAAACTGTTTATCGATCAGTACGGCAGTAGCCGGGCTGGGCTGTGCGCTCATAATCAGTGGGCCCCCACGACTGGCAGTTCAGTAATCTTTGCCGCCGGATCAAACGGACAGGGACGCCCCTCCAGATGCATTTCAAATTCATTGCGCCATTTATCGACGATTGACATGGTGGGGATCGCTGCCGCATCGCCCAGCGGGCAGAAAGTCCGGCCCAGCATGTTTTGCGCCAGGTACTTGATGTTGTCAATGTCCTTGCGCAGGCCGCCGCCGTTGTGGAAGCGGATCAGCGTCTTCTTGAGCCAGTCTGTGCCTTCGCGGCAGGGAATACACCAGCCACAGCTTTCATGCTGGTAGAACTTCATCACGCGCAACGCGAACTTAACCATGCAGGTCTGGTCGTCCAGGATCACGACGCCGCCGGAGCCAAGAAATTCGCCACGCTTGCCAAAGGAGTCAAAATCCATGTTCATCTGCTCGGCTTCTTCCGCGGTGAGCACGAAGGTAGAAGATCCACCGGGGACCACAGCCTTGAGCTTGCGTCCGTTGGGGATACCGCCACCCACGTCATAGATCATCTTCTTCAGCGGATAGCCCAGGGGCAGTTCATAAACTCCGGGCTTGTTGATGTGGCCGCTCAGGCAGAAGAGGCGCGTGCCGCCGTTTTTCGGTGGGCCATAGTCGGCAAACTTCTGGCCGCCCATAAGAATAATGTGCGGGACTGAAGCCAGCGTCTCAACATTGTTAATGACCGTGGGGCCGCCCCAAAGTCCAACCACGGCAGGGAAGGGTGGTCGAATTCTCGGGATTCCGCGCTTGCCTTCCAGCGATTCCATCAGCGCGGACTCTTCACCCACTTCATAAGCGCCTGCGCCGGTGTGCCAGCGAACGTCAAAATCTTTGCCGCTACCGAAGATGTTCTTGCCCAGATAGCCCTTGGCGTATGCGTCGGCAATGGCCTTGCGCATAATGTCCACCAGGTAGCGATACTCGCCACGAATATAAACAAAGCCAACTTTCGCCCCGACAGCTAAACCCGCGATAATCACGCCTTCGATTACAGCGTGGGGATCCTGTTCCAGGATCGGACGGTCTTTGCAAGTGCCGGGCTCGCTTTCGTCGCCGTTGACCAGGATGTATTTGGCTTTATTGGTTTCCTTGGGGACGAAACTCCACTTCATGCCGGTAGGGAAGCCGGCGCCGCCGCGTCCGCGAAGGTTGGAAGCCTTGACCTCATTGATGATTTCGTCCGAGGACATGGTCAGCGCTTTTTGCACGGCCTTGTAGCCATCAAGCTTCAAGTACTGGTCGATGTCCGCCGCACCCTTGCCAAAGCGGTTCGAGACGATTTTTATTTCGTCGGGATGGGAAACGAGATCAGCCATTTTTCTTCATTGCCAACAATGCCAAAATTGCCAAAAAATCCAAATTAAAAATCATTTGCGTTTCGCAGTTTGCCGGGACGCGTTGAAGATCGCCGTCAGCTCACGGGCTTCCTGCAGCAACTCATGTAATTTTTCTTTTTTCACGATTGCTAAATCAGACAAGAGTTCGATCCAGAATACGCATTCGTCGGCTTCCTCTGTGACGATTCCAATTTTGGAAATAAAATCAGCTCTGGATCGCGCATGGCAAGCAGAACGGTAATTCGCGCCGACCGCAGTGCCACATCTCAGCAGTTGATTGCCAATGACCTGCGCCTCCTTGGTTGAAGGGAGCGCCTGAAACAAATGGATAATTCGGATCGCGAATTCCTTTGTCCTGGCTCTCAATTTTTCCGTTCTGCTATCCATTCATCTCCGCTTCAGAATTCCAAGCCGTTATTACCACAACAATTTGGATTTCTTGGCAATGTCGGCGATTTTGGCAATATTCACTGCCGTGTTTTCTTACGATACTGATCGAGCACTAAATCCGCTTTCTCTGGCGTCAAATTCTCGTGAAAGTCATAGTTCACTTGCAACGCCGGAGCCCAGCTGCAAGCGCCAATGCATTCAACTTCTTCCAGAGAAAATGTTCCGTCCGCGGTGGTCTGCTTGTGGCCGATGCCCAGCTTGCTCTTGCAATGCTCCAGAATCTCTTCTCCGCCGCGCAGCATGCAGCTGATGTTGGTGCACACCTGAACGTGATATTTACCCATCGGCTTAGTGTGCAGCAGGGAGTAGTAGCTGATCACATTGCGGACTTCAAGCTCCGTCAGCTCGGTTTTTTTTGCAAGATAAGCGATCACTTCATCCGATAGGTAGCCGACCTCATCTTGGCTATACAACAGCATCGGCACGAGGAAAGATCTTCTCGTCGGATACTCTTTCATCTTCTCCGTGAAAAATTGGTCCAGCTTGTCGGAAACGGGAGTCATTACCGATCGATTTCTCCGAGAACAATGTCAATACTTCCAATCGCCGCCACCACGTCGGCTATGAGCCGTCCTTCGCACATCTGAGGCAAAGCTTGAAGGTTGGCGTATGAAGGCGCGCGCATATGGACCCGCATGGGTTTGGCGGTGCCATCACTCACAACGTAATAGCCCATCTCGCCGCGCGGCGACTCAATGGCGTGGTAGACCTCACCTGCCGGCACAGCAAAGCCTTCCGTGACAATCTTAAAGTGATAGATGAGGGCTTCCATTTGCGTCTTCATCTTTTCGCGGTCAGGCAGGATGATCTTCGGAGCGTCAGCTTTGGTCGGGCCGGAAGGCATGCCTTCCAATGCCTGCTTGGCAATCTCGCGTGACTGCCGCAACTCTTCTACGCGGCAGATGTAGCGGGCCCAGACATCACCGTCTTTTGCCACTGGCACCTTGAACTTGAAGTTTTCATAACCGCAGTACGGCATGTCGCGGCGCAGATCGAAGTCGACGCCACTGGCGCGCAGGGAAGGACCTGTCATACCGATGGCAAGAGCATCTTCAGCAGATATTTTTGCCACATCTTTCAAGCGATCAATAAAGATACGATTGCCGGTCAGCAGGTTTTCGTATTCGTCAATTCGGTCGGGGAACTTGTTCAGGAAATCTTTAACCTTGGCAAAAAAGCCAAGCGGAGGATCAAGGGCCAGCCCGCCAATGCGGAAATAAGACGTCATCATGCGCTGGCCGCTCACCATCTCATAAATACGCAGCAGGTCTTCACGCTCGCGGAAACAATAGAGAAAGACCGACATCGCGCCGATATCCATGGCGTGCGTGCCCAGCCAGACCAGGTGCGAACTGATGCGCTGTAGTTCAGCCAACATTACACGCATCCATTGAGCACGCGGCGGGATCTCCAAGCCCAGCAGCTTCTCCACGGCCATCACGTAGCACAGGTTGTTGACCATGGGGCAGAGGTAGTCAATGCGGTCTGTGAGCGGGACGACTTGCTGATAAAACTTGGCTTCGCAAGTCTTCTCAATTCCTGTATGGAGAAAGCCAATGTCCGGCATCATGCGGACGACGGTTTCACCGTCGATTTCCAGCAGAAGACGCAACACGCCATGAGTGGACGGGTGCTGCGGCCCCATATTCAGGATCATTGTTTTGTCTTCAGCAGCGTCCAGGACCGGATTGGCGTTCAAGTGGCCCATTAACGATAGCCCTCCACTGGATAGTCTTTGCGTAGAGGATGACCTTCCCAGTCTTCCGGCATCATGATGCGACGCAGGTATGGATGGCCGAGGAAGCGGATGCCGAAGAGATCGAAGATCTCGCGCTCAAAGAAATTGACTGAAGGCCAGACCGAGATGATGGATTCCAGCACAGGGTCTTCGCCCGACAACCGTACTTTCAACCGCACCCGATCTTTGTGCTTGATGGAAAGCAGGTGGTAGGCGAGTTCAAAGCGCGGCTCACGCGGGTAAAAGTCGGCACAGGTCAGGTCTGACATGAAGTCCGTCAAGCCCTGGGCCTTTAGCCGGGCGCAGGCCTCGCGGATGGCTTCGCGAGCAATGTAGATCGTCAGCTCATTGCGGTCAAAGCGCGCGCTCTCAATCGCGTCGGCGCGCCAAGCCAGCAGATCGGCCACAAAAGGGCGGTCTTTCAACTGCTCGATATCGGTAATGGCCGGCGCAAGAGGCATTATTTCGTTGTCCTCTCAGAGACGTTCCAGTCCAGAATGCCCTTCTTCCATATATAAAAGAAGCCGACGAGTACCAGCCCGATATAAATCATCATTTCCCAGAAACCAAACATCTTAAGTTCGCGGGCGATGATGGCCCAGGGGTAGAGAAAGACAGCTTCCACGTCAAAAAGGATAAAGAGCATGCCGACCAGGTAAAACTTGACGCTGAAACGCTGTTGCGCGTCGCCCGTAGGTTCAATGCCGCATTCATAAGCGGTGTTCTTGGCCCGCGACCATTTATGCTTGCCCAGCAGGTGAGAAAGCGTGACCATGACCGTGGCCAAGCCAATGGCAACGATTACCTGAAACAGCAACGGAATATAATGAGCGAAGTAGCTATTTTCCGGCATGAGGGGCCTGTACAGAAAGACGAAACGCAACTGCCAAACATTCGAATGTAATTTCCATTCGCAACAGTGTCAAGGCCTTGACTTTGAATGGAGTTAGTGATTTTTAAATGGCTGCTGGCGAGTGCTGAAAATTTTTCTCATGGCGGCCATGTTTCCCAGGAAACTCCCAAGCTTCTATGACGATTTTCGGGTTTAATACTGACGTGAAGCACGCTGACGTGGTGTATCACGTCCAGAGCGAAGCTCGGCAAAATGATTTGCTGCTGCAGACAATGGTATTTGTGAAAGGCCAGTGCGTGGGCAAGCAGGCTTTTTCTTACGCCCATGAAATATCCCATCCGGGTTTCTCCACGGAAGCCATGCATGAATTGCTGAAGACGCAGCACAAGAGGGTGATCGACGCGATTCAGCAAGGACAGATGGATTCCGTGCTGGGCAGCGGAGCGGACGTGCAGGATGTTGGCGGCGCTGGCCTCTCATTGCAGTGGAAACTGGCCGTCCCGGCGGATGACGCTCCGAACCTGCCGGTAAGTTTTCAGGTACTCGATTCAGGCAAGCCAGCCAGCGGAGCAGAGATCGTGGTGCGGGGATTGATTGCTTCTGATGGCGTGCAGTTGGCCCGAGGAGTAGCCGACGCTTCCGGCACGGCGGCGCTTTTCATCGCCCTAACAGAAGATGTGGTGAATCGCGGCGCCGTCATGGTTCAGGCTACGCGCAACGAGAAATCCGTAACGCGGAAACTCAGGGTGAAGCGTTAGAGTTTTGAAGCAGGGAATCCGTTCAAGAAGGAGCTTGCAAATGAAAGCATGCAAGGCAATTGCAACTCTGATCCCGGCATTTGTCATAACGATCGCCAGTGTCTCAATCGCACAAAACGGACCACCGCCCACTCCACCGCCGCCGGCCACTGTCTCATCCGTCGGAATAATTGCGGAGGCCAATGAGCCCGGGGAGCGGCTTGAAATTTCCGGTCAGGTGTTTTCTCCCGACGGAGTTACACCTGCGCCCAATGTGATCGTGTATGCGTATCAGACAGACGAAACCGGCGAATATCACAACGATCCCAAGACGCGGGTTGCGCGACTGCACGGTTGGGCCAAAACTGATGCACAGGGGCACTACGCATTTCACACCATCAAGCCGGGATCCTATCCCAGAATGACCATTCCCGCCCACGTGCATTTTCACGTCTGGGGTCCAGGATATCCGCTAGAATGGACTCCTGAATTGCAATTTGCCGGAGACAAGTTTCTTAAGCCGGATCAGATTGCCGCTTCCGATGCCTTGGGTAAGTTCGCGAACGTTCAGCCGCTGCAAGCCGGCAAGGACGGGGTACTGCACTGCACGTTCAACATACGCATCAGCTCCGTATCGAATTACCCATAACGATTCATCGCACGGTACCGGGCCAGTCATCCTGAACGACGCTTTTGGTAGTCCTCATCTCTGCAAGCGGCGATTCTCGCCGCAACAATGATTTATCCTTACGGTCGTGCCAGACAAACCAGCGAAGCTTGAAGTTCCAGACTGTGACGCTATCGTCGTAGGCTCCGGGCCGAACGGGCTGGCGGCGGCCATCTGTCTGGCGCAAGCAGGCAAACGAGTAGTGGTTTTGGAGGGAGCAAGCACTCCTGGCGGAGGCATGCGATCCGCGGGACTAACGCTGCCTGGCTTTATCCATGATATTTGCTCTTCTGTCTACGCCATGGTTGCGTGCTCGCCGTTCTTGAGCGAGTTGCCGCTTGATAAGCACGGACTGGAATGGGCTTTCCCGCCCGCGCCGCTGGCACATCCGCTAGACGACGGCTCCGCCGTAATGCTGCACCATTCGTTGGATGAAACCGCTCGTTCACTGGGCGCTGATGGCGGCGGGTATCGTCGGCTGATGGATGACTTAGTTGCGCGTTGGCAGGATCTCTTGCAGGACGTGTTTGCGCCGCCGCGAATTCCCAAGCATCCAGTTTTCTTTGCGAAGTTTGGTATGCGAGCAATCCGTCCCGCGACTTCACTGGCGCATGCTTATTTCAAAACTGACCGCGGACGCGCTCTCTTTGGTGGACTGGCTGCACATTCCATGTTGCCGCTGGAAAAACTTACTACTTCCGCAGTGGCGCTGGTATTAGCAGTTGCTGGCCATGCCATAGGCTGGCCTTTCGCGCGCGGTGGTTCGCAACAGCTTACCAGCGCGATGGTCAAATACCTGGAATCCCTGGGCGGCCGGGTGATGACCAATTGTCACGTGGAATCGCTGGAGCAACTGCCCCAGGCGCTAGCAATCCTGCTGGACGTGACGCCGCGGCAGTTGATCCGCATGGCAGGCGCCAAGCTTCCCGGCTCCTATCGACGAAATTTGGAGCGCTTCAAGTACGGTCCCGGGGTTTACAAGCTTGACTGGGCTTTGCACCAGCCCGTTCCTTGGCGCGCGAGAGAGTGCTCGCAAGCAGGGACTGTGCATCTGGGCGGAACGCTGGAAGAGATTTGCGAATCGGAACGGCAGCCATGGCATGGAAAAGTTTCCAACCGTCCTTATGTGTTGTTCACGCAAGCCAGTTTGTTTGATCCATCGCGCGCTCCAGCAGGGAAGCACACGGCATGGGGCTATTGCCACGTCCCAAATGGCTTCACGGGCAACGTGACTGAGACAATTGAAAACCAGGTAGAACGCTTTGCGCCCGGCTTCAAGGATTGCATTGCTGCGCGCTCTGTAAGAGGACCGGCTGAGATGGAGCAGCATAATCCAAACTTGATTGGAGGAGACATCGGCGGAGGTGCGGCTTACCTGAGCCAAATGTTTTTGCGACCGACGGCCAGCCTCTATCGCACGGCCCTGGATGGCGTCTTTCTCTGTTCTTCTTCTACACCGCCCGCCCCCGGCGTGCACGGCATGTGCGGATACTTTGCTGCCGAAGCAGCGCTCAAACGCTTTCGATAAAGGCTTCCTAAATAGCTGGTCTTATTGCATTACGAAACTGGTTCCTCGAATCGCGTAAATGATTGCCTTTTCAATTTGGATGAAGTACTTTTTCGACTGCAAACCCAAAATATCAAGCTAGGCACCGGCGGAAGCCGAGTGGGGTGTAAATGTTTTGCTTCAAGTGTGGGGCTTCCATGCCCGAAGATGCCACAGTTTGTACAAAATGTGCAGCGCCCGTGCAGGCTGTGCTCACGCCTCCACCTCCACCACAGCCCAGCACGCCCAATCCAGCTTCAACGTCCGCTTGGCTCAATGTACCTCCTGCTTCAACTCAACAGTCGTCGCAGTATCCGCCACAGCCACAACCATTTCACGGTTACCAACAACCGCCTTCTGACCAGCAGACCGACGGTAAAGCCACGACAAGCCTCATCTTCGGTATCCTGTCGCTCTTGTGCTTTTCAATTCTTGCCGGAATACCAGCCATCATTCTGGGACATATGTCGAAGGCGAACATTCGCCGGAGTATGGGTCGCCTTAAGGGCGACGGAATGGCAACTGCCGGTCTGATTATGGGTTATATCAGCGTAGCAGCCGTCCCTCTTATCCTGATCATTGCGGCCATCGCCATTCCAAACCTGTTGCGGTCGAAAATAGCTGCGAATGAATCGGCGGCCGCCAGCACGGTGCGCTCGATCAATACGTCCGAAATCACCTATTCAAGTGTGTATCCCGACCATGGTTATTCATCTGACTTAGCAACGTTGGGCCCGGGCCAAGGCGGCTCCTGCAGCACAGGTTCGGCACAACACGCTTGCTTGCTCGACAGTATCGTAGCCGGTCCGCAGTGCACAGCAGGGCGGTGGTGCGCCAAGGGTGGTTATAACTTTACCGTGTCTGGGGTGTGCGACTCAGCCGGCGTATGCTCCAATTATGTGATTACAGCTACACCTCGGGTTTTTGGGAGCACCGGACGGAAAAGCTTCTGTTCAACTTCAGACGCGGTCATCCGGATCAGTGCTAGAGGAACGTTGGACGCGCCTGCCACGGCAGAAGAATGCGCAGAATGGCCGCCACTTTCATAAAGCGGGCCATTCGGCGGGCAGTGGCACGGAGTTCCATTATGGGAAATTGGGCCAGTCCGGACCTTATTTTTCCCTAACCTTCATTTACTAAGGCTTCCAACTAGCAGAGCTGCATCTGCTTCTAAGTGAATGGATTTAATAATGGAAGCCCTTCATCTGGCGCAGAAGACTGCGCCCGAAAATCCGAAGCCAACGCTCTTTCATAAGGCCGCGCGTACCATGCCGGGCATCATCGCCGGCGCCGCAGACCTTGATCCCGCCGCGGTTCTAACGGCCACTGTGGCAGGCGCCAGTTTCGGAGTGTCACTGGGCTGGGTGGTCGTTCTCTGCGTTCCCGTTCTGTTCAGCGTGTTTGCTGTGTCGTCCCGGATCGGCCAGGAAACCAAAAAGGGCCTTGTTGAGCTGATTCGGGAACAATATGGCCGCAAAATGGCGCTTGCCATCGCTTTGCTGATCGTAGTGGTAAATCTGGCCATGATTGTGGGAGATATTGTGGCCGTGAGCGATAGCTGCTCTCTTCTAACTATGTCTCCGCGGTTATTTTTCCTGGCCATCGTGGGCTTTACCGTTTGGTACGTGCTGATCATTGGCGATTACCAGAAGACCACCAAAGTGCTGGGTGGGCTAACGCTGATTCTTGTCTCTTATGTGCTGGCGGCTTATCACGTTACTGATTCCTTCACCACGCTGGCCAAAGATGTCCTGCTGCCGCGAATGCAGGTGAATTCCGGATACATGATGGGCGTGGTGGCGGTTTTTGGTTCACTGCTCACGCCCGATGTCATCGTGTGGCAAACCAGTTCCAAGCGCGGTCTGCCAGAAGGATTGGCCAAGGCGCACGTTACGGAATCCCATGCAGGCACGTTTGTTGCTTGCTTGATTTCACTTTCAGCTATGGTCGCGGCGTCACACTTGCATGTGGCCGATCCTTCAAATATGACCACGCGTGCGGCCTCAGAAGCGCTCGGGTCATTTGGATTTCTAGGGACAGTGCTGTTCGCCCTGGGAATCATCGCTTCAGGGATGATCGCATTGCCGATTCTGGTAGCCTCATTGTGCTTCAGCGTTGCGGAAGCCGCAGGCTGGCGCTCCGGGCTTTCCATGGAGCCCTGGAACGCGCGCCTTTTCTTTGTAATGATCTCCGCCACCGTATTCCTGGCCGTCGTCATCGACTTCTTTGGAGTGAATACAGTCCACGTCCTTTACTGGTCACAGGCGCTGGCAGGCGTGGTTCTGGTACCGATCTTTGCCTACATTCTGCTGCTCTCGAATAATTCCAGGATCATGCGCACCCCAAACACCCGCTTTGAAAACTTCTGGCTGGGCTGCGCCATAACGGGCATGTTGATTTCCAACCTGCTGTTTTTCTGGTTTCTGATGAAGTAGTTTTCAGCGCTCAGTATTCAGCACTCAGCGTGCGAAGTCTTGCAAATGGCAGCTAAGAGTCATTTGCCAGAAGCCAAGAATTAAGATCGAAGGGCTGCAAGCTATCTATCGGCTAACAGCCAGAAGCTCGAAGCTGTTCTTATTTCACATCCATCAGCTCAACGTCGAAGACGAGCGTGGCGTTGGGCGGGATAGAAGAGCCAAACCCCCGCGGTCCATAGCCCAGTGCAGGCGGAATCCGTAGCTGCCGCTTCCCGCCGACTTTCATTCCCGCAATGCCTTCGTCCCAACCCTTGATGACCTGGCCCGTGCCCAGGTCGAATTGAATTGGCTCGCCCACATCGCGTGAGCTGTCAAATTCTTTGCCGTCGGTAAGCCAGCCGGTGTAATGCACGCTCACTTTCTTGCCCTTCTCTGCTACTTTGCCGCTGCCTTTCTTTATGTCCCAGTATTCCAGTCCGCTGGACGTGGTGGTGGGTTTGCCTGTGACCGGCGTGGGGCCATCTTTTTTGTCGGCGGTTTTAGTCGCCTTCTTGGTTTGAGCGAGCAGGGTGATCGACAGGATGAGCAAAAGCACAAAAGCAGTTTTCTGCGGCATGGTTTCTCCCAAGGTAAAAAGGGATGATACAGGAATCGCCAGAATTTTGGTTGGCTTTCCTTGCTTCTCGATGGGAGTAGAGCCTCGTTTCACCAGAGAAGGGCACGCAGAAACAGGGAAGCTCACCTCATTCCTGCCACGTTATTGAAAGCATTCTTAATGATTTTTGGTGTGCCCTGCTCACATGGCTACGCTATAATTCGCCCTTCCACAAGCAGCCCAGTCGCTTTGAAAATCGGGTTGAGAACTCATGTGCTGGAGCCGAGTTCTTTAGCGAGCAAATCTGCGGGTGAAAGTGTATGAAAGAGGCATTATGGGTAAGAAAGTTGTTGCTGCGGTCTTCATCGTTGTTCTAGTGGCAGGGGGATGCTTCCTCTATTACGAATGGGACCAGCTCAGAGTGGTTGTTCCGGAATACAAAGCGCCGCCGGAACAAAAAGTAAAACTTGATCAACACTGGACTGACGAGCAGCGCCACCGCTTTCATTACACCCCACAAGGAACGCGCCTTTTACCTTACGAATGGTTCATGGCCCTTGAGCAGCCTTGCTTCTCCCTCGGCGGATGCGAGCCGTTTCACGAAAAGACCTATCTTGCGCGCTTTGGATTCTTGGACGGTGACCAGGACCGTCAACTCAATCCCGATGACCTGCCTGTGGGCTTCGCCAAGCAAGATGATTTTTACGATCCTGAATCCAAGGGCACTTCCAAAGTGGTTGGGCTGACATGCGCGGCTTGCCATACGGGAGAGATCTATTTCGATAAGTACGCAGTGCGAGTTGAAGGCGCGCCGGCAATGATAGAAGTTGCCCAATTCCAGAAGGCGCTCGGGGTGGCCCTGATCCTGACTGACAAGATGCCTTTTCGCTACAAACGCTTTGAGCGGAGCATTCTGGGTCCCAATCCAACTGACCAACAAAAGAAAGAATTGAAAAGCACGTTGGATTTGTTTATCTCGCGGGCCATGTTTGAGAAGAGCGCCACTGATAAAGAAAAGATCTACGTGAATGCGGCAGGTTTCGGCCGGACCGATGCTCTTACCCGCATCGGCAATCAGGTTTTTGCCGTGGATATGAGAAACGCCGCCAACTTTGCGCAGGCGAACGCTCCGGTGCGTTACCCACAGGTTTGGGACGCCTCATGGTTTACCTGGGTGCAGTACAACTCATCCATTGCTGACCCTTTGGTCCGCAACATTGGTGAAGCGCTAGGGGTGCGGGCGTCAGCAAAACTGTATGGCTCTGATGCCAAAGACCTGGGTAACAGCGTCCACATTGAAGGACTCAAAACAATTGAAGATCTGTTGGCGGGAACGGAACCTTACGGTGGTCTCGCTTCACCTAAATGGCCCAGTGTGTTTCCTCCGTTAGATCAGAATAAAGTCACTAGAGGCGCCGCGCTTTATAAGCAACATTGTGAAATGTGCCACCAGCCCCCACCGGCTGAACTTCAAGAGGATCTGAAGTCGGCCCAGCCCAAGTATTGGTGGAAGAACGCGGAAGGGAAGCAGTTCCTAAGAGTCAAAGACGTGAAGCAGGACTATATGGGCACCGATCCGCATGAGGCTGTTGACTTCATGAACCGCACAGCCGATTCGGGTGATCTGGGAAAAGGGCGCATCTCCGCTGAGGATGGCCTCAAACTGGCGACGACTGGAATGGCCAATAAATTTTTTGATTCCAAGGGGCTCACGTCTCAGCAAAGAATTGAATGGAGCGGATTCCGTGATCCTGCCGATCCCGTCATCCGTGCCACTGCTATTTATAAGGCCCGACCGCTGAATGGCATTTGGGCTGTGGCTCCGTATCTGCATAACGGCTCAGTTCCAAATCTATATGCCTTGCTCTCACCCCAGAGCGAGCGGCCCGATAAATTCTGGACTGGCAGCAAGAAGTTCGATCCCGTCAAAGTTGGCTACGATACCTCTGAGCTAAAGGGTGGATATCTTTACGATATTGCGAACCCAGGCAACAGCAATAAGGGCCATGAGTTCAAAGATGGTCCCAAAGGCAATGGAGTGATTGGGCCGGCGCTGTCGCCTGATGATCGATGGGCCATCATTGAATACTTGAAATCGCTTTAGTGGCGTGCGCGGCTTCGCTTTGTCTGCAATGGCACTTTTTCTAGGATACGAGTCCTGGTTCGCGCTTGCTATGCCACTGTATTTAGCGAGCAGCAGTGCGACAGTTTTGTTTCCAGAGGCACCCAGAAGCTCTGCCATTCGCGGCTGCGTTCCGTGGCCACCATAAGCATAAGAGTCCCTTCGTCCTCAGGAACGTCTTCAACTCGATAAATGATGGGAAAAGCTAATTGATTGATTAAGCCTTCTGGCCCGTAATGAATCACCGTTACGGTGTCTCCGCTGGCCACAAGGCGATAGGCGGTGTTGGGTTTTGCTTCTTGCTGCAAAATCTCATGCAACGTGCTCATGCTTACCATGTAACAGAGTTCCATATGGCGGAAATCCTCCTCCGGCTGGCCTTAAAGCTGCCCGCCCCCGAAAGCCATTTGTAAACCTTCTGCTGCTTTAGTGCTCTGTGTGCTTCATCCGTTTCAGAGCACCCGTCTGTTACCCATGGTTTTAAAAGCGCCAGATTACGCTTTCATTGGAGTGAAATTAAAAGATTTAATTTTCCCGGAAGGGGGTACTCGGAGAGCACGGTGGCCAGTGAATATTCACCGCTGGTGAATGGGGTTTCACTCCCGAAATGCACGCTGCTAGCTAACCATATGAGGCCACAATAGCTGACGATCAGAGGAAGTGAAATTATTTCAATTTACATGCGCTTCAGAGCAAGACGCGCCAGCGCAAGGGATTTTTCAATACGCACGGTTTCTTCACGCACGCCGCCCACGCTAATGCGCAAGAAAGTGTCGCCTTTTAGAACGTACAGCGCTCCCACCATGGGGCTGCCTACCCAATATGCCTGTTCTCCCAAGCCTTTAATGGTACGCGGCCGCGTGGATTCCTCATCTTCCTCACGTTTGCCTTGTTTGTGCTCAGCCGCTGTTTTCTCATGCTTTTTTTCTTCCGATGGTGAGTCGGCGAACTGGAATTGTTTTTGCCAGAACGCGCGTGGAGACGTGGAGCCTGCAGAAGCTATAGAAAGGCTCACCGATTTGCTGGGATTGGCTGTCCGAAACAGGCATTGCGACATTACTAGCCCGCCGGAAGGCTGTGTGCTTGGCTTGGTTTCCTGCACAGCATCTCCTTGCACGCCCCGAATATCCGCGCCGGTAAGCAGTTTGCAGGGATCAGCCGCCTTGGTTTGTTTGGCTGCATGATCAACAGCTTTTTGCGAGCCGGACATGGCTCCGGCTAGTGAGAGGAAGCACAGGATGAGTCGCAATAAATTCTTCATTGTTTATCCAGAACTAATTCGATCAAGATTTTAAATGCTGCGCAAAAAGAAAGCCCGCGCGAAAAAATCTCTTCACGCGGGCTGGTTGCTTACTGAAAATTAATGCCTGCGGTTATCGTCGCAGTCTGGCCCGCCGTGGACACCACTTGCGGGATCGCCAAAGCAGAGCTTTCCGCCGCCTTCATTGTCGGCGCTGCGGGTGCCGAACTGCGTGCCATCGAAAGCGGCAAACAGACCGCGCCCGCCGGTCTGGCGCGCGATGGTGGCCAGGGCGTCCTGTGCCGTCACAGGTCCGGTCGTGGCGTTTTGTGAAGGATCGGTTACGCATGTGCCGGTGCCTCCGCCACCTGCTTCCCGGCGCGCCCGCTTTCGTCAACTATGCCGCTCCGGATAACATCCCGCCATCGGTGGGCTCAACTGACGCCAGCCAGCATGTGGCCGGCGAACCTTCCATTGGCGTCGATTGGAATACCGGCAAACTTTTG
The DNA here is from genome assembly GCA_049688735.1 of Candidatus Angelobacter sp. Classification (GTDB taxonomy): domain Bacteria; phylum Acidobacteriota; class Terriglobia; order Terriglobales; family Acidobacteriaceae; genus Angelobacter. The sequence continues at coordinate 1,430 of JBAVLE010000195.1, read as the reverse complement.
GCGCCCGAGATCGCGCATTTCCTTGAGCAACATGTCCGCCGTGTTTACCAGGCCAAGGAAGCACTATCTCTCAAACCGAGCGAAGCCTGCATAGCGAAATTGCCCGCTTTGCGGCCGGTGATCGCGCTCAGCGAAATCGATGTTTGAACGCGCACGCTCCGCCCCACACAAATTTTTGTTCCAAAAATATTTATGTATTGAATCGCTCCCCCGTTACGAAAGCTCACATTGATGCGTTGCTACTGTTCATTTTCGAACGATCTCAATTCATTTCCGCACACTTGGATGGGACGAGTTGTTCAGAAAAATGTAAAGACTGAGTAAGAGGGATGAGTGAATGCTAACGCGCCAATACACCGGGCGTCTAAAAAATCATGCTGAGGCAAATTGGTTGAAACTTTTGATTGTTTGGCATCGTCCTTGCAAGTAAGAAGAGAAGACAAGAGCACGACAAGAGCTGAAACGTAGCAAGATTTACGGGGTTCAGGGAATGTTCACGCCCACGGTTTTGGCGGCCCCAGGCGAGAACAGTCCCCGGAATCGGCATGCATACGCACGCCTGTTTTCTTAGCCCACGGAAAGAATTGTAGGTCATCGGCGAGGATTGAAAAGTTCATAGCCGATCAAAAAAGGCCGCCTTCAAATCGGTTCCCGCCGAACTGCGGGAAAGAATTAGGAGCGGTAATGAAGTCCATTTTATTTTCCCGGATCATATTCTCAACACTGGTATTGGCATTCACCACCAGCGCATTTGCAGCGAGCGATTCCCACAAGAGCAGCTTCGAGCTTTCCGCAGCTACACAAGTGAACGGCACAACGCTACCTGCGGGTGAATACACCGCACAGTGGGAAGGCTCGGGGCCCACAGCGCAGGTAAACATTATGCAAGGCAAAAAAGTTGTGGCCACGGCGCCGGCGCAGGTAATCGCGCTGGACAGCAAAGCCAGCGATACGCAGGCGGAAGTATTGAACGGAGCCAAAGGCGAGCGCGAACTGAAAGTACTGCAATTCGCGGGCAAGAAAGTCTCTCTGCAACTGGGAACAGAATCGGCCAAAGCACAGAGCAAGACGGATTCAACCAACTGAGAACAGCTGGAAATCAAATACTGCATTCAGCGGGGAGCAGGCAACTGCTCCCCTGCTTTGCAGTTCCAATCTAGTGACTGGACCAATTACCGGGCCTATAGAGGTTTAGCAGGAATACGCGCATTGTCGTTAATTTTTCTGCGGCGAGACCAAGAGCACTTGTACTCAGATCAAAGTGTTCGCAGCAAGGTCATGTATACTTTCTATCTGGCCGGAACATTAGCGGAGGAGCTTGACTTATGCAATTTGATCTGCGGCAAACGCTTCGCATGGCGCTTGCTACCCTATTGGTTGCACTCTTCATTGTTCCCACGGAAGCGCTTGCGCAAAGCCACGTGGTAAGC